>CBIHOC010000001.1:0-254862 GCA_966211705.1 uncultured Chryseobacterium sp.
TTGTTAGCAAAATTTTAATTAGCGACGCATATCGCTTTTAGCTCCGTAGGAGCGACCTGTTTATAAAAAAGCAAATAGAAACCCGATGAAAGCCTTATCGGGGTTCAAAAAAACGACAGGAGTATTTACAATAAACAGTTCGATCCTGCGGAGTTCCTCATTTTGTTAGCAAAATTTTAATTAGCGACGCATATCGCTTTTAGCTCCGTAGGAGCGAACTGTTTATAAAAACGCAAATAGAAAACCGATGAAAGCCCCATCGGGGCGACCTGTTGTGCGGGTGCAGTCAATGAAAATCGTCGAAGACCAACGCCCCCCGGTGGGACGATCCGGCTTTATGCATTATGCAAAAACGACATCCCCGCATCTACCACCTGCGACAGCTCGCTCACTTTTTTCTTGCGGAAAAGATTTTCCATCATGTCGCGCGATTCCTTGTATTCGAAATGGATCGGGCAGGGGTGCTTTTCAGAGCATTTGTTCAGGCCGAGGCCGCATTCACGGAAAAGATTTTTTCCATCCACCGCAAAAACGATATTGATCACCGGCTGCTGCAGTTGCTGCTTCGAAAGATAAAATCCTCCGCCCGGGCCTTTGGTGCTGTTGATGACGTCCTGCTTCACGAGCGACTGCAGGAGCTTGCCGACCGTATGCTCGCTGGCATCGATGCTGTCCGCAATGGTGCGTATGGATTCACGCGACCCCGATTCGTATTTCGAGGCGAGGTAGATGACGGCTTTTATGGCGGTTTTGCAGGAATAACTCAGCATGGCTACATAGTTAGGAATTCTTTTCCTTCTTCGGAGATGCGGTCATAGCTCCACGCCGGCTCGAACGTGAGCTCCACGAGGATCTCGTAACCCGGGAAAGCGCTTTGCATCGCCTCTTCCGTGTTCCGCACGATCGATTCGCCCATGGGACAGAACTCCGTGGTGAGCGTCATGCGCACGGTGATGCGTTTTTCTTCTTCGTTGAACAGGATGTCGTAAACGAGCCCGAGGTCGATGATGTTGATCCCGATCTCCGGGTCGAAAACCATTCGCAGCGCAGTTTCCGCCACGAGCGATTTCATCGTATCGTTGGTTGTAATGCTCATGAGGTTTTGGGTTGATGGAACAGCACCCTGAAAACGTTCCAGTTGTAAAAAATGGCCGACAGCACCAGCAGCACGGAACCGGTGCCGGTCATCATGGCCGACCGTGTAAGGATGCCGGCGCCTGCCAGCACGAAGCCGGGCAGGTAACAGAGCATCATCAGCCGGAAAAGCTGGCCGGAAAAAAGTTCTTTGGGCGAAGGCGTTTTTGCGGATGAAGCTTTTTGATGATAGACCTTATTCCATACGATGAACGGGAAGGTTTTAAACGTCATCCCGAGAATGAGCGCCGTGATCCAGCCCATGAAGATCGAGAAGCCGTAAAAATGAATGAGCCGCGATTCCATCGCAGGGTCTTTGTGAAAAATAAGAACGAACGACAGGCAGATCACCGGCAAGAACATCAGCACCACCGCCGCCAGCGAGATCTTCAGCTGCCCGTCGACCTGCCGCCGTATGCGCTGGCGGAATGCTTTTGCGCAATAGAAAGCGAACAGGAGAATTCCGGCGGTTACGCATGACACGTAGATCAACATTCGCGAAGTCGGGCCGAAAAAAAGATGGTCCGCGACGAAACCGGCGAGCCCGGCATTGACAAGCACGAAGATCGTCCACAGCAGTCCCGGGGAATTGTATTTCGAGATCAGGAAAAGCGGGATCAGCCGCGAGCCCACGCCGATGATCAGCAGCAGGAACCAGCCCACGATGCCCATGTGCGCGTGCAGCGGCAGGTAGCGCAGGAAATCGCCGGGCAGGAACGGGTGTGAAAAATTGATCGCGATCAGCAACCCGAAAAGGGCCGTCAGGAACAACCATGCTGCGGCGGTGAACAGGAACAGCGCATGCACGTCTTCTTTCCCGCTGCTGCGGATGGTCATGAATACGTTTATGAGGAACAGCAGCACGCCGATGTTCACCAGGGTTCCGCCCGCCAGCAGCAACGGTCCCGTGTTGAACAGGTAAAACCCCGCGGTGAGCAGCGGAATGCCTGTTCCCGCGCACAAAAAGCAGGCCCCGGCCAGTTTGTCGCTGTACAAACGCGCGTTCGTAAGCACGGGTACTAATTGGTGCGAAGCGCCGAAAATGATCATCATGCCCCAGCCGAGCGCGAGCAGGTGCGTGAGGGCGAGGGAGCGCGGGTTGAAAAAATGCTGGTCGAAAATGGAGCCCGACAAAAGCAGCAGCAGCGACCCTGCAAAAAAAGCGATGGAAGCGTACAGGTAAAACGGGATGACCACCTTATGCGAAGTGGTTTTCTGCAATCCGTTGTTTCCTGTCGCCGTAAACATTTTAATTCCTGAAGATCAGCATTTGCACGTAATCGCCGTCGATCTCGCGGATGCGGAAATCGAAATTGCGGTCTTTCAGCTCGGGAAGCAGGAAAATCGGCACGCGCTTGTGGTGTACGAACAACGCGTTGCCCGGGGCGAGCTTTTCGAGCGCATCCAGGATGGTCATCATCGGCTGCGGCATTTCCATTTCACGCACATCGACTTCCGCCAGCTTTCCGCCGAACCGCGCGAGCATGGGCGCCCAGCCTTCTGCGTCCTTGTTTGCAGGAAACGTGGTTTCCATTTTCCCCGCCGTCGTTTTCCGGAACCAGGTTTCCACCGTGTCGCTGTCGAGCTCTTTCGCGTACGATTCGTAGCCTTGCTTTTTCAGCAGCCCCATCAGCGGCGTTGGCTCGAACGTGTTGACGATCTTCAGCACCTCGTCATCGCCGATCTCTTTGAGCTTGCCGAGGATGGCCGACAGCGGATCTTTCCCGCCGGCGAGTATCGGCCGCACGTCGAGCGTTACCACTTTTTCTTCCTGCAGCGATTGCATGAACGCCGGCATTTCCGGCGCTTCCGGGGCAGGAGCTGCGGCCCCGCGGTCGATCTCGAAGCCGAGCGGCATCAGCGCGTTGAAAAAATCTTCCGGCGTGCATCCCCCGATCTTCGCGGCCTGGCGGATGGATGTGCGGCCGGCCATCAGCTTGCGGAGGATGGGGTTGCGGAGCTTTTCATAGTGCGGCCGGAGCGACACGATGGCGTCGAGCGCTCCTGCGTGGTGCTTCAGGATCGGCGCGAGGCGGGTTTCTGCGTTGATTTTCATGGGGCTGAGTTAGCTGCGTTTATTCGAAATAGATGTTGAAGAGCGCGAGCCGTTCGCGGATCTCGTTGTAGGTGGCTGCTGCGGTTCCGGGGGCGTCCGCTTTTTCCAGCGCGTTGACGGAACCCATGAGCGGCTCCAGCCAGAGGTGAAGCGCATCGTGATCGGCGCCCGACATCCTGCAGGCGGAGACCAGCTGCGAAATTCCTTCACCCAGCTTTTCACCCGTCGAGGTATATCCTGCAAGTGACTTGTCGCCGGAAGCATCAAATTCAGCGGCGATGGTTTGCAATGCGGCAACGTTCGCTTTCGTGGGTTCGTCCGCCTTCCATTTCATGCCGTTGTTGAGCGCGAGCTCTTTTGCAGGCGCGGCATGCTCATGTTCGTGCGCATGGCCGGCGGCCGGTGTGGAATCGTGCGCATGCTCGTGCGACCCTTCGCCGCAACGGGTGAAGAGCAGGGCGGCAGCGATCGCGAAAATGAAGGTCATTTTTTTCATGGTGTTGTTTTTAAAACAATTTAAGACATCCGGGCAATCGTTGAGTTTTTCGTTTTCCAGAATTCGTCTTCCCACAGTTCCTTTTCCATAAGAACCGCGCGGTGTGCCTTTTCATTCGCGACAGCCAGGAGGTGCGGCCCGGCAACCGCTTCGATGTGATTGAAAAGCTCGCGCTCTTCGAAACGGATGTGCCGCTCCAGCAAGTCGGCGAAGGGGGAAAGAAGTGAGGTTGCATCTTTCCCTGTTTCTATCGCCGTCACCAGGTTGGAAATTTCCCGGTGTTCTTGCTCCGCCCGCCGTCTCAGCTCGTCATCCGCTTCCAGCAGCACAAAAAGATGTTCTTCTTCTTCCCGGAAATGTGCCTCCAGGAAATCGCGGAAGAAATAGAGCAGGTAACGTGAGATCCGCTCGCCGCCGGCTTCCTGTTTCAATCCCTGCCTGATCTTCCATACCAGCAAAAGCGCGTGGTGATGATCGCGCGAAAGCGGCACGAGGGCGGGATGACGTTTGAGCGGCCGTGACATGGGATATGAAATTTATTTTCTCAGTTCGTTTTCGATCTCCTGCGCTTTCGGGAACAGGATGTTGTTCTCGAGGTGAATGTGGAGGTGAAGGTCTTCTTCGAATTCTTCGAGCAGCTTGAACAGGAGCTTGTAGCTCGTGCACGCGCCTGCGGGAATCGTGTAACCGTCGGTCAGATCGCGGATCTTCGCCATGTAGGTGCCCACCATGTCGTGCTCCATCTCCATCACGCTGATGGGACCGGCAACGCTGAAGCCCGAAGAATCGGAACCGCCGTTCTTCGCCGCAACCAGTTGTTTGATGAAAGGGAAAAGTATCTGTTCCTCGCGCATCATGTGCGAAGTGAGCTCGGCAGCGACTTTCTCCACGTAAGAATTCACTTCCGGGAGTTCCGGGTGCTGCGGCCCATGCACGATCGCCACTTTCTGGGCGAACTGGCTGATGTCCGGCAGGTTTTTCTTTACATACGTGTGGTGCGTGTTCACGATGTAATCGGCCAGGAAATCCGCGTTCCAGTCCTGGTAGGGCATGGGACGGGCAAATACCGCCTGGTCCACGTTGTTCAATTCTTTTTCCACCTGCACGACGTCCAGCCCTTTTTCAGCGCACGCCGTTTTCAGCGATTTTTTTCCGCCGCAGCAGAAGTCGAGCCCGTATTTTTTGAAGATCTGCGCTTTGCGGATGTCTTTCGAAGCGATCTGCCCGAGCGTTTCATCCGTTTCACCCGATCTCTTTTTCGAGATCTTCACTTCCCACGCTTCCGGTCCTTCCTGCAGGTATTGCCAGGTAAACGTGTTGCCGCGTTCGCCGAGGAGCTGGTAATACAGCGGCTTGGGGTCGTGGTCGTTGTGGATGGTGAGGTTTCCGCCTTCGCTGAGCTCATCGAACATCCGGAAGATGGTGGGGTGCTTTTGGCGTGGCTCGAGCTTGGTCACGTCCAGTGTCATTGATTCCATGTTGGATTGTGGTTTTTGATTCAGGACAAAGGTAAATGTTTTTCAATAATAAAAGTATTAAAGTACTTTTATACTCTTAATAAACGGTGGTAAATAATGTGAAAAAGCCCCGCCGGTTGCGGGATGCCGGGAGGAACATGATTCTCGTCATGAATTCCGGAATTCTTTGAGCGTATTATTTTTCGGGGAAGACGGGCCTTGCAACCACGTGATGATCACGAAGAATGCATGGTCGGCGCTGATGAAATTGCAGAACAAATCGGAGGAGTGACCTTTTCATAACAAATTTGGAATATGAGAAAGTGGAGTATATTGCTTCTTAATACAATCCGAGTAAATTGAAAAAAGCTGCATTGTCGATTGTTATCTTGCTCCTTGCAAGCACTTCTTCGTTTGCACGAAAGGATAGTTTGCCGGGTAACTGCCGTCATTATTTCATTTACGCAGAGCTATTTGGGCATAATTATTACAGCTTCAACGCAGGAGGACTTGCCGTAAAAGGGTCCGCTTCCCTGAACGTTGCTTATCGGACGCAACTGAAAAAATCCTGGCTTTTTGTAATGGGTTCAGCTGGCTGGGGAGCTTACAGGGATCAGTTGAATCGCGCGGAAAAGTCCTGGATAAATTTTTTCCCGGTAGAATTTGCGCTCCAGGTAGGGAGTGAAGGCATCGAGCGTCATTACTTTGAAATCGGCGTGGGCAGCGTTGTCGCATTCGGGAAACAGGAATTTGTTTACGAGCGGGCAAGCGGCGGAGGCCCCTGGTATGAACGTTCGATTGTGAAAAATACCGCAATTCAATTTTTCCCGAGATTGGGTTATAGTTTCTTCGGATATAATGGATTCATGCTGCGATTTGCATTCACTCCTCATTTGTACCCGGGAAGTTATGATAACCATGAAAATGCTTTCCTGGTAAAACATGCGGTGTGGATATCAATGGGAGCAAGTTTCGGCTGGACGTTATAGAATAAGAATGCGTGGCCGGCGCTGATGAAGCTGCAGAACAAAACGGAGGAGCAGAGGAGATGATGCGGCACAGCAACAAACATGTGCCGCCGCATATTTTATCTCGGATATTTTTATCCGAATTAAAAATGATCGTATATTTGCACCCGAAAAACCCCAGGGATGTTTTCAAAAGCTTGTGAATACGGCATTCGGGCAGCCATCTACGTTGCCGAGCAATCGCGGGAAGGCCGCAGGGTCAACCTGAAGGATATTGCGAAAGAGATCGGCTCCCCGGAAGCGTTTACGGCCAAGATCCTGCAGCTTCTTGCAAAGAGCGAGATCATCTCCTCCGTAAAAGGTCCAACTGGCGGTTTTGAGATCGACCGGAAGAAAATGTCCAGGATCAAACTGAGCCATATTGTTATGGCCATCGACGGCAATGCGGTGTACACAGGCTGCGGCCTCGGACTGAAGGAATGCTCGGCGAAGCAGCCGTGTCCCGTTCATGACAAATTCAAAAAAATACGGAATGACCTGAAGAACATGCTGGAAAGCACGAACCTCCTCGAGCTTTCGACCGGTATGAAGAAAGGACTGACCTTTCTGCGGCGCTGATAATTTTTAATCCTATATAGGATAAAAAGGTCTTTTTATCTTATATAGATGATGGAAAACAAAACGATGAAGAAGAAAAAACAGGGGAATGGAAAAGCAAGATGTATTCAGTGAATCCGGGGTGATCATTACGATCGTGTTGATCATGATCCCGATACTTGCCGGCGCGGCGCTCGCGATCGTGAAAGGTTTTGCGGCTCTCCGGTCGTTCCGGCAGAAAAGAGAGCAGGAGGCGTTTAACAGCTGGCTGGATAACCTCAGCCCGGAGGAGATCAGGAAGCTGGAGGAGCGGAAGGCAGAGCTTTCCTGGTCGGTTTCGTCGCGCGCGCTGGCGGGAACTGCTGCGCCTGCCGATACGAAAGGGCTGATCGACAACGTCAACCACGAGGAACACATCCAGTTTTTTGAACCGAAAAAGAAAGGACAGAAACGCCCGCCGATCCCTGCAGAGCTGTCGAAGCTGGTGATCTGGTTTCTCGGAACGGCAACGTTCTGGCTGCTGTTCGGCACGACAGTGGGGGAGTACCTGGGCATAAAATTCACAAGCCCCGACATCGACCACGTGAGCTGGCTGAGCTTCGGCCGTTTGCGCCCGGTGCATACGAACGCGGTGTTCTGGGGATGGGCATCGCTGGCCATGATCGGGCTCGGCTACTACGTCGTGTCGCGCGTGAGCAATGCGGCCATCAATATTAAGCGCGGTTATCGTTCGCTTATCCTGGTCAACGCATCGGTTATCCTCGGCAGCATTTTCCTGATGGCCGGGATCAACAACGGCGGCGGAGAATACCGTGAATACGTGTGGCCGGTAATGGCGCTGTTCGGGTACGGCGTGATCCTGTCGCTCGGAAATTTCATTAAAACGATCGCGAACCGCACGACGAAAGAAATTTACGTTTCGAACTGGTACATCATTTCCGCCATGATGTTCCTGCTCGTCATCGCATTCATCGCGTACTGGCCGTCGTGGCAGAACGGGCTGGGAGAAACCATTATCCAGGGTTATTACATGCACCAGGGCGTGGGCATGTGGTTCATGCTGTTCAACCTCGGGCTCATGTATTATTTCCTCCCGCAGCAGCTCAACAAACCCATTTATTCCTACAGCATCGGCGTGCTCGCGTTCTGGACGCAGATCCTTTTCTACACGCTGATCGGCACGCACCATTTCATCTTCAGCGCCATCCCATGGTGGCTGCAGACGGTGGCCATCGTGGGCAGCATGGGAATGGTCATTCCTGTCGTGGCCGGAACGACGAACTTCCTGATGACGTTCAGGGGCGCCTGGAGCAAGCTGAAAAGCAGCTACACGCTTCCGTTCTACCTCGTCGGCATCATCTTTTATTTCACCGGCTCGCTGCAGGGCACGGCGGAAGCGTTCCGTTTCACGAACCAGGTGTGGCATTTCACCGACTTCACCGTGGCGCACTCGCACCTGACGATGTACGGGATCGTGAGCTTCATGCTTTGGGCGTTTATTTATTCGCTGGTACCACGGCTGACCGGCAAAGAACCGCCGCAGGTAATGGTCGGCGTGCACTTCTGGCTGGCGCTTGCAGGTCTTCTTTTCTATACCGTCCCGCTGATGATCGGCGGAACGCTGAAAGGCCTGGCGTGGATGGAAGGGAAGCCGTTCATCGACAGCGTGGAGCTGATGGCCCCGTACTGGCTCTGGCGCGCGATCGGCGGAACGCTGATGTGGCTTTCCCACATCGTATTCGCGATCAACTTCTATAAAATGACGAGACGCAAAAAAGAGATCGTCATTCCGAAATCCGCTCCCGGCATCCTCGAAGCGCTGGCGAAGAAGGAAGTTGCAACGCAAGGACGTGAGACGAAGAAAGAAAAGGCAACTGCAGAAATTTAACTGGAATCAAAATGGACTTTTTCAATAATCACAGGAAACTCTTCAGCACGGCATTCTGGCTCTTCGTCACGCTGACGCTCTTTGTCGCCATTCTGCCCGCGCTCGAAAACCAGCGCAGCAACGCGCCGCTCCCGGGCGCAGTTCCGCTGAGCGCCGATGCGCGCGCGGGGAAAGACATCTTCATCTCCAACGGCTGCGTGTCGTGTCACACGCAACAGGTCCGCAACATCGACATGGATAAAGTGTGGGGCAAGCGCCCGGGCGTTCCGGCCGATTATGCAGGGAACACGCGCAACGGTTTCTGGCGCAACACCGCAACGCTGATGGGAACGGAACGCACGGGCCCGGACCTTACCGACGTCGGCAACCGGCAGCCCAGCCTGGAATGGAACCTGCTGCACCTGTACCAGCCGAGGGCGGTGGTGGAATCATCCATCATGCCCGCTTATCCGTGGCTGTTCGAGGTTAAGGAAAAGCTGGACAAAGGCGACGTCGAAGTTGCGGTGCCGGAACAATTCCGCGACGGGCCGGGAAAGATCGTTGCCACGAAAGAGGCGCTGCAGCTGGTTGCATACCTCCAGGGTTTGAAGCAGGTTCCGCTGCCGGATGGAACTCCCGCGCCGGAATTCCTGTACCCGAAAAAGATCGCCGTCGCTTCATCCGACAGCATGCCCGACGGGCAGGCGCTCTACGCCGCGAATTGCCAGAGCTGCCACCAGGAGAACGGGGAAGGCCTGAAAGGCGCATTCCCGGCGCTGAAGGGAAGCCCGATCGTAACCGGGGACAGCATCAGCCTGTTCGTCTCCATCATCATGCAGGGCTACGACCCGCGCCCGGAATTCGCCGCCATGCCGCCGGTCGGGGCCAATAACAAGCTGACGCCGGAAGAAGTGACCGCGATCATCAACCACGAGCGCACCAGCTGGGGAAACCAGGCCAAACCGCTGACCGTGGAGGAGGTCAAAAAGATCATGGATGCGTTCGTGCAGGAACCGTTGAACTAAAATCAACAACGATGAAAACGAAACTTTTGTTCACGCTTCTCTTTGCCGGCCTCAGCCGCGTGGCGGTCGCGTGCGATGCCTGCGCACGGCAGCAACCGGCCATTACACGCGATCTCACGCACGGAACCGGCCCCGATAGTAACTGGGACTGGGTCATCGTTGCGGCGATCGCGGGGATAACACTGGCGACGTTGATCTTTTCCGTGAAATACCTTGTACGGCCCGGGGAGAAAAGTCCCGGCCACATTAAGAACGCCTTTTTATCACAGAACCATGAGTGACGAGAAAAGCAAGGTTGTGCTCTTCATCGACGACGAGCCGCAGCCGTTTACCGAATTATCCGCCCCGGTCCAGTTCGAATTCGACACCAAAAAGCTGACCGACGGGGAGCATGTGCTGAAAATCGTGAGCCGTTCGCCCACGGGGAGAGAAGGCATCCGCAAGATCCGTTTTTTCGTGCGCAACGGCCCGGCGATCACCGTGAACGGGCTGAAGGAAAACGATGTGATCGACGGCGTTCTCCCGCTCATGATCAATGCTTACGATAAAGGCGACCAGAAAAGGTTCATCATCGAGGGAAGTGAAACCCCGCGCGGGATCCCCAGCTGGCTGTGGCTCCTGCTCGTCGCATTTTTCGGCTGGGCCGCTTATTACGCGATCAGCTACATGAGCCTGTAACCCGTAATCGATTCTCCATGGAAAAAAAAGATATCCAGACGCTGGCCGACATCCGGATGTTGGTCGACAATTTTTACACGCGGGTCCGCGGTGACGACCTGCTTGCCGGCATATTCAATAATGTGATCAAAGACCGGTGGCCGGAGCATCTTGAAAAAATGTACCGCTTCTGGCAAACGGTTTTGCTGGAAGAGCATACCTATTACGGAAGCCCGTTCGTGCCGCATGCAAAGCTGCCTGTGGGCGACAAGCATTTCGGGCGCTGGATGGCGCTTTTTGAAGGAACGGTCAACGCGCATTTTTCAGGGCCGAAAGCGGAAGAGGCGAAGTGGCGGGCGGAAAAAATGGCCGAAATGTTCCTGCACAAGATCGACTATTACCGGGAAAACCCTTCGAAGACCGTATTGTGATGGTGGAAGTGAAATACCCCGTGGCGCTGGCAGCCTGCTTCCTGTGGGTTGGTTTCGTCGGTGCGATAAGTTTCATGGAAGCGTGGCTGAAATTCCGCGCCCGGGGTATTACCATTCCGCTCGGCCTCGAGATCGGGCGGCTGGTCTTTAATGCGCTGAACAAAATGGAATGGCTGTTCGCGACAATGATAACAGTCAGTCTCTTCTTTTCGAAAGGATATGCAGAAACTTCGGCCTTGTTTTATTTTTGTGCCCTGTTCCTGCTGCTGCTGCAAACAGTGTGGCTGCTGCCGGCACTCGATAAAAGAGCGGAAATGCTGGTCAACGGGGAAACGCCGCCCCGCTCGAAACTTCACTTCTTTTATATAGGAATGGAAGTGGTTAAAGTGCTCAGTTTATTGGCTTTCGGAATCAACAACTTCAACTAACTCCAATGGAAAACGAAAATCTCATCCGGTCGATCGAAGAAAAATACATCGCGCTCGGCGAAAAACCGGCCACGTACCTGAACGGCCTGCTTCACGCAAAACCCATTACCTATTGGGATTACATCGAGGTCGACACGCTGCTCTCCCTGCAGAAGCCGCGCACCGATTTCAAGGATGAGGAAATTTTCATCATGTACCACCAGGTCACGGAACTGGTGCTGAAGCTGATGATGCATGAAATAAAACAGGTCACCGGCGACAATGCGATCACGGAAGAAATTTTGTCGGACAAGCTCGGGCGGCTCTGCCGTTATACGAAAATGCTGATCACGTCCTTCGGCATCATGAAAGACGGCATGAGCTACGACGATTACAACCTGTTCCGCACAACACTCGCGCCCGCGAGCGGGTTCCAGAGCGCGCAGTTCAGGTACATCGAACTCTACTGCACATGCCTGGAGAACCTGGTCAATGCCGAAGGAAAGAAGCGCCTCGGCCCGCAGCCGGCGGAGGAAGAATACATCGAGCACGTGTACTGGAAAGATGCGGGACTGAACCGCGCCACCGGGAAAAAAACGCTCACGCTTCGCCTGTTCGAAGAAAAGTACCAGCGGAATTTTCTCCAACTCGCGAAGGAAATGAAAGGGAAAACGCTCGAAGATAAAGTGCTCGCCCTGCCGAACCTTTCCGACAGCGTGAAAGAACAGCTGCGTGAATTCGACCGTCTCTACAACATCGAATGGCCGCTCGTGCACCTGGGAACCGCGCAGCATTACCTCGACAGCAGGGGAGAAACAAAGGCGGCCACGGGCGGTTCGGAGTGGAAAAAATATTTGCACCCGAAATTCCAGCAGCGCAAGTTTTTCCCGGCATTGTGGACGGAAGCGGAGATCGGGAGCTGGGGAGGAGAGTAAAGGGAAGTGAAATTTCAGGAAGGCCGCAGTGGTGCAAACCGCGCGGCCTTTTCCGTTATCTTTGAATCTTCAGTTTCGCAGAATCCGATCTACCATTTACCAATTACCGCTTTATGAAACTTCTTGAAGGCAAAACCGCGATCGTTACCGGGGCTTCCCGGGGCATCGGCCGCGGCATTGCGCTGCTGTTCGCGCAGCATGGCGCCAATGTGGCGTTCACCTATCTCTCTTCCGTTGAAAAAGGACAGGCGCTCGAACAGGAGCTGGCCGCTTTTGGCATCAAAGCCAAAGGTTACCGCTCCGACGCAGCCGACTTCAAAGCCGCCGATGAGCTCGTCAACGCCGTGGTCGCCGATTTCGGCACCGTCGACGTGCTCGTCAACAACGCCGGCATCACCCGCGACACGCTGCTCATGCGCATGAGCGAGCAGCAGTGGGACGAAGTGATCAACGCCAACCTGAAATCCGTGTTCAACCTGGTGAAAGCCGTGCAGCGCCCCATGCTCAAGCAGCGCAAAGGCTCCATCATCAACATGAGCTCCGTCGTGGGCGTGCGCGGCAACGCGGGACAGGCCAACTACGCGGCATCCAAGGCCGGCATCATCGGCTTCACCAAATCGGTGGCGCTGGAGCTCGGCTCTCGCAACATCCGCAGCAACGCGGTCGCCCCCGGCTTCATCGAAACGGAAATGACCGGCGCGCTCGACCCGAAAGTGGTGGAGCAATGGCGCGAAGGCATCCCGCTGAAACGCGGCGGCACCGCTGAAGACGTGGCCAACACGTGCCTTTTCCTCGCATCCGATATGTCCGCCTACATCACCGGGCAGGTGATCAACGTTTGCGGCGGCATGCTCACCTAAAAGAAGACGTGAGACATGAGACTTGAGATGTGAGAAAAAAGCTCAACTTCTCACGTCTCAGGTCTCACATCTCAAGTCTCTCGTTCCTATGAAATTATCCGTCGTCACCGAAGCTCCGTCCTGGTATATCCTGCTCTGCATTCTTGCAGGCGGGTTGTACGCGGGCGTGCTGTATTACCGGGAGCGGAGGCTGAAAGATGTTTCGAAGCTGGTACGGGGAACGATGACGGGGCTGCGCTTCGTGGTGGTGACGGTGCTTGCGTTCCTGCTGCTCAGCCCGTTGCTGAAAACGGTTTTGCGGGAAGTGGAAAAGCCGGTGATCGTGATCGCGCAGGATGTTTCGGAATCGCTGGTGATGGGGACAGATTCGGTGTTCAACCGCCGCGGGTTCCCGGAAAAAATGAAAGCGCTGATCGACGCGCTCGGTGAGAAATACGAAGTGCGCACGTACAGCTTCGGTGAAAATTTCCGGGAGAACATCGATTACAAATACGAAGACAAGCTCACCGATTTCACCGCGCTGTTCAGCGAGATCGAAACGCGCTATGCCGACCGCAATCTCGGCGCGGTGATCGTGGCCAGCGACGGCATCTACAACCAGGGACAAAGTCCCGTGTACGCCGCCGAACGCATCAAAGCGCCCATCTTCGCCATCGCCATGGGCGACACGACGGTGCGCAAAGACCTTGTGCTGACGAAAGTGGTGCACAACCGCATCGCCTTCCTCGGCAACACGTTCCCGCTCGAGATCGTCGCTGATGCGCACCGCTGCGCGGGAGAAAAGGCAATGCTCACCATCAGTAAAGGCGGGCAGACATTGCTGTCGAAGCCGATCGACATCACCACCGACCCGTTCACGCAAACGCTTCTTGTCGAGCTGCAGGCCACTTCCGCGGGACTGCAGCGTTACACCGTCGCGCTTACCGTGCTGAACGGGGAAAGCAACGTGCAGAACAACCGCCAGGATATTTTCATCGACGTGCTCGACAGCCGGCAGAAGATATTGATCGTGGGCGCCGCCCCGCATCCCGACATGGGCGCGCTGAAGCTCGCGATCGAGTCGAACGACAATTACCAGGTGGAAACGTACACGCTGAAAAATTTCGACAAGCCGGTGAGCGGTTACAACCTCGCCATCCTTCACAGCATTCCTTCCGACGCCGCCCCCGCGCAGAAGCTCGTCGCGGATCTCGCCGCCGCCGGCACGCCCGTTTTTTATATCACCGGCGCACAATCCCGCTACGCGCCGTTCAACAGCCTCGGCACGGGCGTAAGCATCCAGGTGAACAGCGCGCGCGCCAATGAAGCCGAAGCAGTGCCGCAGCCCGATTTCCCGTTGTTCAACCTCAGCGAACAGGCCATCGGCTACATCCCGAAATTTCCCGCAGTTTCATCGCCGTTCGGCGCTTTCAATTCTTCGCCGGCTGTGACGCCGTTGCTGCGCCAGAAGATCGGCTCGCTGAAAACGGATTACCCGCTGTGGGTCTTCAGCACGCAGAACAACCGGAAGGTGGGAATTTTCATCGGCGAAGGCTTGTGGAAATGGAGGCTCCACGATTTCGCCGATCACGGCAACCACGACATTTTCAACGAACTCGTCGGGAAGACCGTGCAGTTCCTTTCCGTGCGCGAGGAAAAAAGTTTCTTCCGCGTCACCGCGAAAAGCAATTACCTCGAGAACGAGCCGGTGCAAATGGAAGCTGAAGTGTACAACCAGAGCTACGAGCTGATCAACACGCCGGAAGTCACGCTGGACCTTATCGACAAGGACGGGAACCGTTACCCGTTCATTTTCACCCGCACCGGGAAAGCCTATCGCCTCGACGCGAAGCAGCGCCCCGTGGGAGAATATAAATATGAAGCGAAAGTGAAAGTAGGCGATAAGGTGTACACCGAATCCGGCCGTTTCAGCGTCAGCCCCCTGCTTGTCGAGCTCGCCAACACGACCGCCGATCACCAGGTGCTGTTCAACCTTGCCACGCGGCACAACGGGGAATTATTCACCGCCGCCAATCTCGAAAAGCTCTCCGCCGCCCTCAACGCCCGCGAAGACATCAAGCCGGTCATCTACAACCCCAAAAAACTCGTCGACCTGGTCAATCTCTGGTGGATCTTCGGGTTGCTGCTGGTGCTGCTTTCGGCGGAATGGTTCCTGAGGAAACGGCATGGGGCTTATTAGGACTTAGGTTTTAGAAGAGATTTTTCCTTTACCTGCTTCTAACCCTAAGCCCTAACACCTAAGTCCTTTATAAAATGTTATCAACACCTTGCAGATCAGCTCAAAAAGCCGTATTATTGCCCTACCAAACACGAAAAACTGGCACCATGATCAAGTCGATCTCTCGTATTATCACCGGCAAGGTTATCCTTGTTCTTATCGCATTCGCAGCAGTTGCATTCGTTGCAGAATCCTGCGGTCAGAAGCACGCCTGCGGCTCCAAGCACCAGAAGCGTAAGAAAAACAACCGTGTGAAGCGTAACACGAACTTTATGACTTATTAGTCGAAAAAAGATTCTTTGAAGAAAAGCCTTCCCCCGAGAACCGGGTGGGAGGCTTTTTTGTTTTCAGAATTTGAAAGTTGCGAATATCATTTCTTAACCTGTCCGATTGCATATTTCCGGCTGCTGCGCGTCAACCGCGGAGAAGAATGTGAGGAATTGCCGGGTAGGATTGTGTAGAACTTTCTACGGTGTGGGGCATTTTCAACGTTTTAACAACTGCTGTTGCAGCGTGCGTTTTGGCATGCGTAAATCACTTGTACCCAGCGATCCCGGGTACTTGTGAACAACCCCGGTTCCATGCATGGCATAGATTTTCGATAGCCACACGTCAACGCATGTAATCGTAATCCTCCACAATCTAAATCTTACTTATGAAAAACAATTTACTGAAAACAGCTCTTGTTGCTGTGTTGATTGCCTTATCGACAAACCTTCATGCTTTCACCGCCGTCATGTCGGGTGCATGGAGCAACGCAGCAACGTGGGGCGGGATCGCACCCGGCTCCACCGTAAGCAACCAGGACATCATCATCCCGAACGGCATCACTGTCGACCTCGATGTTGAAGTCGATTTTTCCGGCCTGATCAACACCTTTACCGTTGACGGCACGCTCAACAGCACCACCAGCAACGGCGTGACGATCACGAGCGGCACCTTCGCGGGAGCAGGCACGGTCGACATCCAGCGTCTTGTGTTCAACGGGCTGCTCACCACGAGCACGTTCAGCGGCACGCTCGACCTGAACACGCTCCGCAACCTGGGCGCGGCGATCGCGCTTGCCGCACAGACCAGCATCTCCGATTCGCTCGATCTCCAGGCCGGCAGCATTGCGCTCGGCACGGGCGCGAACCTGACGATGATGGCAAACTCGATCGCGCGCATCGATGCAGGCACGCTCACCTCGACAGGCGGTGTGTACAGCACGTCCACCGGCTACGACGTATGGTATGTCGGCACTTCGAAGACCAGCGGCATCGAGCTCAACACGACGACGCTGCAGGACCTGCACGTGAGCCTTGACGACAACAACCAGGTGCTGACGCTCAACATCAACTCTACGACCGTTGGCGGCGCATTAACGCTCAACACAGGACAGGTTGCGCTCAACGGCAATGAGCTTATCCTGCAGGGTGATCTTGTAACGCTTGCAGGCGCAACGTTCGTGAGCACCGCAACTTCCGATCTTACGATCGAAGGTTCAGGCACGGTCACCAGCGACCTCGTGTTCAGCAACGGTTCTGTGATCGATGAGCTTACGCTCGACCGCGCCAGCGGCAACCTTGGCCTGGCCAGCGCGCTCTCCATCGGCGGAACGCTTCACCTGCTCGACGGCGACTTCGTGCTCGAAAGCGGCGCCAACCTCATTATGAATGCAAGCAGCACGATCCACGTCGAAGACGGCAACATCATGCAGAACGGCGGCTCGTTCGACGGCACCGCATCGTATAATGTGGAATTCAACGGCGGTTCGCACGCAAGCGGCATCGAGCTTACCGGCTCCGGCCTGAACAACGTGCAGATGAACCTCATGTCGGGCGGCGATACGCTGACGCTTGATGATGATGTCGTTATCGGCGGACAGCTGGAAATGGTGAACGGCATGCTCGCGCTCAACGGCAACGATCTTACGCTGAACGGCACGATCGACCAGGACGCATCCGGCACTTTCCACGGCGATTCAGCTTCGATATTGACGCTCAACCTCACGACTTCCGTGTCGGACACGCTTTATTTCAGCACCAGCAACAATAATCATCTCCAGTCGCTCGAGCTCAACATTCCCGCGGCAAGCACCATCCTGCTCGCAGGCTCGCTCACCATCCACGACGAGCTCGCATTCATGAGCGGGCGCATCGAGATCACGAACTCGACCATCACGCTGCGCTCCGCCGCTTCGATCAACGGTTACGACAACAACAAGTATATCGTAACCTCGGGAACCGGCAAGGTCGAGATGAACGTCAGCAACAATGCGACTTACGTGACCTTCCCGGTGGGCACGATGAACGATTATTCGCCCGCAAAGATCTCCCAGAACTCCGGCGGCAACTCCGGCATGTTCATGGTACGCGTAATGAACAACGTTTATGCGAATGGCACCGCCGGGTACGACGCTTCCGCCACGGAAAGCGTTGTCGACCAGAGCTGGTTCATCAGCGCGGCCGCCGCGGTGAACGTGAACATGGACCTGAAGCTCGCCTGGGAAACAACCGACGAGGTGAACGGCTTCAACCGCAACATGGCGTACATCACGCATTACATGAACAACAGCTGGGATACTTACCTTGCAGGCGCGGCAGTTGCCGGACCGAACGGCACGTACGAGATCACCCGCACCGGCATCACTTCGCTGAGCCCGTTCGCCGTGGTCGATACCGCTGCTGCTGTAGGTGTTGAAGAACCTGCATTTGCCGCAAACGTAAATGTGTTCCCGAACCCGGCTGTCGATTTCGTGACGATCGAGCTTGGCAATACGGCGAACGACAACTTCACCTACGAAGTGTTCGACGCAGCCGGCAAGGTGGTGATGAGCTTCTCAAATGCAAACACCGTCAACAAGATCGATTTCTCTGTGCTCGAAAACGGATTCTATTTCATCCGCATCACGAACACGGCCGACAAGACCTTCACGACAAAGCGTGTTGTAAAATCATAATTGCACAAGAACAGCGGACTATACTTTTGATTAACGATTTTATCGGGACGATACGAAGAAGAAGGCACGAAACGATTGACAATTTGGAGACGCTGTTGAAAAAAGCCTCCCTCGTTACACGGGGGAGGTTTTTTGGTTTAAACCAGGAATCGCGTAGAGAAGCGCACTATTTTTTGTCCTTCAGCAATTTTTCCAGCATGAACATTTCATCCCGCAACCGTGCGGCTTCCACGAAATCCATTTCCTTCGCTGCAGATTCCATTGCCTTGCGCGTTTTCGAGATCGCTTTCGTGAGCTGCTCTTTCGTCATGTAGCTCAGCACAGGCTCGGCCGCGAGGTTTTCGATGCCGGTCTCGGTTTCCACGTAATAACGTTCCACCTGTTTCCCGCCGCGGGTCTTGCCCAGCACGCTGTGCGACGTGTCTTTCGACTTCACGATCTGGCGCGGGGTAATGCCGTGCTCGAAATTGTACTGGATCTGGCGCTTGCGGCGGCGGTCGGTTTCATCCATCGTCTTGCGCATGGACACCGTGATCTTGTCGGCATACATGATGACTTTGCCGTTGATGTTCCGCGCGGCGCGTCCCACCGTCTGCACGAGCGAGCGCTCGGAGCGGAGGAAACCTTCCTTGTCCGCGTCGAGGATGGCCACGAGCGACACTTCCGGCAGGTCGAGCCCTTCGCGCAGCAGGTTGATGCCCACGAGCACGTCGAACAGGCCTTTCCGCAGGTCCTGCATGATCTCCACGCGCTCCAGCGTTTCCACGTCGGAGTGAATGTAGCGGCAGCGCACGTCGAGGCCCGCCAGGTATTTCGTCAGTTCCTCGGCCATGCGTTTGGTCAGCGTCGTCACCAGCACGCGCTCGTCGCGCTCCACCACTTTGTGAATTTCTTCGAGCAGGTCGTCGACCTGGCCTTTGCTCGGGCGCACTTCGATCTGCGGATCGAGCAGGCCTGTCGGGCGGATGACCTGCTCCACGACGATGCCTTCGCTTTTCTTCAGCTCGTAATCGGCGGGCGTGGCGCTCACGTAGATCACCTGGTTCTGCATGGCCTCGAATTCATCGAACTTCAGCGGGCGGTTGTCCAGCGCGGAAGGCAAACGGAAACCGAATTCCACGAGCGCTTCTTTGCGGGAACGGTCGCCGCCCCACATTGCGCCCACCTGCGAGATCGTGACGTGGCTTTCGTCCACCACCATGAGATAATCGTCGGGGAAATAATCGAGCAGGCAATACGGGCGCATGCCCGGCTCGCGTCCGTCGAAGTAGCGGGAATAATTTTCGATGCCGGAGCAGAAACCGAGCTCGCGCATCATTTCCATATCATACGTGACGCGGTCTTCCAGGCGTTTTGCTTCGAGATGCTTGCCGAGCGATTTGTGGTAATCGACCTGCTTCACGAGATCGTCCTGGATCATGCGGATAGCGCTCTTCAGCGTGTCGGGCGACGTAACGAAAATGTTGGCCGGGTACATGTTCAGGCTGTCGAACTTCTCGATGACACGCCCCGAAGATGTTTCGAACGATTCGATCGCTTCGATTTCATCGCCGAAGAAATAGACGCGGATGGCGTAATCGGCGTACGCGAGGTAAATGTCAACGGTATCGCCTTTCACCCGGAAATTTCCCCGGTGGAATTCCGCTTCAGTGCGTGAATACAGCGCGCTCACGAGCATGTAGAGAAACTTGTTGCGGCTGAGCGCTTGTCCTTTGCGGATGTGAATGACGTTGTGCTGGAAATCCTGCGGGTTGCTGATGCCGTAAATGCACGACACGGACGAGATCACGATCACGTCGCGGCGGCCGGAGAGGAGGGAGGAGATGCAGCTCAGGCGCAGCTTTTCGATCTCTTCGTTCACGGCAAGATCTTTCTCGATGTACGTGTCGGTGGTGGAGATGTAGGCTTCCGGCTGGTAATAGTCGTAATAGGAAACGAAATATTCGACCGCGTTATCCGGGAAAAACAATTTGAACTCGCTGTACAGCTGCGCCGCCAGCGTTTTGTTGTGGCTGAGCACGAGCGTGGGTTTTCCCGTTTGCTGGATGACATTTGCGACTGTAAATGTTTTCCCGGACCCCGTCACCCCGAGGAGCGTCTGGTATTGCGTCCCGGCATTGATGCCTTCCACCAGCTGTTTGATGGCGGTGGGCTGGTCGCCGGTGGGAACGAAATCGGAGGTGAGCTTGAAATCCATGGTGCAAAGATACGAACGGGTAGGGGCATACCGATGATTGTCAGACCTCGAAGGTTTGCGCGCCGGCAACGCGCCGGGCAAACCTTCGAGGTCTGACACCGAAGAAATTTTATCTTTGCGCCCGATGATCCTCGGCAAAAAGCTCGTTATCGTATTACCCGCCTACAACGCGGAGCTGACGCTGCGCCGCACCTACGATGAGATCCCGTTCGAGATCGTGGACGAGGTGGTGCTCGTGGATGACGCCAGCAAAGACCGCACGATCGAGGTGGCGCGGGAGATCGGCATCCGGCACATCATCCGTCATGAGAAGAACAAAGGCTATGGCGGCAACCAGAAATCGTGCTACGACAAGGCGCTGGAGATCGGCGGCGACATCGTGATCATGCTGCACCCCGATTACCAGTACACGCCGAAGCTCATTCATTCCATGGCTTACCTGATCGCCAACGGGGTTTACCCGGTGGTGCTGGGTTCCCGCATCCTCGGCAAAGGCGCGCTGCGCGGCGGGATGCCGTTGTACAAGTACATTTTCAACCGCTGCCTGACGTTCGCTCAGAACGTGCTCATCAACCAGAAGCTTTCCGAATACCACACCGGCTACCGCGCATTCTCGAAGGAAGTGCTCACCGGCATCAATTACCACGCGAACTCCGACGATTTCGTGTTCGACAACCAGATGCTGTCGCAGATCGTGTATGCGGGTTATGAAATTGCCGAGATCACGTGCCCCACGAAATATTTCGAGGAAGCGTCTTCCATCAATTTCCGCCGCAGCATGAAATACGGCATCGGCTGCATGAGCGTTTCCCTGAAGCACCGCCTGAACAAGTGGGGGCTGATGAAGAGCGAAATTTATAAATCGCCGAAGACTGTTTAGGCGGCCCCCGGCTTTCTCTTTCCCACGATAGTGACGTGAGATGTGAGACGTGAGATGTGAGATGTGAGATGTGAGAGTAGGCGTGTCTCCCTGTAAATTATCAACCAAAAATCTCACGTCTCAAGTCCCACATCTCACGTCTTTCCCCCTTCAGGCCCACAATTTCGGATCGCACAGCCGGCTTTTGTTAAAAACTTTTCCTCTTGCATATTCTACCAGTTTATTGTCGTAAATTGATCACCTATTGATAGTTCCGGGAATTTTTCGGAAAATTGAGTACCAATTCATAAACAACTAAATCGCCGTCTTATCAAAACCAAAAACATGAAAAAAGCTTTATCTCTCTTTGCAGGATTGGCTTTGACGGGCACCGCTGCTTTCGCGCAGCTTTCTCCCGGCAGCACTGCTCCTGACTGGACTTTTACCGACCTTAACGGTAACAGCTGGAACCTCTACACGCTCCTCGCACAGGGCAAAACCGTCTTCATCGACGTGTCGGCTACCTGGTGCGGACCGTGCTGGAACTACCACAACGGTCATGCGCTTCGTGATCTCTACAACCTCCATGGACCCTCCGGCACGCAGTCGCAGGACGTGATGGTGTTCTACATCGAAGGTGATGCGGCAACGACGGTCGCCGACCTGAACGGAACCGGCGGCAATACGCAGGGCGACTGGGTAACCGGCACGCCATACCCGATCATCGATCCGGGCGCGTCCACCAACAGCTTCAACTCGGATTACGCCATCGGCTATTTCCCGACGATCTATAAGGTATGCACCGACCAGAAGATCTACGAAGTGGGCCAGCTCCCGGTAGCCGGTCTCGTTTCTTCGATCAACTCCTGCCCGTTCGTTGTTGACGCTTACCCGAGCGCAGGTCCCAGCCCGTTCCAGTGCGCAACGACCTTCGCACCGGGCTTCACGCTGACGAACAACGGCGCAACGACGCTGACTTCTGCAACCATCAACTATGCGATCGACGGCGGAACGCCGATGACGCAGGCATGGTCAGGCAGCCTCGCTACCGGCGCTTCCGCGACGGTTTCCCTGCCCAGCCAGACCTTCACCTCCGGCGCGCACACGCTCGACGTTACGGTAACCAACCCGAACGGCGGCACCGACAACAACAACACGAACAACATGCAGACGTACAACTTCACCGTGAATACGGCTGCAGGTACGGCTTCCCCGCTCAGCAACAACTTCGCCACCGCATCCTTCCCGGGCGGTTACCCGAACTGGATCCTCAGCAACCCTGACGCAGGCATCACCTGGCAGCGTGTAACCACCAACGGCGGCTCGCTGAAGATGGACCACTACAGCTACGGTTCTGTAGGCGCAATCGACGAATTCGTGGTTGAGCCGATCGACCTGAGCGCGGCTTCTGTCGCATCGCTTTCCTTCAACGTTGCACACGCACGCTACAGCACGTCCTACACCGATGCGCTCGAAGTGCTCGTGTCGTCCGACTGCGGCGCAACCTGGACCTCCGTATGGGCGAAGTCCGGCAATACGCTCGCTACGACAACCGCAACCACGAACCCGTTCACCCCGACGTCAGCACAGTGGCGCGCGGAATGCATCGACATGACGCCTTATGCAGGCCAGAACAAAGTGTTCGTGATGTTCCGTTCCACCAACGGCTACGGCAATAACGTTTATGTCGACGATATCAGCGTAACCAACGCAGCATGCGCTGTGGGCGTTGCTGAAACCGGCGTGGCTACGGGCCTCAACCTGTTCCCGAACCCGGCGAACACGATCACGAACATCGGCTTCAACCTCGAGCAGGCAGAAGCGGTGACGATCAACGTTTACAACATGGTCGGTGAGCTTGTCTCAGCGAACTACAAAGGCGAACTCGCAGCAGGCAAGCAGAACGTGCAGATCAGCACCGAAGCCCTCGCGAACGGCATGTACATGGTTGAACTGGTTGCAGGTAACACCCGCACCGTCACCCGCATGACGATCAGCCACTAAGTTGGTTCAGTTAATACGGCAAAAGCCCCCCGAGGATTCGGGGGGCTTTTTTCGTTTTGCATGCTTCGTCCTGAGCTTGTTGAAGGGGCGAAGGGCAGCATGACAAATGAAAAATCGATTTATTGTAATAGGAGGAGGGAACAGCCCTGCGCTAATAGTAAGTATAGGAGTAAAGCGCCATAGTTTCCTCCTCTTCAATATTTCCAATAGATGTCTTCTGCCGCATTTTAACCGGCAAACCACGTTCATCATAGGTAAATGCCCATGATTCCCATTCACAGTATACTTCCAGCAATTTTCCTTGGGGATCCCGGCGAAGGTGATAGAGCGGAGAGTCCTCTCCTGAAGGTCTCATTGAAAAGAAACCACTCCAGTTGATAGTATCTATGCAATCAAAATTTTCTTCGAGATAGCGACAAGTATCGGGCTGGAGACGGTCAGCTCTTTTGATTTTTCCCAAATGATATGCGGTGTGCTCACTTCCGGCCAATAAGCACCACACGTCCCCTTTTCGAGTATCATACCTGTAAGAATAGCTGAAGGAGTATTTTTTTTCGGGAATATCTACCCCAACAATAACGTATTGGTAGCGCCCGGAATCTGTGTAGGTATAAGTGATGGTCCAGCTTTCGGCGTTCTCTATGCCGATAGTAATGGCGGACGTAATATTCCCGAAGGAGTCATAGTTTAATAACGTTTTCCACGAACTGGTGATGCCATCATCATTAAAACCGCTTTCGATCCTGCTGACTCGCCTGCATCCTTTTTTTTCAAGCGTAGTGTCGTAAATAAAGTGTTGCCTTGTATGATCGGCATACATTCCCGATAACCGTCCCAAGGTGTCAAAATAAAGTTCCATGTACCGATACCGTGATGTGTCGAGAACGCTCACCTTACTTACACGGTTCGCCCGGGCTGTTTCCGGCCTGATAGTCGCGCCAAAATAAAAAGTGGAACATCGTAATAATCGGAGGTCGAAATACATATATCCTCCCAATACTTCATATGGATTGTCACGTCGCTGAGCAGGACAAATCTCAGCCAGGAAAATAAAAACAAGAAATAAAACTACTTTCCGCATCTGGTCTATAACGCCACGCTCCACAAAAGACACAATAAAATCCAGACCCCCCAGACCCAGAACTCAGAACTCAGAACATTTTCACGGCACTCTTTCCCAAAACACAAACCCGTTCTTCTCCCCGGTAAACCTCAGCTTCGGGTAATACTTTTCCACTTCGCTGCGGAACGTATTCTTGCAAATAAAATACGCCGGGTGATCGATCGGCCCGCGGAGCATCCATTCGCGGCGCATCGCGATCTGGTTTTCGGCGTAGGAAATTTTCGGGTTGAAGAGGCGCTTTTCGTTTTCCTTTTTCCAGTTCGCGTAATATGGGTTCTCTTCGATGCCGGGCTGCACGTTGCCGTAGAAATATTGCGCGTAACTTTTGTAGCCGAGCGTTTCCAGGTAAAAATCGGGATGCGCGTGCCGTTCCCAGTAATGGATCGCCGTGGCCTGCGAATATTCTTCCACGCGCGGCGCAATGAGCACGGCGGCAAGCGTGGTGGTGACGAGCACCGTCGTGAACAGCACGGGAAGACCGGCGGAATAATTTTTCCGCCTGATCAGCACGAACGCGGCAACCACGCCCGCGGCAAGCAGCACGCCGGTGATCCATTCCCCGCCGGTCCACGCAGCGTTGACTTCCAGGTTGCCCGCGGCGAAGGCATCTTTTACCCAGCCCGTGGCGATGAGCTGCGCTTTATACGAATCGAGGAACGGCACAAGCGTAAACGCGCTGACGTAGATAAGCGCGATGAACGCGAGCAGGAGCGTCATCCATTTCTTCCACTCGAACGCGCCGGTGTACAGCTTGTAGGCGGTGTACGCGGCGAGGTAGGTGAGCGGGAAATAGCAGAGCGAAGAGTAATGGATGATCTTCGTTTTGACGATGGAAAAAAGGATGAGCACCACCCAGAACAAAATGCGCATCCATTTCAGCATGTGCAGCTCGAAAGGCGTGTCACCGGCTTTCCGGCGCAGCGCGCGGATGGCAAGGATGGAAGCGGGGAAACATCCCGCCAGCAGCACGATCCAGTGGTAGAAGAAACTTCCGCCATGGCCCGCGTCTTCGGTGGAGAAGAGACGCACCTGGTAGAGCATGAACTCGAGCACGAGATGTCCTTTGCCCTGCAATGCCAGCGCCACAAACCACGCGCCGGCCAGGGAAAGCGAGATCGCCGCGTACACGAAAAAATGTTGCCAGCTCATGATCGCGCGCCGTTTCATCAACCGCCACACGAGGAAGCAGATACCGAACACGAGCAGCGCCACCGGTCCTTTCGTGAGCACGGCAAGCGCGATGAAAAATGCGGAGAGAAAAATGCGCCGGTTGAAAAGCCGCTGCGTGGAAACGGAAGGGAAATCGTTGGCGTAAAGCGCGAACTGGTAAATGCCGAGGAAAATGAACAGGTTGAACCAGGGATCGATGATGCCCGTGTGGAAATAAAAGCCCGGCAGCAGGGAACCTGCATACGCCAGCACCCACAGCATCCCGAATTTCCTGTCGTAGATGCGGCGGCCGAGCAGGTAAACGACCACCAGCGTCACCGCTCCGCAAACCGCGTTCGGAAACCGCGCCCCCAATTCCGGGTCATCGAACACCTGCATGGACAACGCCTGCATCCAGATGAACAGCGGCGGCTTTTCCCAGAACGGCAGGTAATTGATCTGCACGGTGGAGTAATTTCCCGTGACGATCATTTCCCGCGCGCATTCCGCGAAGTTGATCTCGTCCCAGTCGAACAAATTCACCGAACCGAGATACGGCACGAACAGCGCCAGGGCGACCAGGAAGATCAGCAGGGAAGGAAGGAATGCGCTTCTATTCAAAAGAGTGCGAATTACGAAGTGTACGAATTTACGAATTACGAATTGGAATAATCCTCGAAGGTTTACGCGCAGGCTGCGCACTGGCAAACCTTCGAGGATTAAGTAATTCGTAATTCGCACCCCTAGTAATTCACACCCTCCAGTTTCACCCACTTCTTGTGGAACACGATCGTCATCACCGCCAGCGAAACGCCGGTGCCGATGACTGCGCCGCCGACCACGTCGCCGAGGAAGTGCTCCGAGAGGTAAATGCGCGTATAGCCCATGAGCAGGGCAAGGAGGAAGATCAACGTTTTCAGGTATGGCTTTTCCACGGCGAGCGCGAGGCAAAAGAAAAATGCGAATGCGGCCGTGGTGTGGCCGGAGGGAAACGTATCGTAGAGATCGTTCTCGAAATTCGGGACGAGCCGCAGCGGAATGGGAATGGATTCAAAAAACAGCTTCGGGCGCGGCTCGCCGTAATAGATCGTATGCTTGAGCAACTGCGTAATGCCGGAAGCCACGATCACCGCAACGCCCGTGGCCACTGCGTAACGCCGGTTCCAGGCAAGCATAAGCAGGATAAAAACCGTGATCGTGATGCCGTCGGCCACCATCGTCAGCCAGGGCATGAGCACATCGGCCGTTTGCCCGTAAAACCCGTTCAATGCAAGATGAATTTCCTGCCTGGGGTACATCGCCAGCGCAACGCCGGCAACGGCAAGAAAAAGCGCGAGCGGGATGAAGAAAAAAAGGTTGCGGAAAATGATCGATCGGAAAGCAGTCACGCCGTAAAAGTAGTCAGGAGTCGGGAGCCAGGAGTTCGGAAAAACAATGTTTCACAACTCCCGGCTCTCGACTTTTTAGTAGGTTCCGAGGGCTTTGACGAGGCGGTGGATCTGCGAATCCCAGAGGCGGCGCGAGGTGATGATGTCGTCTTCGCTTTCGCCGAAATCCGTGACGGTAAGCGAAACTTCATTCGTCAGCTCATCCTGGTTGAGGCGGAATTCGAAGTACGATCCTTCCGGCTTGTCCATCCAGCGCAGGCGGATGTAGCTGTCGATCTTTGCGCTGATGATGCGCGCGTTCTGTTTCTGCCCGTCCCAGTCGAACGTATAGATGTCGTTCTTCATGTCGACACCGTCGGCGAACCATTCGGCGAGGCCGTTCGGCGTGGTGAGGAAATCGTACAGCAGCGTTACCGGCGAATGGATGATGTATTCGAGCACGAATTTGCCTTTCGGCTCGGGCTTCGGCTTTTTATCGAGCTCTTCCAGCGGCCGGTCGGCGATCACGTGGTGCGTGATGATGTCGGTCTTGACGATGCGCTTTTCACCCGGGGCGAGCTTGCCTTTCTGCTTTTTCAGGATGATCCCTTTCGGGAGCTTCGGCAGGTTTGACGGGATCGGCGGCGGGGGAGGGGCGACTGCTTTTTTGGTTTTTGGCGCGGGGGCCGCATTCGTATTTTTCACCGGGACGGGAGCCTCTTTCAGGGGCGCCTGTGCGGGTTTTCCTTTTACGGGTTCGGGCTTCACGGCCGGTTTTACGGCTCCTTTTGCAGGAACCCTGGCCGGCACGGCTTTCTTCACGAGAGGCTGTTTGCCTTTGATCACGGGCTTTATGGCGGGACGGGCGGGCTTACGGGTTGCAGCCGACTTCGCAGCCGGGCGAACAACCTGTTTGGCCGCTTTCACGACTTTTTTAATTGGTTTAACCGGTTTCGCGACCGGGCGCGCTGCTTTCTTCGCTGCTTTCACCGGCGCTGCTTTCGCCTTTTTCGCAGCCGGCTTCACTTTCACCGCCTTCTTTTTGGGGGAGGAGGCAGGTTTCTTTGCTGCTTTTGTGGCTTTAATGGGCTTTTTCTTGGCCATCCTTCTGTTCGTCTATCTGTATGTGCTGTTCCGGCGAATCGGGGGGAAAAGTAGAAAAAAAAAGGAACATTCCAAGTCCGCCTTCGATCTCGTGCAAAAGATGGGCAGACAACCAGCCGGATTCCTCCTGCAATTTGCAAATTGACCAGTTATAAGGCCCGGAAAACCAGATGTATAAGTGACCGGTAGTTTTCCATCCCGCATAGTTACTTTTCTGCGGCAGAACACTCTCGCCGGGCAACGATTCGCCCGGGAAGCGTCTCCTTTAAGAATGTATGATGCTGCGTAACCCCGTTTTACTGTTTTTCCTGCTGCTGCCATTTGCCGTCTTTGCACAGGATGCGGAAGGCAAACGCCCGCGCCGGCTGAAAAGCTATTCGTTCGGGCTCAACGGGATGTATGGCTACCCGGAAATGTATGGAGGCGGTTTTTCGGCGGGGCTGGACTTCCGGAAGATATCCTACTCCCTTTCAGGATCGTCGACCAGTCTTTTCCCGGGGCATCCCGGTTACAGGGTAGGTACCGCTTCTTTCTCCACGATGCCGTTTAAGGGTACGGAATTTCCTTTGACGTACACGTATGGCACCCTCGGCAGGTTGTCGCAGAAAGCTCATACGGAGATCGAATGGAAGCCGGGAAAGGGAAAGCTGCGCGTAGTGTTCGAGGGCGACTACTCAGTGAAAGAAGATTCGCTGAAGTTTTCCGCCAACAGGGAACTGTTCACGGGGACGGGGTTCCGTTCCATCCTTTCGGCGCACGAGGGGAAGGCCGGCTCTGAAAATCTTTCCGGGAAGCTGAATATGAAATACGGCGGGACCGGCAGCAACCCGCAATTCGAATTTACCTCGCAGTACAGCGACAAGAAGTCGGACGTGTCGGTGGAAAACCAATACATCAGCTGGCAGGATGCGTCCCCGTGGGGCTTTTCGGCGTTATCGTCGAACCGTGAAAAGGAAACCTCCTCGCAATGGAGCAACACGCTGTTGATTCCGCGGCTCGCGATCCCGTGGTGGAAGCATGGGAAATACGAAGGCTTCAGATACGACCGTAAAAAACGCGCCCGGCTTTACCTGGGCCACACGATGAGCATGCAGCGCCAGGACGCCATTTTCACCCGGCGGATGGACCTTATCCCGGACACCGGCAGCGCCGTCAGCGACATCGACCGGTTTTACGCCATGAACAGTCATCTGTCGGGGCAGGAAGCGATAGGGATACTGACGCTGAACAACATCGCCCGCATTAAAAAGCCGGGCATCGAATTCTCGCTTCAACTGAGCGGCGACTACAAGGAAATTTTATACAGGCGGCAGGCTGTGCGTACCGATATCTCCGGCATTGCTCCTGAGCTCGAGCTGGCAACCGATGCCGTGATCCGAAGAAAAACGTTCACGCAAAATCTCGGCATCTACCACAAATGGTTCCGGTTGACGCTGGAAGGCGAGCATGCAGAGATCGACGTGCGGAATACCGACGGAACGCCCGGCACGACGCGGAACATTTACCGGGTGCTGCCTTCCCTGAAACCTGTCACGAAATGGGTCGAGATCACGTATGAAACGAAGCTGCTGTCGCCATCCGTTATGCAACTGCTGCCCAACCCCGACTGGCAGAACCCCGCTTACATCATGTCCGGGAACCCCGCGCTGGATTTCGGGATAGGACGGGAGCTGTCGGCCGACTGGCGGATAGACTTGTCGAAGGCATATCGAAAGGACACGACGCAAAGCCTGCCCGGGCGTGCCAACATCAGCATCGATGCGGCCTGGCTGAAGAACCCGGTAATGCTCTCGGCGCGGATCGATTCGGCGGGAATTTGCTACCTGGCGCCGGAAAACGTGCCGAACGTGTTCTCACTTTACGGGTGGACGGGCCTCGACCGCTATCTCTTTCCCCGCATCAGGTTCGTTTTCAACGTCCGCAATCACTGGCAGAAGAACGATTACCGCCGGAACGGCATGTTGTACACGATGAGCAGCAATGAAACCGAAGGCTCGCTGAGCATCGGCTACAAGGGGAAACGGCTGGAAACCGGCGTGATGGCGACTTACGACCGGGTGACGATGGACTTCACCCGCGAAAAAAACTACGTGCGCACGATGCAGTCGATCGTAATCAGCACCAGCGTGGTGGTGAAATTTTCGGAAAATTTCCTGGCGCATGCCAAACTCGACCAGGTCACGTTCTACGGTCCCGAAGGTTGGCCGCCGCGGTCGATCCCGCTGGTGACGGCTTCCCTGGTTTGGAAGAAACCGAAAAAGTTCCCCGTCAGCATCTCCGTCGCGGCCAATGACCTGCTGGACCGGAATATGCTGTACATGCGGACAGGCGGGATCGGGGTGGTTCAGCAGACGAGCGGGTGGGCGCCGGGGCGATACGTGACGGTGTCGGCGTCGTGGGGGATCAGCAAGTCGCTGACGAAAAAATCGTGAGGAAAGAAAAGGTAGCGGGTCAGCCTGATCAAGCTCTTTGAGGGTTTCAGAATATTATTCTCAAACTGGCCCGCTGCCGGAAAATTTTTCGCGTTTTGGAAGTAATACAAAATGCTATATTTGCGCTCCAATTTTCCCACCCGTGCCACGGTGCAGGGCGGAAACGGCGAGGTAGCTCAGTTGGCTAGAGCGCAGCACTCATAATGCTGAGGTCGGGAGTTCGACCCTCCCCCTCGCTACACTTAAAGAAGCGTCTCATTTCGAGGCGCTTTTGTTTTTAAAATAGGTTGGAGGGCCGAACTTTGGGCAACTAAGAATTTGATAGGAAATCTGGTTTAATACATTATCGAAGGATGTACTGGCGGAGTCTGGAAGCCTACTGAACAACTTGCCGCTCAAATGCTTGAATATATTAATACCTACAATAAAACAAGAGCCAAACCTTTTGCCTGGACTTATACGGACATACGTTAAGGATTAGTTAGCTTTCTTTTGAAGTTTACAACACTAGCTTATCCTTGATCAGTTCTTTTATGCTTTTGGTATTTCCCCGGGTCTATTGGACTGCCATGGACTTTATGCCAGACAAAAGCAAATAGTCCTTGAAAAGGTGCTGCTGACTCGGTAATTCGTTTATATTCTGACGTAACATCCACGTGTTCTTGCGGACCGAAATCCCATCCAGTCGAAAAATGTTCGGATCGCGCCGGAACCTTAATTTTTTTGGTCTTGGCCAAACCATTTCTTCGACCAACTATTTTAAATACTATGGCACTATTTGTATAGTTGCCTAAGACGACCGTTCCAAACGAACCTTCATGCTCCGGAAACGACGCCTCAGTAATATTTCGGAAGTTATTTGACATTTTTTTAGATTTAGTTTTATAACGGTATCAGATAATCATAAATGTACCTAAAAAAAGATAGTTAAAAAGAGTAAATCAGAAATAACCGTGATGCTGTTTTCTTTGGGTTCTTCTAAACGTAGCCGCAGAGTAATTTTCTTCCAAACTGCCACTAACCCCAACCACTTCCTTCCTGAGCAATATCATATCGCTCCGCCATCCCCGGGACTACATTTACTATTCACCAAACCAAGCTTCCATGAAACGCGTCATCATCGGAACCCTTGTCGGAATGATCATCTATTTCCTTTTCCAGGCTTTAATGTGGATGAGCGGGATAAACAGCGGGTACACGAAATACACGCCGAAGCAGGAAGAGATCATGAACGTGCTCAACGCCAACCTTACGGAAGACGGCATGTACATGATTCCCACAGTAAACCCCGACACGCCCGACCGCATGGCTGCGGAGGAAAAACTGATGGAGGAAAGCATCGGCGAGCCCTGGGTCATGGTCTTTTACCACCGGAGCATGCACGGCGAAATGGTGCCGTACATGCTGACCGGCCTGTTTTACAGCCTCGTGGCCTGCCTCATCGCGTCGATGGTGCTGTATTACGGCAATTTCCTCACGTTCGGCGGTCGGTTCCTCGTGTCAATGGCATTCGGGCTGTTCACGCTCGCACAGGGCGCGCTCGACGATATGAACTGGTTCGAATATCCCTGGCATTTCGTGCAGCCGGAAGTCGTGGATCTGACGATCGGGTGGGCGCTTGCTTCGTTCTGGCTGGCGTGGTATGTCAGGAAGTCGCTGGTGGTAGTAGTTACTGCCGAAAAGAATTGAAGATTGAATAGATTTTCAATCTTTAATGTTCAATTTTCAATCGGCTGGCAACTTTAACCGATCTTTACGTCTCTAAGAAAAAGCTGCCCATGAAACGACTGTTCGCTGCGCTTTTTATTTTCCCCGCAACACTTTTCGCACAGGAAATTTCCGCGCCACAGGAAGTCATCCGCCGGCACGAGATCGGGGTGAACCTGTTTGCCATTACCGATTTCAATACTTCGTTTCACAGGTACCCGGGAGTGACCTACACGAGCGCTTCCTTTCACCCGGTCCCGGGCCTGTATTACAGGCATTATTTTGGTAAAAACGTGCTGCGGGTGGCGGTGGATTACTTGTCCAAAGCCGGTTCCGACAATAACGATTCTTATACGTGGGAAAGTACTTCCCGGGCAGGTGTTATCCGCGCCGGCTATGAGCGTGAGCTGGGCGGCGGGAAGCTCGTGCCTTATGTGGCCAGCGACCTGGGCTTCGCTTATTCGAAGCTTGTTGATAACGGGACCTGCGAGACTTGCTCCACCCCTGTCAGCGTGACGTTTACGGAGACGAAGGCTGAATACGGAATCTCCGCAGGGGCGGGGATCAAATACAAGCCGTTCCCGCGGATGATGCTTACGCTCGAGACCAGCGGACAGGCGTTTTACCGTAAGACGATCAAATCGACCGGTTATTCCAATTATTGTAACGACTGCGGGGAGTTCGGGTTACGCTACAACCCGGTTCGCACGCTGGGCCTTTCATTCCTGTTCTGATCAACAACTCAACCGGCAACCCTGGTACAACCATTTCGTCTTTCAACAAACATCAGCCATGAAACAGCTCTTCTTCGTGCTCCTGGTTCTTCCCTCCTTCTTATCAGCGCAGGAAATTTCCCTGCCGCAGCAGCCTGTTCTCCGGCACGAGATCGGGATCAACCTGTTTTCGGTGACGGACCTGGATATTCCGATGGCGGTGAATTATTTCAGGAAGCCCGATCATTACGTGAAAAGCGCTTACCACGCGGTGCCCGGCATCTTTTACAAGTATCACATGGGCAAAAACGTGCTGCGCGCATCGCTGGACTACGACCAGCAGGTAACTTTTATCGAAAGCGGCGCCGAAGACCTGATGTATTACCGCAAGGTCGACGCGATCCACAGGACCGGCGGGCTTCGTTTGGGATATGAGCGCGAGCTGGGCAGTAAACGTTTCGTGCCGTTCGTGGCCGGCGACGTGGCTTTCGCGTATTCGAATTATCAGGGAAAAGAAACCTGGCGGGGCTGCTTCGGAGGCGGAGAAAACGTGCCCTTCACCGAACATACGTACGAAGCGGGAATTTCCGCGGGCGGCGGTGTGAAATACAAAGCCACAAACCGCCTTTCCGTTACGCTCGAAACAACCGCGCAGGTATTCGTCCGCCATTACAGCCGTGACGACTCGCCGTATGCGTACACCAACATCGGCTTCCGCTACAATCCCGTGCGCACGCTGGGCGTGTCGTGGAATTTCTGACGCCGTACTTGATTACCAAAAATTCCGAAAACCGGCCCCGAAACCCGGAACTACGCAACTTTATTCCTTTTCCGGCGTCTTCTTTGCATGAGGCTAAGGACGATGGGCTTGCGTGGATTTACGGTTATCTTTGGGGGACGGAATATGATTAAACGGCTACTTCTCCCGGTGCTTTTCTTTTTTTTCGGCGCTCAGCTGCAAGGGCAAAACCAGGGCGGCAAGAGTCCCTTCCGCATGAACATACGCGCCGGCGCCGCCGTTCCCCACGGCATGTCGAACAAGGCGTTCAAGCAAAGCTTCACGGGCATTTACGACATCGTAGCCAGCACGAATTTCCAGGTGTTCCGCGGCTTCCAGGCCGGCGGGCAATACCGGCACAACCTCTGGAAAACGCCCGACAACAAGATCCCCGGCCTCAACACGTATTCGCAATCGCATCACGCCGGCATCCGCATCGGTTACGACCACGTGGTGAGCGAAGTGACCACCGCGTACATCGGCCTCACCGCAGCCCGCGGCACCATGCGCTTCTACGGCCTTTCGGTCGACCCGGGAACCGATCTTGCCGCGCTGCAGACCAGGTTCGGCTACGTTTCCGTGGAGGTGGATGCGGGCGTGTATTTTTACACCGAAGGCAGCTTCGCCATAGGCGTGCAGGCGGCCACCGCGTTCACGAATTTCAGGTTCGACCCGTACAAGCTGTTCCTCAACCAGCACAAGGCGTATTACGCGGATGATCTGGGGGGAAGTGTTTCGCAGCTGAACGTTGGGTTTATTTTGGTGTATAGTTTCTGGAAGACGCAGTAGTTTTTTGCCGCAAAGGCGCGGAGGCGCAAAGAAATTTAACCACGGAGACACGGGGGCACGGAGGAATGAAAAAGACGATATTTTTCTTTTTGATGGTTGTGCTGTCGTTGGGAGCGAGAGGGCAGACTGTTGTTGCTTATGTGACGGATACGGCGGTGGTGAAAATGTTTGTATACGACGGGGATACGACCTATCATCCGAATCGCTTTCCTGTTGATCCGAAAGGGAAATGGATGATTTATTACGACACGAGTCGTGCGCAGCTTGCTGCTGTTGTCCAATACAAGGGAAACCGGCGCAACGAGGAGCACTGGTACAGGAATGGGAAGCCAAAGAAGATACTGATCAGCAGGGACAGCTTGCCGGGAATCTTTTATGACTCGAAAAAATGGTACGCGAACGGAGAGATTAAAATGGTAGAAACTTCCACCCGCGATTCGTGCATCATCAAGTATTATTACCCCGGAGGACAACTTAAAAAAGAGCACCGTTCTTATATCGACACGGCCCTCTGGAACACATCAGTTCCATGCTACGTCGTAGAGTATTATGAAAACGGCCATCCCAAATGCTCGCCGTGGGATCCGAATGCAGCTAAGCGCTATCATTTTGTGTGTTATTATCCTTCAGGCGCAAAAAAAGATGAAGGTGACTGGTGGCATGGAAATATCGGTCCATACTACGAATGGTATGAAGACGGCACATTGAAAACATCAGGGGAATACATTGAGGACGGAGCGCATCGTAAAAACAATTATATCTGGCAGAAAAAGACCGGAACGTGGATTTACTACGACAAATCCGGTCGCAGACAACGTGAAGAAATTTACCAGGAAGATGGGACGTTTGATTGGAAAGAGTTTGATGGTGAAGGCAACGTCGTTAAATCGGGTATTTCGAAATAATCAATACGGAAATACGATCTCACCGCCGCAATGCGAGAAGGCAATACCATCCCAGCATAACCAGCCCAGCAAGGCAGGCACTCGCCAGTAGTATGACTATCAGCCGGGTCGGTTTCCGGAACGCGAAAATCATCAGCAATACCGACGGGACAAAGAACGCCAGGTAAACCAGCCAGGTTTCCCGCCGAAAATCCGCCTCGCGTTCCGCGATCATAACCAGGTCACGCGTTTTGTAACCATTCGCTTCGCTGGATTGGAACGCAACGAAATCATTGTAATCCTTGATCATCTCAGCGCAGTAGATCAAACTCAGCACAAGAACCAGGATCGGGAAGAAGACTCGAAGGCATTTTACCACGCTATAGGAACGGTCATCCAGGAAAGAAATTGCCGGTCATAGTTTTCGCCGCAGAGGCTTCTCTCCAACCATTTTTCTTTTGTCATACTGAGTGATTCGCGCAGCGAATCGTATCGAAGTAGGACAAAAGAAAAAAGTCCCCGTCCCGAGAATTCGGGACGAGGACTTTTGATTTATAGACTGTCATGCTGAGTCCCGAGGATTCGGGGCCGAAGCATGACTACTCTTCTTTCTTCGAATCTTTCTTATCCTTCTTCGGCGCTTTCGGTTTGCCGGCGGTGATGACGATGTCTTTTTTCTCTTCGTCATACCCGATCGACACGAGGTCGCCTTCGGTCACGCCGGCTTTGATGATCTCCTCGGCCAGCGGATCTTCGATGTACTTCTGGATCGCACGCTTGAGCGGGCGGGCGCCGTAGTTGGCATCGAAACCTTTGTCGACGATGAAATCCTTCGCCTTGTCGGTGATCTCGACGGTGTAGCCCATCTGCAGGATGCGGCCCTGGAGCTTCTCGAGCTCGATGTCGATGATGCGGTGAATGTCGTCGCGGCCGAGTGAGTTGAACAGCACGACGTCGTCGATACGGTTCAGGAACTCGGGGGCGAAGGCTTTCTTCAGCGCGCTTTCGATAACGCCTTTGGAATGCTCGTCGGAGCCCGATGCTTTCGTGGCCGTCGTGAAGCCCACGCCCTGGCCGAAATCCTTCAGCTGGCGGGAACCGATGTTCGACGTCATGATGATGATCGAGTTCTTGAAGTCGACCTTGCGGCCGAGGCTGTCGGTAAGCTGACCGTCATCGAGCACTTGCAGGAGCAGGTTGAACACGTCCGGGTGCGCTTTCTCGATCTCGTCGAGGAGAATGACGCTGTACGGCTTGCGGCGCACTTTTTCGGTAAGCTGTCCGCCTTCTTCGTAGCCGACGTATCCCGGAGGCGCGCCCACGAGGCGTGACACGGCGAACTTCTCCATGTACTCGCTCATGTCGATGCGGATCAGGGAATCTTCGTTGTCGAAAAGGTATTTCGCAAGGATCTTCGCCAGCTGCGTTTTACCGACACCTGTCGGGCCGAGGAACACGAACGAGCCGATGGGCTTGTTGGGATCTTTCAGGCCGGCGCGGTTGCGCTGGATGGCTTTCACCACTTTCTTGATGGCTTCGTCCTGGCCGATCACTTTGCCTTTGAGCGCTTCGTACATCACGGCAAGCTTGGAGCTTTCGTTCTGCGACACGCGCTGCACGGGAATGCCGGTCATCATGGAAACCACTTCGGCGACGTTGTCCTCGCTTACGGTTTCGCGGTGCGTGCGGCTTTCTTCTTCCCAGGCTTTTTTGGCGGCTTCGAGCTGCTCCTGGAGCTGGCGTTCACGGTCGCGGAGGCGCGCTGCTTCTTCGTAGCGCTGGCTGCGCACGACCTGGTTCTTTTCTTCTTTTACTTTTTCAATTTCCGCTTCCACCTCGAGGATCTTCTTCGGCACCTTGATGTTCGTGATGTGAACACGCGAGCCGGCCTCGTCGAGCGCGTCGATCGCCTTGTCGGGCAGGTGACGGTCGGTGATGTAGCGGGAAGTGAGCGTGACGCATGCTTTGATTGCGTCCTCGGTGTAATTGACGTTGTGGTGATCCTCGTACTTCGACTTGATGTTGTTGAGGATCTGTATCGTTTCTTCCACGGAAGTCGGTTCCACGAGCACTTTCTGGAAGCGACGCTCGAGCGCGCCGTCTTTTTCGATGTACTGGCGGTACTCGTCGAGCGTGGTTGCGCCGATGCACTGGATCTCGCCGCGTGCGAGGGCGGGTTTGAACATGTTCGATGCGTCGAGCGAGCCGGAAGCTCCGCCTGCGCCGATGATCGTGTGGATCTCGTCAATGAAGAGGATCACGTCGGGCGATTTCTCCAGCTCGTTCATCACCGCTTTCATGCGTTCCTCGAACTGGCCGCGGTATTTGGTGCCTGCCACGAGGGCAGCAAGGTCGAGTGCGACGACGCGTTTGTTGAAGAGCACGCGCGACACTTTCTTCTGCACGATGCGCAGCGCGAGGCCTTCCGCGATGGCGGATTTACCTACGCCGGGCTCGCCGATAAGGATCGGGTTGTTCTTTTTGCGGCGGGAGAGGATCTGCGAAACGCGTTCGATCTCCTTCTCGCGTCCCACGATGGGATCGAGCTTGCCGTCTTCAGCGGATTTGGTGAGGTCGCGCCCGAAATTGTCGAGCACGGGAGTTTTCGATTTCGAGTCCGAGATCTTTTTCTGGCTGGAGCCGAATGCGCCCTCGTCATCGCCGTCTTCATCGGGCGTGTTGGGGAATTCCGCGCGGGGAGAGGAAGATGAATTTTCCTCGCCGGTGCCGGCGCCGCCGTTCTCGATCTCGTTTTTCACCGTATCGTAGTCGATGCTGAACTTGTGGAGCGCTTTGGTGGCCACGCTGTCTTCGTCTTTCAGGATGGAAAGAAGAAGGTGCTCGGTGCCGATCACGGCGCTTTTGAAGACTTTCGCTTCGAGGTAGGTGATCTTCAGGGCACGTTCCGCCTGTTTCACGAGGGGAATGTTGCCGAGGTTGTTGCTTGCTTTTTTGGCGGAGCCCGATGTCAACCCTTCGATCTCACGGCGGAGGTCGGTGAGGCTGACGTTGAGCCCCTTCAGGAGCCGCACTGCGCTGCCTTCTCCTTCACGGATAATGCCCAGCAGCAGGTGCTCGGTTCCGATGTAGTCATGTCCGAGACGAAGCGCCTCTTCACGGCTGTACGTGATGACATCTTTGACCCTCGGTGAGAATTTCGCTTCCATATTGTTTTCAGGGTAATGTTTTGCTTGTTTGCCTTTGCCTGTAACCCTTAAAATTACGCATTTATCGGGGTTTCTCAAAAGTAGAGACAATCGCGCGAAACGTTGATTTTTTCAGTTGTTTTTATCCACGAAAAAATGTTAATAATTAGACTGTTTTCAGACCGGTTTCATGTGGATTTTGAGTACTTTCGGACTCCTTAATTACAAACAGTTTCCTGCATGTTATCAATCAAGAAGCATGCTAAACTTTAACAGTGACAATACGACATGGCAGAAGGCGAAAAAATTATCCCCATCAACATTGAAGACGAGATGAAAACAGCCTACATCGATTACTCGATGTCGGTTATTGTTTCACGCGCGCTCCCGGATGTGCGCGACGGACTGAAGCCCGTTCACCGGCGCGTGCTCTTCGGAATGCTTGATCTCGGCGTTCTTTCCAACCGCCCTTATAAGAAGTCCGCACGTATCGTGGGTGAGGTTCTTGGTAAATATCACCCGCACGGCGACAGCTCGGTTTACGACACCATGGTGCGCATGGCCCAGGACTGGAGCCTGCGCTATCCGCTGGTTGACGGGCAAGGCAACTACGGATCGGTCGACGGTGATCCGCCGGCTGCGATGCGTTACACGGAAGCCCGCCTCCGCAAGATCGCGGAAGAAATGCTCGCGGACATCGACAAGAACACGGTCGACTTCCGCCCCAACTTCGACGATTCCCTGGAAGAGCCTACCGTTCTTCCGGCCAAGATCCCCAACCTGCTGGTGAACGGTGCATCCGGCATCGCCGTCGGTATGGCCACGAACATGCCGCCCCACAACCTCGGCGAGGTAATCGATGCCACTGTGGCATATATCGATAACCGCGACATCGAAATCGACGCGCTCATGAAGTTCGTCAAAGCCCCCGATTTCCCCACCGGCGGGCATATTTACGGCTACAGCGGCGTGCGCGATGCATTCGAAACCGGCCGCGGGCGTATCGTGCTGCGTGCCAAAAGCGTCATCGAAACCCTCGACAATGGCAGGGAGCGCATCATTGTCACCGAGATCCCATTCCAGGTGAACAAGTGGCAGATGATCAAAGCCACCGCCGATCTCATTAACGAGAAGAAGCTCGAAGGCATCAGCGACATCCGCGACGAATCGGACCGCGATGGCATGCGCGTGGTGTATGAGCTTAAGAAAGATGCAATTGCGAACGTTGTATTAAACAACTTATACAAGCATACGGCCCTCCAGACATCCTTCAGCGTGAACAACATCGCGCTGGTAGGAGGGAGGCCGCTGTTGCTCAATCTCAAGCAGCTCATCGGCCACTACGTCGATTTCCGTCATGAAGTCGTCGTTCGCCGCGCCAAATACGACCTCGAGCAGGCCGAAAAGCGCGCACACATCCTGCAGGGCTACCTGATCGCGCTCGACCACCTCGACGAAGTCATCCGCATTATCCGCGAATCGGCCACGCCGAATGAAGCCAAAGAAGGCCTGATGGCCAAATTCGGCCTCAGCGAGATCCAGTCCGGCGCCATCCTCGAGCTGCGCCTGCGCGTGCTCACCGGCATGGAGCGCGACAAGATCCGTGCGGAATACGACGACCTGATGAAGCTCATCGACTTCCTGAAAGAAATTCTCGGCGACGAGAACCTGCGCATGGAGATCATTAAAGACGAGCTTCGCGAGATCCGCGAGAAATACGCCGACGAGCGCCGCACCGAGATCGTGTACGCCGCCGACGACCAGCGCATGGAAGACCTGATCGCCGACGAAGACGTGGTGATCACCATCTCGCACATGGGCTACATCAAGCGCACGCTGCTCGCCGAATACCGCGCGCAGAACAGGGGAGGACGCGGTTCCCGCGGTTCCGCAACGCGCGACGAGGATTTCGTAGAGCATCTTTTCGTGGCCAACACGCACGGCTATCTCCTGTTCTTCACCGAGCAGGGCCGCTGCTTCTGGCTGCGCGCATACGAGATCCCGGAAGGAAACAAGCAGTCGAAAGGCCGCGCCATCCAGAACCTCGTCAACCTGCCTCCCGGCGACAAGGTCCGCGCATACATTAACGTCAAGAACCTCGACGAGGAAGCGTACATCAACAACAACTACATCGTGATGTGCACCAAGAAAGGCATCGTCAAGAAAACCGTTCTTGAAGCTTACTCACGCCCGCGCACCAACGGCATCAACGCCATCACGGTTCGCGACGGGGACATGCTCCTCGAAGCCGTGCTCGTCACCGACAGCGACCAGCTCATGATCGCGTCGAAGAAAGGACGTGTCGTTCGTTTCGAGCAGTCGATCGAGCGCGACGGCCAGCGTATTGTGAAATTCCGTTCCATGGGCCGTAATGCTTCCGGTGTCCGCGCCATCCGCCTCAACGGCGCCGACGACGAGGTCGTCGGCATGATCGCCATCCCGCGCGAGAACCGGCCCCAGGTGCTCGTCGTTTCCGAAAAAGGTTACGGCAAGCGTTCTGCAGTGGACGACGAGAACGGCGAGCCGATCTACCGTATCGCAGCCCGCGGCGGCAAAGGCGTCAAGACGATCAACATCACGGAGAAAACCGGCCACCTCGTGGCGATGAAAGCCGTAACGGACGACGACGATGTGCTGATCATTACCGCCAGCGGCATCATCATCCGCATGCGCGTAACCGACCTCCGCGTGATGGGCCGCGCCACGCAAGGCGTACGCCTGATCTCGCTAGAAGAAGGCGACGAGATTGCAGCGGTGACTACTGTGGAAACCGACCCGGACGAAGAGCATGTTGCCGTTGACGGTACCGTGGACACCACGATGGCCGATTCAGCCGACGAAGAGCCCGAGCCTGAGACCGAAGCTGATGAGCCGGAAGATGGCACGGATGTTGAACCCAACGGTGACGAACAATAAAAACGAAACAATTAACCCAGATGAAGCAAATTGCTGCCGTTTTCATCGCCTTCCTCATAGGAACCTCGGCGATGTATGCACAGAAGAACAAGGTAACGGACACCTGGCTCAACCTGAAAGAATTCCGGAACACCAAAGACAGGGTGTACCTGAACAAAGCCCAGGCTGCGATCAACGAAGCCAGCGTGCATTCCGACACGAAAGACGAGGCCAAGACATGGGTCTACCGCGGACAAGTGTACCTCGCGATCTACCAGGAGGATTTCAACGCGAAGATGACCGCGCACAAGGACGTTGCCGACGCCGGTAAAAAGCAGACGATGGCGTTCCATGAAACGCCCGGCACCAATCTCGCCGAAGCCACGAATTCGTTCCTCAAGGCCCGTTCCCTGGATGCGAAAAAGGTGTACATCGACGAGATCACGAAAGGCCTCGGCGATTGCTATTACTACCTGCAGAACGCCGCCATTGCCCGTTACAACCAGAAAGAGTATTCCGGTGCGCTTCCCATGTTCGAGATGGCAGCCGACATCGTGGCTTCCGACAAGAAGTTCGATACGCTGAACACGAGCAACGCTGCCGTCAGCGCGTATAACGGGAAGATGTACGACAAAGCCGCCGTCCATTACCGCAGGCTGACCGATGCCGGCTACGGCAAGGGCAACACCTGGATGATGCTCGGCCGCGTGTACGTGGAATCCGGCGACAGCGCGAAGTACAAGGCCACCGTTGCCGAAGGCCTGAAGAAGTATCCGAACGACGCCGACCTGCTCACGGAAGATGTGAACATCAAGATGCGGGAAGGCCGCATGACGGAAGCCGTTGAGCAGCTCAACGCGCTGATCGCACAGCGCCCGAACGACTCGCAGCTCAACTTCGTGGTCGGCAACGTGTATGACCGCATGGCCAACCCGACCCGTCCTGACGGATCGCCGGACAGCATTAAGCCGAAAAATTACGAGGAACTGGTCGCCAAAGCCGCCGAATATTACGGCAAGGCCATCCAGCTCGACCCCAAGAACTTCGAGGCCAATTACAACCTCGGCGTGCTTTATTACAACCAGTCGGTGGAATATTATACCCGTTCGCAGTCATCAATTGCCAACGCGGCCAAGTACAAAGACATGTGGGAAAAGCCGCTCCCGGACGCTGCCAAATACCTGGAAGCCGCCCATGCGCTCAATCCCACGGACATGACCACGCTCCAGGCCCTCAAAGCCTGCTACAGCCAGATGAGCGACAGCGAAAATTACACCCGCATCAAGAACGAGATCAAGAAGCTGCAGGGCGGACAGTAGTCATGCTTCGATACGATTCGCTTCGCGAATCACCCAGATGGCAGTTTAAACACACGGATTTTTAAAGCCCGGTTCCGTAAAAAGGACCGGGCTTTTGCTTTAGATACAGGTGCTTACGATGGCCTATGAGTTTTTACCGGTTAGCCGGTGACGCGGGTCATGAGAACCGGGGCGGGATGATGCGATATTTGAATAGGTTTTAGTAAGACATTGTTCTTTAAGTAGCTGATCTCTGAAAAGAGGTAAAGTAATAAAAGCAAAGGCCAGTTGCATATCCTGAAAAGATCACTCGTTGGTTTTGGATGGAACCATGCAACTGTCCATTGCTTTCTTGAAAACAACATCTTATGAAACTATTGACAGAAAAGGTGATTTTCATGTCTCCGGACATGAGGTCGCTGAATTGTCGGAGCAGGCGCAGAAATGTGCCTGCTTTTTTTGTTCCCGGAAAAATTACGTTGGTCAATGTGATCAGCATCGCGTTCCCGGCATACGCAGGTCATGAGAACCGGCCGTAAATGTTGCGAAATTTGGGTATGTCTTAATAAGACAATCGTTCTTTAAGCAACTTTCTGGTCTCTGCAAAGAGATCACCCGGTGACAGGCAATGGATTGGCAGGAGAGAATACCAAAAGGTGTTTTAGCCTGTTTCAAAACATTGGATCGTGCTTACCGGACGATGGGATTGCAACAGACGTTTTTCGTTCGAAGGCGGAGAGATCTGCAGTATGTTGGGAAACCGCATACCTGGTTGCAGCAGGGTTTGTACGGGAAACCGTGCAGTATTGCCGCAACCCGAAGACGGCGACGAGCCGGTTTGCAATTCCGGGTCCATATTAAGACTATTGAAAAGACGTGCCGGATGTTCGCATCCGGATCGTTGAATTGGGTCAGCAGGTGCAGAAATGCACCTGCTTTTTTGTGCAAAAAATGAATCGAAAACAAGTTGCCAGGCGAAGGCAATAGTTTGGCCGGAATTGGGTAATTTGAATCAGAAACCGGCTGAAACCCTTATAAACACAGAAATATTAAATCCTATAATTAATATTATGTTAAATAATTATTTTTGCTTAACGAAAGGAATCCTCCCTTTTGTTATTTGCTCTCTCCTCCGAGTTCCCCCTGGCCCTTTTTGTTCGGAAGTGTGTTTTCAGCATCCGCTATCTAAATCTTTGAATGTTTGAATAACGAAGTTGAGCCGCAGGGCGAAACGAGTGTTTGAATCTTTGAATTCTTTCCAGCCAATATTTCCCAATCGGCTGCAAACCTCAGTTGAAATCGCTGCATTCCGCCGTAAATTTGTAAATACTACATGCCGCTGCCACGCTTCCATAAAGCCGTTTCCTCCTGGTTCATCAAAGCCTTCCAAAAGCCGACCGGCATCCAGGTCCAGGCCTGGGACGCGATCAAATCCGGCGAAAACACCCTCATCGCGGCCCCGACCGGCTCCGGGAAAACCCTTGCGGCCTTTCTTTCCGCCATCGACGACCTTGTGCGCCAGGGTATTAGCGGAACGCTCGAACCGGGATTGCAGGTCATCTACATTTCCCCGCTGAAAGCCCTCAGCAATGACATCGAGCGCAACCTGCAGGTGCCGCTGGCCGGGATACAGGCAGAGCTGAGAAAACGCGGCCTCCCGCCTGTGCAGGTCGACGTGATGGTGCGCACCGGCGATACGCCCATGGCCGAACGGGCCGGCATGATCAAACGCCCGCCGCATATCCTTGTTACAACGCCGGAATCCCTTTACCTGTTGCTGACCAGCGTGAACGGGCGGAAAATCCTTTCCCCGGTCCATACGATCATCATCGACGAGATCCACGCGCTGGTGGGCGACAAACGCGGCTCTCACCTGTCGCTTTCGGTGGAACGCCTGGAAGCGCTCACAGGCCGGAAACTCCACCGCATCGGGCTTTCCGCCACGCAAAAGCCGGTGGAACAGGTGGCGCAATTCCTTTCGGGAAACGGCTCCGAATGCCGCATCATCGACGCCGGGCACTCCCGCAAGCTCGATCTCGGTATCGAAATTCCCAATTCCCCGCTCACTTCCGTGATGGCCAACGAGGTCTGGACGGAGATCTACGACAAGCTGATCCATTTCATTCACACCCACCAGACCACGCTCATTTTCGTCAATACGCGCCGCCTCGCGGAACGATTGTCGCACAACCTGAACGAGCGGCTCGGGCCGGGATTCGTGCTTGCCCACCACGGGAGCATGTCGAAAGACCGGCGTTTCGAAGCTGAACAAAAACTTAAATCTGGAAATCTTAAAGCATTGGTAGCCACAGCTTCTATGGAGCTTGGAATTGATGTGGGTTCCATTGACCTGGTTTGCCAGATCGGCTCTTCCCGTTCCATCGCGGCGTTCCTGCAGCGGGTCGGGCGCTCGGGCCATAGCGTGCACAAAACACCCAAAGGCCGGCTATTTCCCCTGACAACGGACGAACTGGTGGAATGCGTGGCGATCATGGACGCGATCCGCCACGGCGAGCTCGACAAGATCATCATGCCGGAAAAGCCGCTCGACATCCTCGCCCAGCAGATCGTTGCGGAAGTGGCCTGCCGCGATTATGGCGATGAAGAGCTGTTCGTGCTGGTGAAAAAAGCTTACCCGTACCGCGACCTGGCGCGGGAAGAATTCGACGAGGTCATCGCCATGCTTTCCGAAGGCTTCACCAGCCGGCGCGGGCGGCGTGGCGCGTACGTTTACCACGACACCGTCAACGGCCGCATCAAAGCCCGCAAAGGCGCGCGTCTCACCGCGATCATGTCCGGCGGCGCCATTCCCGACAATTTCGATTACGACGTGGTCATGGAGCCGCAGAATGTTTTCCTCGGTACTGTGAACGAAGATTTTGCGGTGGAAAGCCTTCCCGGGGACATTTTCCAGCTGGGCAATAATTCCTGGAAGATCCTCCGCGTGGAAATGGGGAAAGTCCGCGTGGAAGACGCGCATGGCCAGTCGCCGAGCATTCCGTTCTGGCTGGGTGAAGCGCCCGGCCGGACGCCCGAGCTTTCAGCCGCCGTTTCCCGTCTCCGCGAGAATATTTCCGCGCGCCTGGGCGATCTTGAAAACCTGCAGGTGGACGAGAACGGCGTGATCACCGACGACAGCTGGAAGCTCGACGCGGTGAACTGGATCGTTAAAGAAGCCGGGATCTCCATCGATGCGGCGGACCAGCTGGTGTCGTATCTCGCCGCGGCAAAAGCTGCGCTGAAGGTCATGCCTTCACAGCAGAACATCGTGATGGAGCGTTTCTTCGATGAAGCCGGCGACATGCACCTTGTCATTCATTCCCCGTTCGGGAGCCGCCTCAACAAAGCGTGGGGACTTGCGCTGCGCAAACGGTTCTGCCGGAAATTCAATTTCGAATTGCAGGCCGCCGCAAGCGATGACGCCATCATCCTTTCGCTCGGCTCCACGCACAGCTTCCCGCTGGACGAAGTGTTCAGCTATCTCCACCCGGAATCGGTTCGCGACGTGTTGATCCAGGCGTTGCTCGATGCGCCGGTGTTCGGCGTTCGCTGGCGCTGGAACGCTTCCCGTGCCCTCGCCGTCATCCGCCGCCGCGGCAACAAGCGCACGCCGCCCATGCTGCAGCGCATGCAGTCGGAAGACCTCGTGGCCCAGGTTTTTCCCGACCAGATCGCCTGCCCGGAAAATCTTCCCGGCGACCGCGAAGTGCCGGACCACCCGCTGGTGAAACAAACGCTGTACGATTGCCTGCACGAAGCGATGGACATCGACGGTCTTATTGCGTTGCTGAAAAAGATACGGAACAAGGAGCTGAACCTTGTCGCGCTCGACCTGCGCGAGCCCTCTCCCCTTGCGCACGAGATCGTGAATGCAAAGCCGTATGCGTTCCTCGACGACGCGCCCCTGGAAGAGCGCCGCACGCAGGCCGTAAAAAGCCGGCGCTGGCTCTCCCCCGCCGAAGCTTCCGATCTCGGCCGGCTGGACGCGGACGCCATCGCAGCGGTGAAGCAGGAGGCCTGGCCCGAAGCCACGAACGCCGACGAATTGCATGACGCATTATTGCTTTCGGGATTTATTACGGCGAATGAAGGGAATGCGAACGGGTGGGAAATTTATTTTGAAGAATTGATCCGCGAAGGCCGCGCCACCGTGCTTTCCGTAACGGCAGAACACGAACTCTGGATCGCCACCGAACGTGTGCCTTTCATCGAAAGCGTTTATCCCGGGAAAAAGATGTCGCCGAAGGTGAACGTCCCGGAAAAATTCCTCGCGGGCCTTACCGCCGGCAAAGATGCGCTCACCGAGCTCGTGCGCGGCCGGCTGGAGATCATGGGACCTGTGACTGCAGCGCAGATCGCGGAGCTGGCCGGTCTCCCGGCGGCACAGATCGACATGGCGCTGCTCGGCCTCGAGAACGAAGGTTTTGTTTTTCGCGGGCAATTTTCCGGAACGGAGATACTGGAATGGTGCGAGCGCCGGTTGCTTTCCCGCATTCACAGCTACACGATACGCCGCCTGCGCAGCGAGATACAGCCCGTATCCGCGGCCGATTACATGCGTTTCCTGTTCGTGTGGCACCAGCTCGTGCCGGGCGCGCAGCCTGAAGGAACCGACGCGCTGCAGCAGGCCATGACGAAGCTCGAAGGTTTCGAAGCGCCGGCGGCGGCCTGGGAAAGCGACATTCTTCCCTCGCGCGTGATGAATTACGATTACCTCTGGCTCGACGTGCTGTGTATTTCCGGGAAGATCACGTGGGGCCGTTTCCGCCTTCCCTCCAGCGCCGCGACGACAAGTCCTGTGCGCACGACACCGATCACGTTCGTAAGCCGTCATCACCTGAAAGCATGGCGCCAGGCCGTGGATGAAGTCCCGCTCCTTTCGCCCGGGGCGCAGCAGGTGCTGGAAGTGCTGAAGCAGCATGGCGCGCTGTTCTTCGACGATATTCTTTTCCGCACGCAGCTTTTTGCTTCGCAGGCCGAGGAAGCGCTCGGCGAGCTGATCGGCGCGAGACTCATCACTTCCGATTCGTTCACAGGACTGCGGACGTTGCTGGTGCCGGGGAAATACAAGACGAATGCCGGCGCGAAGCGTAAAGACGAGCTGTTCACGATGAGCTATGCCGGGCGCTGGTCGCTGCTGCAGCAAGGGGAAAAACAGGAAGACCGCGAATCGAAGCAGGAAGACCTGGAGACGATCGCTTGGGCGTTGCTGCGCAGGTACGGCGTGGTGTTCCGCAAGCTCGCCGAGCGCGAAAACCTTGCGCCGCCCTGGCGCGAGCTGGTGCGGCAATTCCGCACGATGGAAGCCCGCGGGCAGATCCGCGGCGGGCGTTTCGTGGAAGGCGTGTGGGGCGAGCAGTTCGGACTGCCGGAAGCGATTACCGAGCTGCGGAACACGAAGAAAAAAGAAGCGTCGAACATGCTCGTGAGCGTGAGCGCTGCCGACCCGCTGAACCTGACGGGCATATTGACGCCGGGCGGGCGCGTGGCGGCATTCACCGGCAACCGCATCCTGTACCGCGACGGCGTGCCGCTGGCTGCAAAGGAAGCCCGGGAAGTGAAATTTTTAGCGGAAATCGATCCTTCGGAAAAATGGGCCCTGCAAAATGCGCTGGTCAGGCGCAGTATCCCGCCGAGACTGAGAAAGTATCTCGGGAGAGGAGTTTAATGGGGGATTATTCAGAAACAGAACGCACAGCCGACCTGGCTTCCTCACCTTCCAGCATTTCCTTCATCTTGTTCAGCGCAAATTCCCAGCCGCGGTCGGCGTCGTAATAGCGTTGCTCGGGCACATCGCCGGCGGAAAAATCTCCCTGCGTCACTTCAAGTTGTGTCTGGTCATCCTGCGGGGCCAGCTCGTAGGTAACGATCGTGTAGTTCGACGGGATGTCGCGAACGCCTGCCAGGGGACCGAAGCACGTGTACGACAGCCTTTTCGGGGGCTCGATGTCGACAATTGTTCCTTTCACCTGGACTCTCGGTTTGCCATCAATGAAATCGCTGAATACAATTTTACTCCCCTGCTCCCAGTCGGAGATCGCTTCACAACCGAACATGTACTTTTTCGTCCATTCCGGTTTGATCAAGGCCTCCCATACTTTGAGTACGGGTGCATTGATGCGGATTTTTTTTCTCACTGTCAACTCCTGTTTCATCTTTAGCTGATTTTTGGATCAGCAAAACACCACAAAAAACAAGCCAGCGGGGCATGGTACAGTTTTCGCAAATGTTTGGCCTGCACCTGAAAAAATCAACGCATGGTTTACAGATTGTTAATAACATCCACACTGCTTTCATTCCTAGCAGCTTGTGGGGAGACTCGTCAAAACACCACTGTTGACAGTCTTTCCGGGGATTCGACAAGTGGGACTTTTCAATCGATGAAGTTACCGGAGCCTTACGCGACGGAATCCAATGTAAATTTCAGCGAGGTGATCGGGTGGGGAAAAAATTCCGCACCTGTGGCGCCGGCCGGGTTTATTGTGGAAAAATATGCCGACAACCTGGAGAACCCGAGATGGATCTACGTGCTTCCGAACGGCGATGTTTTGATCGCTGAAACAAAAAAGCCGGCGAAGGCCGTGAAAAAGGTCGTCGACGAGGTCACCGGCAAAGCGAAGGCCCACGGCGAAAGTGAAGTTGCCAACCGCATCACCTTATTCCGCGACACGGATAAAGACGGCAAGCCTGATGCGCGGCACATTTTCCTCGACGGGCTTGATATGCCGTTCGGCATGCTGCTCATCGGCAACCGGTTTTACGTTGCGGCGCACGATGCGCTCTGGCGTTACCCATATACAGCGGGCGCTACAGCCATTACCGCAAAAGGAGAAAAGCTGCTCGACCTGCCCCCCGAAGGCCGGCACTGGACGCGCAACATCGTGGCCAACGCCGACGGCTCGAAGATCTACATCGCGGTCGGCTCGGCGAGCAACGTGGCGGAAGACGGCATCGACAAGGAAATCCGCCGCGCCTGCATCCTCGAAGTGGATCCCGGCGGGACCGGTGAACGCGTGTATGCAGGCGGACTGCGCAACCCGGTCGGGATGGATTGGAGCGGCGGAAAATTATGGACGGCCGTCAATGAGCGCGATGAGCTCGGCGATGAGCTGGTGCCGGATTATCTCACCAGCGTGCAGGAAAACGGTTTTTACGGCTGGCCCTACTCCTACTTCGGCCAGCATCCCGATCCGCGTCTCAAAGACGAGCAACGTCCCGACCTGGTGAAGAAAGCGATCGTGCCGGAAGTTTCCCTCGGCGCGCACACGGCATCGCTCGGGCTGGCTTTTTACGACGGCAATACATTCCCGCAACGTTACCGCGGCGGCGCATTCATCGGCCAGCACGGCTCGTGGAACCATTCCAAGCTCGTCGGGTATAAAGTTGTTTTTGTGCCGTTCGCAAACGGCAAACCTTCCGGCGAGCCCGAAGATTTTCTCACCGGCTTCATCGCCGACGCCGCGGAAAGCAAAGTGTACGGCCGTCCTGTCGGCGTATGCGTGCTTCCCGACGGATCGCTGCTGGTAGCGGATGATGCGGGGAATACGGTATGGAGAGTGAGCTACAAAAATTGAAAATTGAAGATTGAAAATTCAATATCCGATCTTGCGGAATAATTCCCTTCTTTAATCTTCAATCGAATCCTGCATGAAGACGATAACTGCGATCCTCCTCTTCTTCCTGCCACACTTTTTATTCTCCCAAACCGATTCTCTTCATTTCGAAGAAGTAACGATCACCGCGTATTTCACGAAACAGCCATTGCTGCAGGTTCCGGCTTCCGCTGCCGTGGTCGACAGCTTGTCGCTTGATGCGCAAAACGGGCAGTCGCTGGTCGGGGCGATGAACACGGTTCCCGGCGTGCGCATGGAAGAGCGTTCTCCCGGGAGCTACCGGCTTTCCATCCGCGGAAGTTTGCTGCGCAGCCCGTTCGGCGTCCGCAATGTGAAAATGTATTTCGATGAATTCCCGCTCACCGATGCCGGCGGAAATACGTATCTCAATCTCATCGATCCGGCCTGCGTGGCGCGGGTGGAAGTGCTGAAAGGCCCTGACGGCAGCCTTTTCGGGGCCAATTCGGGCGGCGTGGTGCGCATCCGGCCCGCGGGAATGGATCCCGACAGTTTCCGCGTTGCTGCACGCGCGCTGGCGGGATCGTACGGTTTGTTCCGGCAGCACGTCACCGCGCAGTTTCGGGTGAAACGGCATGTTTTTTCCATCAGCGAAGCCTGGCAACGTTCCGACGGCTACCGCGAGAACAGCGCGTCCGACCGGAAATACGCGCAGGGAACCGGGCAGCTGGTCTTCGGGCTGGCGAAGCTGCGCTTCCTGGTTTTTTATTCCGATCTCGATTACCGCACACCGGGCGGACTGACGGAGGCGCAATGGAACGCGAACCCGCGTGCGGCGCGCCCGGCCGGTTTGTTCCCGGGGGCCGTTCAGCAGAAAGCCGGCGTGCACAACAGCACAGTGTACGGGGGCGCGATGTACGAAGCGAAGCTCGGCCGGCATTTCCGCCACTGCTATGCGTTGTTCCGCTCGTTCACCGATTTTGAAAATCCCTTCATCACGAATTATGAAACACGCGCGGAAAACAGCGGCGGCGTGCGCACCTGGCTGGAAGCTTCCGGCGGCGAAGGACGAATGGTGAAATGGAACGCGCACCTCGGCGGTGAATTGCAGCAGACACATTCCCGCACGCGTAACTTCGGGAATGCCGGCGGCAGCAAGGATTCCCTGCAGGCCGACGACGAGCTGCTGGCCCGGCAAAGTTTCGTGTTCCTCCGCGGCTCGGCCGCCATCGCGGAAAAATGGCTCGCGGAAGCCGCGCTGAGCCTGAATTATTTCAGCTACGCATACGAACGTGTTTTTCCCGCGAACGCTGCCGGGGACCGTTCATTCGCCCCGCAGCTCATGCCCCGTGTTGCTCTTTCGCGGCGCTTCGGCGAGTGGCTGGCGTGGCGCGTTTCATGGGCGCGCGGTTATTCCCCTCCTACCCTCGCCGAGATCCGCTCTTCCGACAACACGATCAACACACAGCTTCAGCCGGAAACGGGATGGAATTATGAAACCGGCTTTCGCCTGCAGGATCCGCAGGGTCGTTTGTGGTGGGACGCGTCGGTGTTTCTTTACCGGCTCGAAGACGCGATCGTGAGAAGGCTGAACGACGCGGGCCAGGAATATTTCGTGAATGCCGGCGGCACCTTGCAGCCCGGCGTGGAATCGCAGCTGATCGTACATGTGCTGCGGGGCGGGGCGGGTTTTGTGCGCGGGCTGGAAGTGCGGAATGCGTTTACGTTTCATGCGTTCACGTTTTCGAACTACCGCGACGTCACTGCGGATTATTCCGGCAACCGGTTGACCGGCGTGCCCCGCAGCGTGGTAGTGACCGGGCTGAACGCGCGGCTGGCGTATGGCTTTTCCGTTTTTGCGCAGCACAATTACACTTCGTCCATTCCCCTCAACGATGCGAACACGGCATTTGCCGGCGACTATCACCTCGTACTGGTGAAAGCTTCGTGGAGGAAGGAAAAAGCGCGCTTCATCTTCGAAATTTTCGCGGGGGTCGACAACCTGGCCGGTGAAACGTACAGCCTCGGAAATGACCTGAATGCCGCGGGGGGAAGATATTTCAATGCCGCGCCGGGAAGGAACTATTTCGGCGGAATGTCCGTGTGGCTGCGCTGACATTCGTCATAAAAACGGGTAATTAATTCACCAAACCGGCGGGACAAGTTCCACACAAGGATTTTTTCCGGCAGCAATCCGGGATCGTCCCCAACGGGCGTGTCGTCCTGGAATGCTTTGCCGGCAAGGCATTGGCGAATACCTGTGTTAAAAAACAGGAAAGCGCGTCATGCGGCATAATAGTCGTCTGTTACATCCGGGATGAATTCTGAGGATGGACCCTTTAACAGCTTCGACTATGCTTACGCTCGATCATTTTTCCCGGCAACTGCGGGAGTATTTGCACACGATTCAACACCAGATGCAGCCTGAGGTAGTTTGTTATTATTTCGAGGACGACGGCCGGTTTCCGAACAACGCGGACCTGCCGGTGATTGTTTACAAAGCTTTTCCTCCCGGCCAGCGCGACGTTGCGACGATCGAGAAGCTCTTCAAACGCAATCACTGGGAGAACGCCTGGCGCAACGGGGTGTATTCTTACCATCATTACCACAGCACGGCGCACGAAGTGCTTGCCATTTACGCCGGCAGCATTTCCCTGCAGCTGGGCGGACAGGAAGGCCATGTCGTTGCCTTACAGAAAGGCGACGTGGTCGTCATTCCCGCCGGCGTCGCGCACAAGAACGTGGCCTGCAGCACTGATTTCAAATGCCTCGGCGCGTACCCGAAAGGCCAGGATTACGACATGAATTACGGCCTCCGCGAAGAGCGCCCCGCCGCCGACGAGAACATCGCGAAAGTGCCGCTCCCCGCTGCCGACCCGCTTTGCGGCAACGACGGACCGCTTGTCAGCTACTGGGGAATACAGGTGAAGGGGGATTAATGACGGAAATTATCACGGAGGATAGAAAAAGGATAGTGTGGGAAACCAGCGTCAACGAAATGCGCAATTCCAAATCACTTGATCATTGGGCATTGTTAGTTTGGCATCCGATAGCTATCGGATGGGCGTTCCTTTTTTCTATTCCCCTTTTTTTCTATCTCCTCCCTGCCAATTTTTATTGAACAACAATCGCGTTTAAACAGAAAAAGACGCCCCCATTACGGTAAGCGTCTTTTTCCTGGCCAGGAGATACATATGCTGCCGGTATATCTATCTCCTTTTGCGCCATTTGGGCCTATCCAGGCTATGTAAATGTGTCTGCATCAATCGGATTCGTGAATGATCAATTGTTCGGTTTCCAGCAACGCGTCACCGGATGTGAAACGAAGCAGGTATGCGCCGGGCGTCAGAATGTCGCGGAAGTTCACTTCGAACTGGCCGTCGGGATTTACGCCGTTGAGCTGCTGCGATGCCGCGTATTTGCCGTCGGTGCCGTAAACGGTGACAATGACGGGTTCGGTGAACTGTTGCTCGGAGGTGATGAAAAAATCGCCGTCGCCCGGGTTCGGGAAAATGTTGAACGTGCCGAGCATCGTTTCCGGAACGAAGATGCCCGTGGTGACGAAGGTCTGCCACGCGTTGATGCGCCCATTCCCGAGCATGCCGGTGTACGTGGGGTTCAGCCCGTCGATGTTTTCGCAGCCGCCGAGGATCATGCTCTCCACCGCCGCGGCCGACAAGCTGCTGTTATAGGAAAGCACCAGTGAAGCAAGTCCCGCCACGAGCGGCGCGGCCATCGACGTGCCGCTCATCGTGCCGAACGTGTTGCTGTTCCGGGGAAGCGTGCTGATGATGCCGGAACCCGGCGCCATCACGTCCACCCAGGAACCGTAATTGGAAAAATAACTTTTGACGTCGTTCTGGTCCGTTGCGCCCACCGCGATCACGTACGGGTAAGCGGCAGGGTAAAACGGCGTGGAGGTGTTGTCGTTCCCCGCCGCGCCGACCATTACGATCTGCCGCAGCTGTGCCGCATTGATGAGGTACTGCCAGGTCAGCGAACTCGTCGTGCTGCCGAACGACATGCTGATCACATCGGCGCCGGAAGAGATCGCGAAATCGACGCCTTCATAGGTTGCCGTCAGCACATCGCCGTTGCTGTTGTCCGAAGCGCATTTCACCGACATGAACCGGGTGCGGAAACCGATGGACGATATGCCCCATGCGTTGTGCGTGGTGGCGGATGAAATGCCGGCGCAATGCGTGCCGTGCACGAACGCGCTGGTGTTGAGCGTTCCGGCAGGCGGCAGCGGGTTGTTGTCGCCGTCGGCCACGTCGTAGCCGTAAACGTTATCAATGTAGCCGTCAAGATCGTCGTCGAACCCGTTTCCCGCAATTTCACCCGGGTTCTCCCAGGCGTTGCTGATCAGGTCCTGGTGGAGATAATTCACCCCGTTGTCGACGATAGCGACGGTGATGCCCGATGAGCCGGTGGTCACGTTCCAGGCCCCGGTGGCGTTGATCTTTTGCAGGGACCATTGCACGGAGCCGCTGTAATCGTTCGGGACATAATCGAGACGGTGGAGCGGCATTTTTTCCGCGTATTCGACGTACGTCAACTCTTCGAGCGCAGCAACAAGCTGGTCGGCAACGTAGATGTCGGTGAAAACGGCTTTGTAAATCCGCTGGAGCGGGAAGTCGGGAACCTTGAACGGCTTCACCACCTGCGTAACGCTGTACGTGGTGACGATCTCCGAAAATCCCTGCGGAAAACTTCCGGGCGTGATCGCAACGGAAGATGTATCGTGGATCTTGAAATAAACGACACCGTCAACATACGCCGGATCGGCCACCTGCGCGTCCGACGATGTCCACACCGCCAGCGGCAAACACAAACCCAGCATGATTTTCCGCACCGTTTTCATCTCCGTCAATTTTAAACTCCACCTTCACGTTATTTCCCCCCGTTCCCTCTCAGGTCGGCAATGCATGCATCGTCCAGCCGCGGAACACCCGTGGCCACGAGGGTTGCCAATATATCTGTCGTTTCCACGGAATAGTACATCAGGCAGTCTTCGTTGTTACAATGTTTTCCCCCGTCGGAATGCTGGCTGGTCAGGGAAGTGCCGTTGTCGACCAGGCCGAACAGGTGGCCGAACTCATGCTCCGCCACGGTCGTTTCGAGCACGTCGCGCGAGGGCTGGAACAATCCACCCGAATTTTCCTGGACGGTTTTTTCAAATACCGCCAGCGATGTGCGTCCGTACGCAAGCCCGAGCGTATTCGATCCACCCGAAAAAGGCGCATCCGCGAAGAACACGAACGCCGTCAGCGTATTTCCTTTTGTATAATGGTCGCGGTGGTCCTTCTCTACCTGGCGTAAATCTTCTGCCGAATACGAAGAACGCCCGGGCGAAGGAATGCTGTTGTATGCGATGGTGATCCCCGACGGCTTGTTGATGCGCGCGTCCAGGAAAGAGATGATGTTGTTCACCGTGTTGTTGGAAGGCTGGTAACCTTCGATGTAAGCGATCTCGACGATCAGCCTGTTGTAATCGTCGCCCGCAAGGAAATCGCGCGGCTCAATGGCTGCAGGGCCCGAAGTGAGCTCGTCTTTCTTGCAGTTGAAAGTCGTAACAGAAAGGAAAACCGCCAGCACAAGAAATTTTATCGCTTTCATAACCTTTCGTTTTGGTACAGCGGACGGTATGCGTTGCTGTAACCAAAATTACGTTGGGGGCCGCGGAAGGTTGTCTTATTTCGATGGTTGGCGCGAATTCGTGGGATGGATTGCGCTGTGGAATGACAGGCCATTCGCCGGGAGAGATGCTCCGGGGAGTAACCGGCGACTGGTTATTATTCCCTGGCCGTCGTTTACGCAATAATTTCCGCCATATACGCAATTCACTTCGGGGCTGGCGGCCCGCCTGACTAATTTAATGACTGCATGCCGCAACTCTCTGCCCGCCTGCCGCGAAAACCGAAAAGCGAAACGAGTAGGCTAACCTCATATTCTTTTTTCGATGAAAAAGCTCTTGTTGTGCATTACCGCATTATTCACTGCCGGCATTTCGGCAGTTGCCCAACCTTACGGGGAAGGCCTCTACCCTTACCCCGGCCAGTTTCATTTAAGCACCGGCATGCGAACGTCGCTGAACACCCCGGGACACTTAATGGCGGGTTATGAGGTCTTCACCAATCCCGGCGGCTATAATTTCGTCATCAACAAATCGGGCCCGAATGGAGGGTTTGGCCCCGGTTCCAACCCGATCAGGCGGTGTTACCAGATGGTGAACGATTCCTCCTGCACCATGTCGCCGCTCACCCCGATCAACAATTGCGAAGGCGTCACGGCGATCGAAACATTCATCCCGGGCACCACGCCGCAATGGTACGCCATTTCAGGAGCGTGGGACGAAGGATGTTTTTTTGCCACACTTTCCTCAACAGGCGGCGCAAGCAACCTGAAGCAGTATTTGTTTCCTTTTCCCCAGGCCGGAAATGGTAAACCATTGCTCATGGAGTCTACAGCAATTGCCGGCACCTATTACATCTGCGGAAGGTGGGATGAAAGCTTTTATGTGCTGCACGTGGATCAGTTCGGAACTGTGCTGTGGCAACAGATGTACACGCTGGGACCTACCACGCTCATCATTCCTAATGCGATGATAGAAAGTCCTTTAACCAATGAACTGGTTATAGTAGGTAACGTGATAGGCATCAACGGCTATGGCGCCGATGGTTTTTTTATGAAAATGGCTACTGCTTCCAATCCCTTTCCCGGGGCCATCACGCTCTTCAATGCATATGGCAGGGTAAAACCGTTCATCACCAACCAGTATTTCAATGACATTGTAGAAATCGGGACATGGCCCAATAATCAGTATGTGCTGTGTGGCTTTGATGAACCGGGTATAAGCCTGAATTCGCCGTGGGTCATTAAACTGGACAACGTCGGTAATATTTTATGGACAAAAGATTTTGCGCCATCCACGGTGAACGTCATTTCCCAGATCCCCGCGCTTGATGTAAGGCTGAATCCAAACAGTCTTCAATATGAATATTATGTGGCTACTTATGATGCCACCCTGGGAATGGTGGTCCTGAAAATCGACGATAACGGGATGCCTTTTCCAACCGGTTTTAACCAGTTTGAATTCAATGCGAATCCTTCAGACCCTTCCCGGCCCACGGGTATCGATGTAAAGAATGCCGGTCCCAATATTGCGCTTACTACATACGGCGTAGCAGATGGCGCTAACGGCGGTCCCCTGTACCTGACAAGGTCTTACTTTAACGGCGTTGATGGATGTAATAACACCACTTACATTTGTTGCGATTATCCAGGGCCGAGTTACGTTACACTGCTCACGCCGGTCAGTTCTTTTTCTTTAACGTCCTGCCAGGATTTCGACCTGTGGGAATTCGATTTCCCGATCGCTCCGCAGTCAATTTGCAACAGTTCAAGCGTGCCCGGGGGCAGCAATGCAAGAGAGGCAGCGGAAACAGGAGCAGAATTGCAGCAATCAGCAGTTACTGCATTGCCCAATCCCACTACCAGCACCTCGCAGGTCGTGTACACGGTCGCGCCCGGCAGCTCACACGTTACGGTCAGCCTCTACAATCACGTCGGCCAATTGGTGAAAACGCTTGTCAGCAATGAGCTGGCATCCGGCGAATACCGGCAGGAAATTGACTTTTCCGGCCTTGCCCTGGAGAGCGGGATGTATGTTGTTGCTGTGACGGTTGACGGCAAAACCAGCAGCACGAGGATTATCTATAACAAATAACAGCCTCGCGTTTACAGGAAAAAGGCTTTTCAATAGTGGAAGGCCTTTTTCAATTTCCCACGGCAGCCGCGGGTTTTCTACAGCCGTTGTTGTTAATAGATCGGCGGCGCTCCGTCGGCGAAATGCAGCCAGGTTTTGGTTTCGCCCTTGCCGCCATATCGGTTGTTTAGCTCGATTTCTTCCGGCGGCAGCTCTCCCGGCCAGTAATCCGGCCAGCCGGCTAACCTGCGTTTTGAATGTGCAGGAATATCAATTGAAGCGGGAACATCGGGCTCGGAATACCCGCGCGTACCGATGGCTACAGATTGATAAAAAATGTGATCGATAACCACGTCGAGCCCTGTTGAATTGATGAGATAACAGCGGCGCATTGCGAAGTTCATCTCCACATCCACCGTTTGTCCGTCCGGCCCTTCTACCGTTGCGCTGCCAAAAACAACAAGTTTGTCGACAGCGCCTTGCTGCACGATGATCACTTTGGTCTGGGTCATCAGCAGGAGAATAGTGACAATGATTCCGCCGAAAAATGCGAGAAGGGTATATGCCTTGAATTCCTTTTTGACAAGCATCCGAAGCAGAACGAACAACATACCGCCAAGAATGGGAAACAGCACGATCAGCAGCGCAGAAAATTTGGAAACCACCATGGGATTAACTTTTCGGCTGCAATTTCGGAAAAAAATGCCGTTCTCCTTCCGGCAAAGGATCCGCAGGCGGCGGCGGCGTTTCCATTTTTATGTCCGGCCAGATGTTGGTTTTTGCGCCTTCGAAATCTTTCGCCCATTCCTTGTGCTGGTATACGCATACCGGCAGGCAAACGCTGCAGTAGTTGTGCTTCGCGAAATACGGGAAACAGCGGCCGGTATCGATCATGTAGCGGTCGTTGCCTAAATGATCCTTTCCCGCTTCTGCGCTTCGGTTGTCGGGAATGGCTTTGGCCGGGCAATAGATGCGGCACGCTTTGCACTTGTCGCAGAACGCGGCGATGCCGGCGTCGATCGGCTGGTCGGTGGCGAGCGGCATGGACGTGATCACGCTGCCGAGGCGGAACAGCGGGCCCATTTTCGGGTGAATGATGGAGCCGTGGCGCCCGAGCTCGCCGAAGCCGGCTTTCAGGGCCAGCGGGATGTGCAGCACGTCGCTGTCGCCGATCGGGTGCTCCACTTTGCACGCGTAGCCGAGGCTGCGCACGAAATCCGCCAGCGCGATCACCGTTTCGCCGAGGGAATAATAAATCCGCAGGCACTCGATCGCCGATTCGCGCGAGGGAACGACCTGGAATTCCTTCCACCGCATCTTCTGCCCCACCACGATGGCGAATTCCTCTTCGATGATGCGCCCTCGGTAAATGTCGGACGCCTCGATGCCCGCCACGCCCACTTCATCGGCGCCGAACTCGCGTGCTTTGGCTTTGATGAGCGCGGCGGCTTCTGCGGGGGAATTGAATTGCATCGGTGTTTCCGCCACCGGTCCGTCGAAACGCGGGTATTGCTCTTCCTTGATCTTCTTCAGCAGCTCGTCGGCCGCTTCGATGTTGATGCTGCGGCCGCCGACGGATTCGTACCAGGCGTCCCAGCTGAAGGCGGGCGGGGATGTGCGGGGGAGCATGAGGTAAATTTAGGGAAACCCGCGAGGATTGATATCTTGTAGGAGCGAGAGTTCTCCATTATCTTTTATAGATATCTGGAGCATCTGGACTCGATACAACAGCTTTCATATCCGATTCGCTGTCTTCTAACGCTTTTCCTACAGTGGAATCGCAGTCCCAAAACTGAGCAGAGAAATCGTTAAACTTAAAATGGATGCCAAATTCAAAGCAGTAGCATTTATGACCACTTTTGGATGTATAGGAATAGTAATACGATTCGCGATCACCTGCAGAAACCAAACTGAGAATCCTTGCTTCTATCTTTTGTTGCGACGCTACGTCATTTTTCGGTATTCTCAAAATTTCGATACGATCATTAGTACTTTTCATGTTTTTTGCTTTTAATGAATACGGGATAGCCGAGCTAATGCGTCTATAACATTAACTCGGCAAGTGCTCAAAGCATATCCTGGTCAGGGCGCGGACCTACGATGCGGTTTTACCGGAACAGTTTTAGGTCCGGGTTTGGGTGCATTAGGGTTTGGCCTAGGTGTCGGCGACGGAGTCGACCTCCGGTGCGGTTTAACGGGTACTGTCTTTGCCATTTGTGTTTTGTTTTTAGCCCTTTGGGGGATAAGAGTCGTTACCATAGCTGTTCCTTTCTCGAATCGTACCATCTGGACGATGAATGAAAAGTTCAGTACCCTGATTAATTGCAATTTGTCTTGCAATTTCGATTGCTTGGGCTTGAGTAGGAGCAATTCTGGTTAAATTGTCATTGCCTTCTCCTCTTACGCCCCATTCATTCCCATTGGGAACTACATGCTGATTTTTGCCTTTTTTCATGGGTCAAATAGTTTAGATTTGTTATTCACAAAAATATAGAATGAAATTTTTAGTTCATTGAAAAAAAAGGAGAACTTTTCCACACGTTCTTAACACCTATTGTTAATTTTGGCTTATGAAGGCCTTACATCCAACCCAAAAAAAGTTGCTCGACATTTTAATAAAGAACATAGATAATCCTTTAACTATTATGGAGTTAAAGGGCGAGCTGAATATGTCCTCTACCAGCCTTGTGTTTCATCATATACAGCAACTGGAAAGAAAAGGGTATCTGAAAAGAAGTCAGAACAACCCTAAAGATTATGTGATACTGGACAATCCAGAAAAAGCAGTTGTTTATATTAACCAGTATGGCCTTGCCCACTGCAGCCCGAATGGGTCAATCTTGGATCGACCAGTGGATCGCATTCCTATTGCCTCTCGGATCATCAAGTTTCCTGTAGCCGAAGCTTTTATTGTGATTGCTAAAGGCGACTCAATGGAACCTAAAATTTCTTCGGGAGATATAATAATTGCACAAAAACGTAATACAGCGGAAAATGGAGATTTTATAGTTTGTGTAAACAATGGGGAAGCAATAGTCAAAAAGTACTACGCAAAAAATAGTGTTTTGCTTCTCCAGTCACTTAATACCAAATACGACCCTTTTCCTCCTGCAGAGGATTTTCGAATCGAAGGAGTTGTGAAAAATATTATTCATTACAGGTGATGAATCCGCTGACAATCCCCTGACAAACCGCCATTTCTGCAAACAATCCGTCAATTTCCGCAAAGCATTTTCTCTCCCTTCTCCTCCCTCCCCACTCCCAACGCGCTAATTTTACCGCATGAAGAAATCCCTGCTCGCAGCAACACTTTCCCTGTTTCTCACCGCCGCACTCCCCGCCTCCAACGGCGACACCACCACCATCCGCACGCACAACGCCTCGCACTGGAACTGGTACGGCTCGATCGACACGTGGACCGTGTTCCCGGACACCAGCTTCGATTATCGCAAGATCACGCTCAAGTACAAGCTCGGCTGCCCGTCCATCGGCTGCAGCGATTGGGATTACACCACGCAGATCTTCGTGCTGCGCCATACCGGAACGTACGATTCGACGGCTTCGCAGCTGCCTTATTTTTCAGTGAACAGCACCTCGCCGGATTCCCTGAACTACAGCACGGTCGCCACCTACCAGCACTTCTTCGACACGACGAACATGGTCACGGACTCCGCACTGACCGCGCAATACATGATCGTGCTTTATGAAGATTCCCTGGATCCGTCTGTTCCGACCGACACGATCTACGGCTGGCCCGCGGAGTTCTGGAATTATAACTACGACAGCACCGGCGCGGTGACGGATTCCGCGTGGGTCGTTTTCGACACGACCATCTACAACGCCTGGTACACCGTTTACACCGTGTTCGAAGTGATCGAGCCGATTGAGCTTGCGCGTTACATTACGCCGTACGGCAACAACCTGAACGCGGCGTGGAACAACACGTGGGAATTCGACATCACCGACTACGCGCCTTTGCTGCACGATTCGGTGGAGATCCGCGCATTTTACAGCGGCTGGTCGGACGGGTTTACGGTGACGCTCGATTTCGAAATGATCGAAGGCACGCCCCCGCGCACGCCGAAACGCGTGACGACGTTGTGGACAGGCTATTTCCCGTACGGCAACACGAGCAATTCCATCGAGAATTATCTCGTGCCGGTCACGCAGGTGCTGTATCCCGGCGAAGTGGCGAGCGCGGTGCGCGTCAACATTACCGGTCACGGGTTCGGCGGCAACGAAAATTGCGCGGAGTTCTGCCCGAAGATGTATTACCTCAAATTCAACAACACGCAGTATTACTCGAAGCTCGCGTGGCGCGACAACTGCGGCATGAACGCGCACTACCCGCAGCCCGGGACGTGGCTCTACGACCGCGCCAACTGGTGCCCGGGCGACAAAGTGTGGCCGTCGGATTTCAGCCTCACGCCTTACGCGCAGCCCGGCGACACGGTGGTGATCGACATGGACATGCAGCCGTGGGTGAACATCAACAACAACGGCCCCGGCTACCAGGTCGACGGCCAGCTGATCACGTATGGCGCGCCGAACTTCACGCTCGATGCGGAATTGCTTTCCATCGTGGCGCCCAACAGCAACAAGAACGTGCAGCGCATGAACCCCGTCTGCGACAAACCCATCATCATCATCCGCAACACCGGCTCCACCGCGCTCACCAGCCTCGACATTGCGTACGGCGTGACCGGCGCGCCCGCCGGCGCATACACGTGGACCGGCAACCTCGCGTTCCTGGAAACGGATACCGTTTTCCTGCCCACCGTAAACTGGTACGGAACTGCAGCCGAATTTTATGCCACGGTAAGCAACCCCAACAACCAGGCGGATCAATACGCCGACAACAACTCGCTGAAAGTCGCGTACGTCGCGGCCCCGGAATACAACAGCTATCTCGTGTTCGAATGCCGCACGAACAACTTCGGCTACGAAACCAATTACCAGCTCACCGACGCGAACGGCAACGTGATCCTTTCGCGCAACAACCTTACCGCGAACACGATCTACCGCGACACGTTCAACCTCGTCACCGGCTGCTACATTTTCCGCATGTACGATTCCGGGAAAGACGGGCTTTCGTGGTGGGCGAACAGCTCGGGGACAGGCTACTGCCGCATCAAAAAAGCCGCCACCGGGCAGATCCAGAAAGGCTTCAACGCCGATTTCGGAACGGAGCTGTACCAGGAATTCACCGTGGGCTACAACATCGGCATGGAAGAAACGCCCGCGCAAACGGAACTCACCGTTTACCCGAACCCGACAGACGGCAGCATCACGATCGACGTTCAGAGTGCGGATGAGCAGGTGGAAGTGATCGTGTTCGATTACACCGGGCGCGTCGTGAGCACGCAAAAGGTGAACACGGAAAATACATCGCGCACGCTGCAGGTCGATCTTTCAGGTGAAGCTGCGGGGTTGTATTTCGTGCAGCTGAGAAGCTCGGAAGGTGTGCGGACGGTGCGGGTGGTGAAAAATTGAAGATTGAATATCAATTGAATCTCCAACAAAAAATCCTGTCCGACCTGGACAGGATTTTTTATTGAGCGGGAAACGGGTCTCGAACCCGCGACCTTCAGCTTGGGAAGCTGACGCTCTACCAGCTGAGCTATTCCCGCGATTCCGAATCAAAAATAACTGAATTTGCGAAGTTGTGCTTTATTCCCGGAAAATTCAAAGATTGAAAATTCAAGATTGCCTGTCTATCGAATTTTGAATCTTGAATAGTCCCAAGTATTCGGGACGTTTGAATCTTTGGATTTTCACTCCCCCACCGACAACTTCAGCCCCGTCCCGTAAACCGTCTCGATCTGCACATTCGGATCACCTTTCAACCTCCGCCGCAACCGCGTCACATACACATCCATGCTGCGCGCGTTGAAATAGCTGTCGTCGCCCCATATTTTTTTCAAAGCCTCCTGTCGTGGCAAAACCTGGTTGCGGTGCGCGGCCAGCAGTTGCAGCAATTCGGATTCCCTCGGTGAAAGCCGCTCGGGATCGCCGCTGCCGGAAAGCAAACGCGCGGAAGGATCGAATGTAAATTTGCCAAGACGGAATGTTTTCGTCGCATCGCTCACCTGCCCGCGGCGTGCGAGCACGGCTTTGATCTTGTACAGCAGCACTTCCGAATCGAACGGCTTCGTGATGTAATCGTCGGCGCCGGTGCGGTAGCCGCGGAGCACGTCGTCTTTCTGCGTGCGTGCGGTGAGGAAAACGAGCGGTAATTCCGGCTTCGCTTTGCGGATCTCTTCGGCAAGGGAAAAACCGTCTTTGAGCGGCATCATCACATCGGTGATCACGAGGTCGAACGCGCGGGATTCGAAAGCGGACAATGCCACCTCGCCATCCTCGCACAGCTGCACGTCGTAGCCGTTGAGCGAAAGGTAATCGCGCAGCACGCCGCCGAAGCTGCGGTCGTCCTCTGCGAGCAATATGGAAACTTTCGCGCTCATGCTGTAAAGGTAACGCGGAACGTTGTGCCCTGCCCGGGTTTGCTGTCCACGGTGATTTTCCCGCCGTGCTTTTCCACGATGGTTTTCACATAGCTCAGCCCGAGCCCGAAACCTTTCACGTCATGGCGGTTGCCGGTGGACACGCGGTAGAAACGATCGAAGATCCGCCCCTGCTCGTCTTTCGATATCCCGATGCCGTTGTCGGTGATGTCGACGATCACGGACTTGCCTGCGCACGACGTCCGCACGGTGACCTCGGGTTTGCCGGTTGTGTATTTGATGGCGTTGTCGAGCAAATTGAGGAACACGCGCTCGAGGTGGAACGTATCGCCTTCGATCGTGCAGGGCGCGCTGCTCAGCACGGAAGCGATGGTTCCGCCGCGGGCGTTGACCTGCAGCGCCATTCCCTGGATCACGCGGGCGAGCACTTCGTTCAGGTCGAGCGGCTCCTTCATGAGCTGCAGCCCGTTGCGTTCCGTCAGCGCCAGCTCGAGCACTTTTTCGACCTGGTCGTTCATGCGCTTGTTCTCGCGCTTGATCACTTCCGCATATTGCCGCACGCGCGCCGCATCGCCGATCACTTTTTCATTCATCACCGTATCCGCCGCAAGGGAAATTGTCGCGATCGGGGTTTTGAACTCGTGCGTCATGTTGTTGATGAAATCGTTGCGGATGTCGCTGAGCTTTTTCTGGCGCAACGCTTCGCGGAACGTGAAGAAAAATACGGTGACGAGGAACAGCGTGAACAGCAGCGACACGAGGAACTGCGGCCACAGCGCGCGGATGATCCGTTCATGGTGCCCGTCGAGCAGCACCACCAGCTTTTCGCCTGCTGGATTGAGATCGCTCGGGAACAACGGCGCGCTGAAACCGGCAGCACGGAATTCGGGAATGCGCGCGGAATCTTCCAGGAATTCAAATTTCCCGCCGGCGCTGTCCTGCACCGCAAAAGCGAACTTTTCGGTAATGCCTGCGTCACGGAAATTTTCCTCCAGCGCATGTTCGATCTCTTCGCGCCTGACGCGGTCCGTGGCTTTCCCGGTGTGCGTGATGTATTTCATCCAGACATCTTTCACCGCCGATTTTAAATGCTGCTCCCTGCGCACGAAGATCATGCTGTCGGAGGTGTTGACAACGATGATCGAATCGGCCGTCCCGGGCGGATGCGGCGGCACCGGTGGAACAGGCGAACCCGGCGGAACGGGCGGCAGCGGCGGGACCACCACTTTTAAACGCAGGGAATCTCCACCGGGAATGTTCGGCGGGACGGGAACCCGCGGATGCATGGAGTCATGGCGCGGGTGCGGCGGAACCACGTGCGTGGCGATGCGTTCCTTGCTGCGGTAAACTTCCACGCTCGTGCCCGGCCGGCCGTGTACAAACGTATCACCGGGGTGAACGTATGTTTCGAAAGGTTCAAGACCCGGCACAAATGCATCGGTGAGCATGCTGAACGCTTCCCCGCGTTCCACCTGCGCCGTTGCCTGCAGCATGGCGCGGCGCACCTGCGCGGTGAAATTTTTCTTTTCCAGGTCCACCGCTTTTTCAAGCCAATACACCTGCAGGCAGATCACGCCGGCGAGTGCGATGGTCATCCCGGCAAGCAGCCAGCGGAATCGTTTGTGCTTCACGAGACAAAAATACCGCACCTGCGCGGACTTCAGCGGGCGTTAACCTTTCATTAACCGTTTTTAGTATGCCGTTAACCGGGTGCCTCTCCTGGCCGGGCTACGTTTGTACCAGACAATCACCAAAACAAAAAGACATGAAAACCACGTTCACATTAGCCGCCGCGCTGCTGCTCTGCGGGGCCGCCTCCGCGCAGCATTCGCAGACCGATTCCATGCGGGTCCACATCATTGAAAACAAGAACGGGCAACTGCTCGAGATCGACACCGTGTTTCCTGTTTCCGGCCACGCGCAGTTCGAAGCATGGCTGCAGGCACAGGGCATCGAGCTGCCGCCGCCCCCGCCGCCGGGAGGAAATCCCGTTTTCTTCGAACAGGAGATCGTTGAAGGCGAACCCGGGGCGCGTCATGCGCATCCTCCCCACCCGCCCCTGCCTCCCATGGTCCACGGCGACTCGCTCCGCCATGTGATGATCGTCCGCGAAATGCATGAAGGCGATTCCACCATGGTTTTCGTTCGCACGCACGACGGGAAGCAGGGCGAGCCTTTGCTGCGCGATCCCGCCGGCCACCACATGGTCATCCGCCATGTCGATTCCGCGCAGTGCAGGCAGATGCACAGGGAAATGCTGATCATTGACGGCGACACCACGAACGGGAAAAAAGTGCAGAAGGTGATCATCGTGCATCCCGCTCCGCCGGTTCCGCCTGCACCTCCTGCCGCTCCCAACGGTGAAATTCCTCCCGTGCCCGCTGTTCCCCCGTTGCCGCCGGTTCCTGCCGGGCAGAAAAAACAGGACGCGCAAAAACAGGTTGCGCGTGTCGCACCCGCAGGGGAGCTGATGACCGTGTTCCCCAACCCGTCCACCGGCAACATCACGCTCACGTTCGAGCTGCCCGGCAAAGAAAAAACGAACATCCGCATCACCGACCTGAACGGAAAGACCGTGTACGAAGAGCAACTGGGCGAAGCCTACTCCGGCCGTTACACGAAAGACATCGACCTCAGCAAATACGGAAAAGGCATTTACATGGTCGAGGTGCGGAAAGCGGATAATGTGCTCGTAAAGAAAGTGGTCATCGAATAACATATTCAACAATTCAAAGATTGATGATTGATTGAATACCCGCCGGCAATATCCCGCCGACGGGTATTCTTCATTTTTGGCGAAATAATCTTTGAATTGTTGAATAGTCCCGAGTACTCGTGACGATTGAATTGTTGAATTTTCAGTTCAATCTCGGGTGCGGCGCATGACGTTCCGACTCTTTCGGCGGCATCGTGCCGAACACCATGTCCCAGAGCGGCGAGGAAACGCCGAAAGCCTTGTCCGGGTAGCGGTAATGGTGCAGCGCGTGGTGCTGCCAGAGCTTGCGGAGACGCGGGTGCGGCGGGCGATTGTGCACGCTGTAATGGATGTACGCATACAGCATGTAGCCGAGCGTCATTCCCGCGGTGAAATAAAAGGCGGATAGGCCCATGATGAAATAATTCAGCCCCAGCAGCAGCGACGTGATGACCACGCCCGGGACAGGCGGCATGAATACGCGCTCTTCGTCTTTCGGGTTGCTGTGGTGAACGCCGTGCACGATGAACTGGAACCGGTCGGTACCGGGCATGTGCTCGTTGATGTGAAACACCCAGCGGTGCATGATGTATTCGAACAGGGACCAGAACAACAGCCCGGCGAAAAAAATGGCCCCCGCGCGGTAAATGGATATTCCCGTCAGCACCGCGCCGCCGCCGGTGAGCAGCAGCGTGATGGCCGAATACGAGTAAAGGGTAATGAGAGGTGAAGTTTTGGTGAGCGCTTCGAGGACCGGGTTTTCAAAGATGCGCGTCCCGGAGAGTTTTTGCTGATGAGTATCCATAGCGTTCCGTATTTACTTTCGGGGCAATGGTTTGACCGGCAGAAATTTCCAGAGTTTAATCCGCCCTCTGTTTTGCAAAATTGGTTCCAACTTTTTTTGTGACGGAAATAACCCGGGTATTTTAGGTTATTTTGTCAGCATGAAAACCGGCTCCCGAAATTTTGTCATTTACAAGCCCTTCGGCACCCTCTGCCAGTTCACCCCCGAAGGCGATAAGCCAGGGCTGGGCTCCCTGCACCGTTTCCCTGTGGATTGTTATCCCGTAGGCCGCCTCGACACGGACAGCGAAGGATTGCTCCTGCTGACCAGCGATAAGTCGCTCAATAAGAAATTGCTTGATCCCGAAGCCGGTCACTGGCGCACGTATTACGTCCAGGTCGACGGCGAGATCACGAACGAAGCGGTGGAAAAATTACGTGCAGGCGTGGACATTCGTGTGGACGGAAAAATGTACCGGACGCGTCCTGCAAAAGCCGAAAAGATCGCGGAGCCGGAACTGCCGCCCCGCAATCCTCCCATCCGCGTGAGGAAAAACATTCCCACTTCATGGATCAGCTTATCCCTTACCGAGGGAAAGAACCGGCAGGTCAGGCACATGACTGCCGCTGTGGGTTTCCCTACGCTGCGCCTCGTTCGCGCGAAGATCGGCAAGCTGGAGCTGGGCGCGATGCAACCGGGCGATGTGCGGGAAGTGGAGAGCGGGGAATTGTACGTGGCGCTGGGGTTGAGGTGATCATCTGGATGTAAGTATCACTTCGAATATGGTTTGAAATTGCCTTTTCCTTTTTCATATCTTAGACACAGGCAATCACAAAACCATTTCATGAAAAAGATACTTTCCCTCCTCGCGCTTTGTGCGCTGGCGCCCTTTTCCGCCTTTTCGCAAAACACCATGAGCGTCGACAGCGTTGTCGTACGCCCCGTCAATCCCGACGCCAGCGATTCGGTGTGGGTGCACATCTACGGCTTTTCCCCCTACGGCACTGTCCTCAACGGACCGATCACGGTAAGCACGGTGGGAATGAACCACCACGTCGACGCCTGCTACACCGTCGGCCTGATCGCGGTGATCACCGACATCCACGACAGCGTATTCGCTTTCCAGGGGCCTGCGGGCATGCACGTTGTTTCCTGGAGCATCGTGCAGAACGGCACGCAATCCACATCGTGCGACCTGCCGGTGACCGCCGGGCAGATGCAGGTGAATGTGGCGACGGTAACGGGAACGGAAGAAACCGGCCTGCCGCAGGGTGCGCTCACCTGGAACGCCGCGCTGGAAGAAATGAGCTGCAATGCCGCCGGCGTGCTTTCCGTGTATAGCATAAACGGCCAATTGCTGATGCGCAGGAAAGTTGCCGCAGGCATGATGTTGCCGTTACCGGAAAGTGCGAAAGACATTGTGATCGCCGTGCTGGAGCAGGAAAATGGCAGCACAGGACGAATAAGGATTTATTGCGGGAAATAAACGCGGTTACAAATGCGCTTTTGCTTATTGTCAAAAGCCAGGTGTCAATAATTCGTAGATTCGCAAAACCAAAATAACCCAATGAAAAAATCTTTACTCCTCTTCGGCATCTCGGCGTTCACGTGCTTTGAAGCAACCGCCCAATGTGTCACGATCGCTTGTCCTTCACCTGTTGCCGCAGGCGCAGACCCCGGGACATGCGGAACAACGATCACGTACGCGCCGCCTGCGGTCACCGCAAACTGCCCGTTCATGGCTTCGGATACGTTCCTGTACACAGGCGCCGCTCAATCGTTTGTCGTCCCCGCCGGCATTTTCACACTCACCATTGAAACATGGGGCGCGCAGGGCGGTGCGAACTGGGTGAACAACGTCAACTACGGCGGTTACACGAAAGCCGATTTCCCCGTTACACCGGGCGAAACGTTGTACCTCTACGTTGGCGGGCAGCCCAACGGCATCACCGGCGGCTACAACGGCGGCGGCAACGGTGAAGGCGCAGGCCAGGGCGGCGGCGGGGCAACCGACGTGCGCCAGGGCGGAACAGCATTGACCGATCGCATCATCGTTGCGGGCGGGGCCGGCGGCGCAGGATACTGGAGCAGCCTTCACGTCGTGGGCGGCCTCGGCGGCGGACTTACCGGCGGTGACGGTTACCGTGATCCCAATTATGCTACCAATCCCGGCGGACAGGGCGGCACACAGACTGCCAGCGGCACCGGCACCTGCGTCAGCTTCAACAATCCTTCCGTGTCCGGCGGCTTCGGCTATGGCGGCACGCCTTCCGGCTGCGGCTGCGAAGGCTATGGCGGCGGCGGCGGATGGTACGGCGGTGCAGGAAGCGGCAACTGCCGCGGCGCTGGCGGAGGAAGCAGCTACCTGCTCCCCGCGGCGATCAACACAACCATGATCCAGGGCGGTCGCGCCGGCAACGGCATGGCGGTGATCAGCTATGACGGCGGAAGCGTTACGACTTCCTACACGCAGACCGCGGGACTTCCTTCCGGTTCGGTTTTCCCGGTGGGCGTAACAACAAATACATTCGTCGGATCGGACAACATGGGCAACACCGACACCTGCAGCTTCACGGTAACAGTTACCGACAGCGAAGTTCCCGTGCTCACCGTGCCTTCTTCCATCACGCAGAACAACGATGCTGCACAATGCGGCGCAAACGTAAGCTGGACAACACCTTCCGTCGTCGACAATTGCGGCTTTTCGCTCTACTCCAGCCACAACAGCGGCGATATGTTCCCTGTCGGCACAACCACCGTCACCTGCATTGCAACCGATCCGTCAGGCAATGCGGACACAGCCACGTTCACCGTTACCGTGATCGATAATGAACCGCCGATCTTCTCCGGCGTACCCGCAACGATCACACAGGGCAACGATTCCGCGCAATGCAGCGCAGTCGTAAGCTGGACACCGCCCGTGGCGACCGACAACTGCTCGGCAACGACGAGCTCCGATTTCAATCCCGGCGATTCGTTCCCCGTCGGCACGACCACTGTCACGTACATCGCCACCGATCCTTCCGGCAATGCCGATACGATCACATTCGACGTCGTCGTTACCGATACCGAAATGCCGGTGGTCTCCTGCCCTGCCGATATCACGGTCAGCACGGACTCCGGCATGTGCACCGCGTCAGGCGTATCGCTCGGCTCGGCTTCGGCGATCGACAACTGTTCCGTGACCATGGCAAATGATGCGCCGTCAATTTTCCCCGCAGGAGCAACCGTCGTTACCTGGACGGCAACAGATGCAGGCGGCAATGCTGTGAACTGCACGCAAACGGTAACTGTTGTCGATAACGAAGCGCCGGTGATCTTCGGTTGCTCCGCAGACATCACCATTTGCCCGGGTGTGATTATTTTCAACTCTCCCACAGCAACCGACAACTGCTCGGGCGCAGGCGTCACGCAGGTTTCCGGCCCCGCAAGCGGCAGCAACCTTTCCGCAGGAACTTACCCGGTACTGTTTGTGGCAACGGATTCCGCAGGCAACAGCGACTCCTGTTCGTTCACGGTTACCGTCGTCGCAAATCCCACCGTCACGCTCAGCTTATCCACGCCTTCCACCGTTTGCCTCGATGATGCCAACTACACGCTCAGCGGCGGCGCGCCTGCCGGCGGAACCTGGTCCGGCAATGGCGTCAGCGGCAACAGCTTCGACCCTTCCGCAGCCGGCAACGGCCTGCAGACGATCACCTACACGTTCACGGACATGAACGGCTGCGACGGCTCCGCGACGGATTCCCTCACGGTAAGCGCCTGCGTCGGCATGAACGAGTTCGGCCAGAACACGTTCAGCATGTTCCCGAATCCCGCTTCCGGCGCCTTCTGGTTCGTTTCGGATGAGAACGGCACGTTCGAACTGTTCGACGTCAACGGACAGGTCGTGCTGAAGCAACAGCTCAACGCCGGCCGCAACGAGATCTCTGCCGGGCAGCTCGCCACTGGTGTTTACACGGTACGTTTCACGAGCGCGAAAGGAATTTCTTCCGGTCGCCTGGTGATCCAGTAAAAACAATTGATTTCCCTGGAACCCAAATAAAATTGGGGTTGACCGATGGTCGACCCCAATTTTATTTAAACAAAACGAGACCACGCCAACCGCAGCTTGCCCCCTGCCGCTTTATTGTCTGAAAAAGAAAAAGCTCCTCATTTCTGAAGAGCTTTCTTATTAAAACCAGAGCCACCCATGGGATTTGAACCCATCTCGTCACGAGTGACGAGACTGATTACGAATCAATCCAAAAGAAAAAAGTTCTCCATTTCTGAAGAACTTTCCGAGCCACCCATGGGATTTGAACCCACGACCTGCTGATTACGAATCAGCTGCTCTACCGCTGAGCTAAGGTGGCTTTTAGGAGGCGCAAAAATACGCTTTCCGGGAAACCTGCGAAATATTTTTTCGAAATACGCATTATTCGATGGCAAAACGTCTCATGCGGCACATTGAGAATATGGAATTGCAGGTCAATAGCCGCCCGGATCATTTATTCCGATTTATTTTAGCTGCTGATTTGAATTATCACGGGTGAAAAGCACAAAACAAGCAACGTATGCCCTCGCCGGCAAATTACTTCCCGGGAAGGTGCTGGAAGGCCTGAAAGCATTGGGGTTTAAAAGGAAACAGGTCATCAGCGCATTTGCAGCATACCATCTCGAAACTAACTTTTTTGACCACGCCGAGAACTACCTGTCGAAAGAAAATAAATTCAGACTGACCCGTGAAGAGCTGTATGCAATCTGGGGGTATACAACCCGTTTCTTTTACCTGGAGCTGAATACCTTGCTCCGGTCGGAAGGTTTAACCGAAAAAACAATGCCGATCAGCCGGCTGATCATTTCGGGTTTGAAGAAATTACCCGCCTATAATGGCCCGGTTTGGCGGGAAATTCAACTTTCGGGATACTTTCTCGAAGAATATCTTGCCGCACGTAAAGCCGGGATAACGATCAGCTGCTGGAGCTTTGTTTCCTGTGCCGACAGTTATCATGCGGCAAACAGGAATAAAACCGGGAAAAATGTCGTTGAATATTACACGAACATCAAAGCGCACGACATTTCGGAAATTGCAGACGGGATACTGTTCAGGGGCTATTCACCCATGGAGCTGCTCGCGTTTCCGCCGAAAAGATTTTGGGTGGAGGAAGTTGTGAAAGAAGATAATGTTCATTACATTAGCATGAGTGAAATAACCTTCTGATGTCAAAAGAAAAGCTCCCTCTGTGGGTCCGGAAGATCCGATCGGAAAAAGACACTTTCTGGAAAAAAATCTACCCGGAATATTCCGAGCAGGAAAAGCTGCATTTCTGGGCGGACGAGCTTTTGTCCACCATGCGCACCCAGGGCGAAACTACCGGTGATGAGTATTCCGCCTTTACAAAAGAATGGTTCGATAACATGCTCCGCCATGAGCACTTACTCCCGGCATTCCTGGTCCGTATTTTTCGCCAGCTTGGTAATGAAATTAATGTGGCGCTTTTTTACGAGCGTGTAAAGCGTTCGCCCTATAAGCTCGCTCCGGCCTATCCCAAACTCTACGGAAAAGCAGGAACGGTTCCGGTGCTTGCGGTGCACGAGGAAAAAGCCGCTTACAAAGTCAAAAAAGCTTCCCGGAAAAAGAAAAAATAAGCATTACCCTTTCACGGGCACAGGGAACAATTCTTTCAGTTTCGCCACCGTGTAATCGATCTCCTCTTTCGTGTTGTATTTGCTGAACGAAAAACGCACCGAGGGGCGCTGCATGTCGGTACCGATCGCGCGGAGCACGTGCGAGCCGACGTTGCTGCCCGACGAGCAGGCGCTGCCGGCCGATGCCGCGATGCCGTTGATGTCGAGGTTGAACACGAGCATTTCCGCGTTGTCCGTGGGCGGCAGGCACACGTTGAGGACGGTGTACAGCGAGCTTCCTTTTGCGTCGCCGTTGAACGCCACGCCGGGCAGGCTCTTCTCGAGCTGCTGGATCATGTAGTTCTTCAGGCCGAGGATCTTCTCCTGGTGCTCTTTCAGGTCGCGGTAGGCGATCTCCATGGCTTTGGCGAGGCCGATGATGCCGTACACGTTTTCCGTGCCGCCGCGCATATTGCGCTCCTGCGCGCCGCCGAAAATGAGCGGGGCGACCTGGATGTCGCTGTTGATGTAAATGAAGCCGACGCCTTTGGGGCCGTGGAACTTATGCGCCGCGCAGTTGATGAAATGCACGTGGATGTCCTTCAGGTCGATGGCGTAATGGCCGACGGTCTGTACGGTATCGGAATGGAAAATGGCGTCGTACTTTTTGCACAGCTCCCCCACTTTCTTGATCGGGAGCAAATTGCCGATCTCGTTGTTGGCGTGCATCAGGGAAACGAACGAACGCTCGTTCGTCTTCAGCAGCTCTTCGAGGTGGTTGAGGTCGATGTGCCCCGTATCCGTCAGCTTCACCAGGCTCAGCTTGATCTGCCCGCGGTCGGCCATGGCTTCGAGCGTGTGCAGCACGGCGTGGTGCTCGATGGGCGAAGTGATGGCGTGCTTGAGGCCCATGCCGTCGATCGTGCAGCGGATGGCCATATTGTCGGCCTCGGTGCCGCCGGAAGTGAAGAAGATCTCGCTCGGCGAGCAGTTCAGCAGGCGGGCGACGGTTTTGCGGGCCTGCTCGAGCAGCGCGCGCGTCTGGCGTCCCCAGGCGTGAATGGAAGAAGGATTGCCGAAATGGTCCGTCATCAGCGGAAGCATCGCGTCGAGCACTTCGCGGTCAAGGGCTGTGGTGGCGGCGTTGTCGAGGTAGACTTTCATCGGGTTGGAAATGAAGAAACAAAGTTAAGGTCTATTTCCGATGTGGCGTCAATTGCGGCTGGAAAGTCAGTTCCGGATTAGAAATGGTCAATAAATCGCAAATTTTCTCCCGGAGATGAAATTGAAAATTGAAGATTCTTTTCAATGTTCAATCTTCAATTCGCCGCCTGCTGCACCTTGATCAACTCACGGATATCCGTAATGATCTTCTTGGCAAGATTCTCCGCAGTTGTCTCCGATTCGCTTTCGGAATAAATGCGGATGATCGGTTCGGTATTGGAACGGCGCAGGTGCACCCACTCTTTGTCAAATTCAATTTTGACGCCGTCCACCGTGTTCACCGGCTGCTTCTTGTATTTCGTGCGGATGCCGTCGAGGATCTCGTCGACGTCGATCTCGGGCGTGAGCTCGATCTTGTTCTTGGAAATGTGGTAATCGGGATACGACGCGCGCAGCATGGAGCAGCTCTTGCCGAACTTCGCGAGGTGCGTGAGGAACAACGCGATCCCCGCCAGCGCGTCACGGCCATAGTGAAGCTCGGGATAGATCACGCCCCCGTTCCCTTCCCCGCCGATGACGGCGTTGTTGGCCTTCATCATGTCCACTACGTTCACTTCTCCCACGGCCGATGCAAAATACTTTCCACCAGCCTTTTCCGTAACATCACGTAAAGCGCGTGTCGAAGACAAATTGGAAACGGTATTTCCTTTTTTATTCTTCAGCACGTAATCCGCCACCGCCACAAGCGTGTATTCTTCCCCGAACATTTCCCCGTCCTCGCAAACGATCGCCAGGCGGTCCACATCCGGGTCGACCACGATGCCGAGGTGCGATTTGCTTTTGGTGACCGTTTTCGCGATGTCCCTGAGGTTTTCCGGCAAAGGCTCGGGGTTGTGCTGGAAATCGCCGGTGGGCTCGCAATAGAGCTCCGTAATGTGCTCTACGCCAAGCGCCCGCAGCAGCATGGGAACGGCAATGCCGCCGGTGGAATTGACCGCATCGACAGCTACGCGGAAATTTTTCTCTTTGATGGCCTTTACATCCACAAGGGGAAGCGCAAGGACTTTATCGATATGATACTGGATGTAGGTGTCTTTCAGCTCCGTTTTGCCAATATGGCCGATTTCCGCGAAGGTGTAGCTCTCTTTTTCGGCGATGGCCAGCACTTCTTCCCCGTCTGCGGCACTGATGAACTCGCCTTTTTCGTTCAGGAGCTTGAGCGCGTTCCACTGCTTGGGGTTGTGGCTGGCGGTGAGAATGATGCCGCCGGCCGCTTTTTCGGCGGGAACGGCCATTTCAACCGTCGGTGTCGTGGAAAGGCCAATGTCTGTAACGTCGATGCCGAGCCCGGCCAATGTGCCTGTAACCAGGCGATTAACCATGTCGCCGGAAATGCGGGCATCCCGCCCGACGACGATCCGGATGCGTTTTTTCTCGCCTGCACGGTTCTTCACCCACGTGCCGTAAGCGGCAGTGAACTTCACGACGTCCACCGGGCTGAGTCCCTCGCCGGGACGGCCGCCGATGGTGCCACGTATGCCTGATATCGATTTTATTAGCGCCACTCAAAAGGGTTGTTAAAACGGACTGCAAAGATACGTCCCGGCACGGGTTTTGGGCAAACACGGGTGGAAACATACTAACAATGAAAATCCCGGTTTTGGTGAAAAACTTTAGCCGGTTTAACATACCGAAAGACAACTTTTGGTTAAGTATGATGTATCTTTGTATAGAGTAATAACCAACACCCCGTTCTATGAAAAGTGAGAAGAACCCTAATGAGGAGTTGGTGGGGAGATATGAAGCAATGCAAAAGGCCCAGGCATTCGCTTTCTTTGATGAGGAGGAGCTGGAAGAAATTACAGACCACTACATGCGGGCGCGCCAGAACAGGAAAGCGCTCGAAGTCATCGCCCTCGCCCGTAAGCAACACCCGTTTTCACCCATTTTTATTGTAATGCGGGCCCAGGTCCACGTCCAGCTTGGCGAAAACCAGGTTGCGCTGGAGATCCTGGAAGAAGCCGAACGGATCGAACCGTTCTTCGGCGAAATACACATGACGCGCGGCAGCATCTACGGACAGATGGGCCTGCACGACCGTGCCATCGAATCGTACAAGAAAGCCGGCGATTACGACACCCCCGAAGAAGAGGTGAAGTTCTGCTGCGCCTACGAATTGACCACCATGGGCCGCCACCAGGAAGCCATTCCCCTGCTCAAGCGCGTTCTGGCCATCAACCCGGATTATGAAAGCGCGCTGAACGAGCTGGCGTATTGCTACGAAATGGTCAACGACCAGGACGAAAGCATCGAATGGTTCAACAAGTTCACCGACGTGCGCCCGTATAATCCGCAGGCGTGGTTCAACCTCGGCGTGGCATGCAGCCGCAACGGGCACTTCGAGAAAGCCATCGAGGCATACGATTACGCGCTGGTCATTAAAGAGGATTTTCCTTCTGCCCTTTTCAATAAAGCCAACGCGATGGCCGCCACCGGCAAGCTCGACGAGGCGATCGAAACGTATAAGGAAACGTTCAAATTCGAAGACCCGCGCGCCGATACGCATTATTACCTCGGCGAATGCTACGAGCGCAAGAACAACCTCGAGCAGGCCCTCGCACATTACAACCGCGCCACCCGCATCGACCCGCAACTGGCCGACGCATGGCTGGGAAGCGGCGTCATCCTCGAGCTGCAGAACCGCATCCAGGAAGGCATTCACTACGTGAAGAAGGCCATCGAGATCGTTCCCGACAACGCGGAATACTGGTACGTGTTCGGCGACCTGCAGCTCAAACTGGGCTTCCAGGAAGAGGCCGAGATGGCCTATAAAAAAGTCATCGAGATCGAACCCGAGAACCCGAACATCTGGCTCGACTATTCACGCGTGCAGTTCGAGATGGAGCACAAGCAGGTGGCAATGGAATCGCTGCAGGAAGGCATCAGGTTTCACCCGAAAAATGCGGAGCTCAACTACCGGATGTCCGCGTACCTGCTCAGCGTCGGCAAAAAACAGGATGCGCTTTCCTACCTCCACCAGGCCCTGCAGCTCGATTTCGACAAGCACAATACGTTGTTCGAATTCCTCCCGCAGCTGAAAGACAATTCAGGCGTGGCGGAGATCATCGAGTCGTACAGGCGCTCATAAAGTAACCACGGGGACACGGAGGCACGGAGTTTTTACACTTCGTGCCTTTTTTGTTTTTTCTCCGTGTCCCCGTGTCTCCGTGGTTAGTGATTTTTCCCTAGTTTTGTGCCTCTTCTAACGCCTATGAATATTTCTCTCCCGCACATTCCCGAACGCCCGGCTCGCCCCCGCAACAGTGGATTGACCATGGTTATGGACAAAGGACTCGGGCTGAAGCAGGCAGAACAGTACATCGATGCGACGGCGGAATTCGTGGATCTTGTAAAGCTGGGGTTCGGCACTTCGGTTGTGACGAAGAACGTGGCGGAAAAAGTCAAGATGTACAAAGAGGCGGGAATGAAAGTGTACCTGGGCGGAACATTGTTCGAAGCGTTCATCGTGCGCGGAATGCTCACCGACTACATGAAGTTCGCTGAAAAGCTCAAGGTCGACCATGTTGAAGTTTCCGATGGATCGATCAACATGCCGCACGACGAGAAGTGTGAATACATCCGCAAGCTTTCCAAACATTTCATCGTGCTTTCCGAAGTCGGTTCCAAGGAAGAAGGCATCATCATTCACCCCGGCAAATGGACCTCGATGATGCTCAAGGAGCTCGAGGCCGGCTCGTGGAAAGTGATCGCCGAAGCGCGTGAAAGCGGCAACGTCGGTATTTACCACCGCAACGGGCAGGCCCACACGATGCTCGTGAACAAGATCATCGCCAAGGTGAAGCCCGAGAACATCCTCTGGGAAGCGCCGCAGAAATCGCAGCAGGTCTGGTTCATCAAGCTGTTCGGCGCCAACGTCAACCTCGGCAACATTTCCTTCGACGACGTGATCCCGCTGGAAACCCTGCGCCTGGGCCTGCGCGGCGACACGTTCTTCTCGTTCCTCCCCGAAAAACTGCAGAAAACAACGTAGAAAAAACAAATTTCAAACGAACAAATCTCAACTAACAAATTCCGAAGAAGAAAAAGCCTTCCAGATCGACTGACTTTGGGGCGTTTGTTTTTTTGGAATTTGTTATTTGTTTATTGTAATTTTTCCGACATGAAAGAAGTGACCGTACAGGAGCTGAAGCGCATGCGCGATAACAACGAGCCTCACCAGCTGATCGACGTGCGCGAGCCGCACGAAGCCGACATTGCCACGATCGGCGCCGAGCTCATCCCGATGGGCCAGATCGTCAGCGAAGCCGACAAGATCGCCAAAGACAAGCCCGTCATCATCCACTGCCGCAGCGGTGCACGGTCAGCCACTGTCATCATGGCCCTCGAGAAGCAATACGGCTTCACCAACCTCTTCAACCTGAAAGGCGGCATTCTCGCCTGGGCAAAGGAAATCGACAACTCCGTCGCAACGTATTAGATAAAAATAAACTATAAACCTCGAAGGATTGCGCGAAGGCATGCCTTCGCGCAATCCTTCGAGGTTTAACTTCCGACGAAATGATAGATCTCATCAAAGAAGGCTGGCATTTCATCACGCACCTCAACGAAACGTTGCCGGAATTTGTCAATGCGCACGGGAGCCTGATCTATGTGCTGCTGTTCGTGATCATCTTCGTGGAGACCGGGCTCATCGTGATGCCCTTCCTCCCCGGCGATTCCCTGCTTTTCGCCGCCGGCGCGCTTTGCGCGCGCAGCGCCGACGATCCGAACGCCACGCTGCAGATCTTGCCGATGATCGCGTTGCTCAGCTTCGCGGCCATCCTCGGGGACAACGTCAACTACGGGATCGGCAGGTTTTTCGGGAAAAAAGCGGTCAACCTTCGCATCGGCAAACGCAAGCTGGTGAAGCAGGCGCACATCGACAAGACGCACGCCTTTTTTGAAAAATACGGCACCAAGGCCATCATCATGGCGCGCTTCGTTCCCATCGTGCGCACGTTTACGCCTTTCGTGGCGGGCGTCGGCGTGATGCAATACCGGAAGAAATTTCTTCCCTTCGACATTGCCGGCGGCCTCCTGTGGATCACCTCCATGTCCATGGCCGGTTTCCTGCTCGGCAAGAACGAATGGGTGAGCAAACATTTCGAAGCGGTGGTGGTCATCATCATTCTCGTTTCCGTGCTGCCGATGGTGATCGGGTTCGTGCGGCACAAGATGCTGCAGAAAAAGGCGTAACATGCGCCTGTACGGCCTCACCGGTTTTCCGCTCTCCCATTCCTTTTCGGAGAAGTATTTCACGGAAAAATTCCGCGCGGGAAACATCACGGATGCCACGTACAAGCTCTTCCCGCTCGAAAAGATCGAAGATCTTCCCGCCCTCATCGCCGCCAATCCCGATCTCCGCGGCCTGAACGTCACCATCCCGTACAAAGAAGCCGTCCTCCCCTACCTCGACGAACTGGACGAAACCGCCAAAGCCGTCGGTGCCGTAAACACGATTAAAATCTCACATCTCACGTCTCACGTCTCACGTCTAATTGGCTACAACACCGACGTGTACGGCTTCCGCCAGTCGCTGAAACCTTTTCTCACCTCGCAGCACGAGCGCGCGCTCATTCTTGGCACCGGCGGCGCCTCCAAAGCCGTGGAATATGTGCTGAAACAGATCGGCGTGGAATGCATTTTCGTTTCGCGGAAGAAAAAAGAGATCGCGGGAAAAACCGTGCTTGCATACGAAGCGCTCAACCCTTACGTCATCAACGCCTGCAAGCTCATCGTGAACAGCACGCCACTCGGGATGTTCCCCAACGTTGATGAATTCCCGTCCTTGCCCTACGCGTCCCTCACGTCCTCGCATCTTCTCTACGACCTCGTCTACAATCCCGCTGAAACCGAATTCCTCAGGCGCGGCAAACAACACGGCGCGCAAACGATGAACGGCATGGACATGCTGAAAATGCAAGCCGAGAAAGCGTGGGAGATTTGGAATGCAGGTGCAGGCGATAATTAGTATTCGCCGGTAGGATATTTTTTTCGAAATGCTTTTCGTTTCCGGGCATTCACCACTTGCACCTTTATGTCGAGATATAAATAGGCCAGGGGAAAACCAATCGTACCGGCTATTATGGAAAAATTGCGGAAAGTCCGCTCTGTCAAATCATGCCACAAATAAATGCCGAGGAGGATCAGGAAAATACTTACCGGATAAAGCAGGAGCCGTATGAGAATCATTTTCGCTGACCATTCCCGCACAACAGGTTTATTTCCCCAAGGGTAATTCATTTCAACGAAAATAAGTCCTCCACGCCAACCGTCCGCTCCACCGTAAATCCTTCCGCAAATTCCACCCCGATGTCTCTTCCGAAAATGCGCATTTTGGCGGTGACGAGTTCGAGGAAATCGTGCGAGGAAATGGGTGTGGCGGGTTCGCCGGAGCCGGGTTTGAAGAACTGGGAGCTGAAGGCGCGAATGGCGTCCATTTTTTTTTCGTGGAAGGGCGTTACGTCGACCACGAGGTCGGGTTTCAGCTGGCGGTCCTGGACGTAGTGGTAAATAGCCTGCGGGCGCCAGACTTCCTGCACGGCTTTCCCGAACGCGGTTTCGATCTTGCGCAGGCCGGAATAGAAGCACGCTTCGGAAACCAGTTGCGCGGCGCGGCCATGGTCGGGATGGCGGTCGATGGCGGCGTTGCAGAGCACGATCTTCGGGCGGTGTTCGCGGATCTTTTCGATGAGTTTGAGCTGGTGGACCTGGTCGTTGCGGAAAAATCCGTCCGCCATGCCGAGGTTCTCGCGGAATTTCACGCCAAGGATCTTTGCGGCCGCATCGGCTTCACGCAGGCGCAACTCCGCATTCCCCCGCGTGCCCAGCTCGCCCTGCGTCAGGTCGATGATGCCTGCGGAATAACCCGCGGCGATGTGCTTCAGCAAGGTGCCTGCGCAGCTCAGCTCAACATCGTCAGGATGTACGCCGATGGCGAGAATGTCGATCATGAAGGCAAAATTACACATTCCGGGCGGAGAGAATTTCCGATTGCCGGTTAAAGGACAACCCGATCGGGAATCGGCAATTAGTCCGCGAACGTGTAAACGTAGCGGTAGATGAACGGCGGCGGCGGTCCTATCCAGCCAGGGCCGAACCACCCGGGATTGTCATCGAAATTATGAAACGGGTCGTCGACCATGAGCGACACCGGCAGGCCCCGGCGGTCATAGGTATATTCGATGCGGAACGACGCGCGCTCCGTGCTGTCGCGGGCTGCATTGTACGGCTTGCCGGTCCACCATCCCGTTACCGAATGCAGGCGGCCGGCATTGTCGTAAACGTATTCCGTTCGCGTCACCCCTACATAGGGCAAAGGCGGATCGTTCACTTCGAGCACCGGGCGGCCAAAGGAATCGTAGGTATAAAACCATGTCGCATCGCCTTTTTCGCAGCTGAACGATTTCTTCCGCACGACCCGGCCGGCCGCGTCGTAGGCATAACTCCAACCTACGGTATCGTTCGTGCAATGTTTTGGAGGCGGAACAGACCCGGCGAAAATAAGCTGTCCTTTCGCATTGTAAACTCCACGCGCCTTACGTTCCGGTTCGCTCGCGGAAATTCCGTCCGCCGTTTTCCATTGCCCCTTGTCGAAGAACAACACCGCCGCCGTATCCACCGGCAACGTATCGCATTCGATGAGCACTACGAGCTTTTTCACGCCAAGCTTTGCCGCAATAGCGCTGTCGGGCAAACTTTGCGCGGCGAGGGCGAACGGGAAAAGCAGCGCGAAAACGAGGTTACGCATTTCCCGAAGATACATTTCCAGCTGCCGAATGCCAATTCCTCATTCCCCGGAAATTGGCAACTTTACAGTATGAAAGCCCTTGCCGTAATCCCGCTGCTCTTCCTGCTGGCCTGCAATTCCTCATCTGCTCCAAAAGAGAAAGCCGATTCCGGGCCGCCCAAAGTCATCCTTACCAACCCCGATGAATTCGACCCCGCAGTCCTGCGCGACACGTTCGTGAGCCTTGAAAAACTGCATTCGGCGCTGCTCATGCGCGGGAGCTACGATTCGCTGATGGATATGTACGACAAAACCGCGCGCATTTCCCCGGAGCAGGAAACCTACATTGCGGGAAAGACGGCCATAAGAAGCTACTGGGAAAAGGAAGATTGCATGATGATGCACGACCGGAACATCATCTCGCTGGATGGCGACGGCGGGCTTGCGTACGAGATCGGCATCGAAACCGGCGCGCAGTGCGGCACGAAAAACCACAACCGCGAATCCTGGAATTTCAAATACGTGACGATCTGGAAAAAAAATGCGGACGGGAAATGGAAGATTGTGCTGGAGAGCTGGAACCGGATGAAAGAGTAAAATTCATCAATTCGAAAATGTACAATGTCAAACGCACAACGCTCAATGAACAAGTGATTCATTGAACATTGTTCATTGTTCGTTTGGCATTGTGCGTTTTGTTTGTTGAGGAAGAAATAGTTGAATTTTACAGGTTAACATTCCCGCCGGTCCGCATTTCCGATTCGTTGCGCTTCCGCTGCGCTCAAAAGTTACTTAACGGAAACTTCCCGGTCCATTCTCCCGAAAAAGAGCACCAGGTCCTCGTCCGTCCGCAACGTTTCCACGATGATCCGTTCGTCGTCTTCCACCACCCGCAACGTTCGCCCATGCAGCTGCATCCGGCACAGGCCTTTGTGATAAACCACCGTGTCGCCGTTCTGTGTGAACATCACCGGCGGAAACTGCAGCTCGATCACGCCGCCTTTTTTCTTCCACGTTCCGGTTCCCTCGAAAACCGCCCAGCAGCTTCCGCCGGGCATCTGGAAGAAGTTGAACGTTCCGTCGCTGTACAGGGAAAGGAAAACGGGGTTGAAGCCGGTCGTGTCGGCGTTGTAGAAGAATAACGTGTCTTTGGCTTCAGCAGCCCGCGCGGTGCCGAATGCGCAGAGCATTGCCAGGATAACAAGAAGTTTTTTCATGATGGGGGTTGTATTGGAGTTAACCGGAACAAGTTTTCAAATACAGCGAAAAATTTCGTTGTTTCAACCAGCGAGTTTCTGCAACAATCTTCTGTCCTCGGATAAGATTTTGCGAAGATTACTCGCGAGTTTAATCTCATCGGTCGAATGCGCCTGCAATTCCTTCAAAAAATCAAGCACATCCTGCAAAACACTTTCAGGGAGTTCATCAAGCACTTTATGAATCTCGCTTTTAATCCGGGTCATTTTTAAAATTACAAAAACAACTGAAAACCGGCAACAACTTCTGTTCACGGCAGCGGCATCAATTTCTCAACGAAAGCATTGACAAATCAACTCATTTACCCTGCAGCGGTGGATTGCAAATCGACTGATCAATCAAACGCGATACTTTCCTGACGGCTTCTTTTTGGCAGCAAAAATGGCCTTGATAAATATTTTGTTTCGTTCCCGGATATAGATCATCAGGTATGGAAACGGTGCGATCAGTATTTCTCTTGTGTTTTTATATTTATTCGGATAAGCATCCGGAAACTCTGCAGCACTCCCGGCTGCCTGTTCTACAGCATTGTAAAAGCGATCTCCCAGGCCTTGCTGTTGGGCTTCATACCAATCGTAAGCGTCGATCATATCCCTGATCGCACGTTCTGAATAAACGTAAGACAGTTTCACTTGTTACGTTTTTTCGTAACGATCTTTTTCGCTTCTGCCGGGGAATAATATTTTATTTTTCCTGAATCGTGCGCTTCAAGTCGCCTGTCGAGCTCTTCGACCTGGGACTTCGACAACGAATAGGAAGCTCGTCGTTCCTCCCTGTCAAGCAGCGTATAAATCGCTTCAAGAACAGCTGTATCGTCAATGCTGTCGATCTTTTTGTGCAGCACTTTTTTTAGCGCAGATGCATTCATAGGTTATAGCGAAATTCTAAAGTAATTATTTCCCTTCCACCCACTTCGTGATCAGCTCCCCCATCGGCTCTTCCTTCGACCCGGCGTGACCGACGAATTTCCCGTTCTCATCGATCATGAACTTCCAGAAGTTCCAGCGCACTTCACTGTCTTCCACGCCGTTCTCGGCTTTCGTGGTGAGCCATTTGTAAAGCGGGTGCTGCTTCTCGCCTTTCACGTCGATCTTCTCCATCATCGAAAATGTCACGCCGTAATTTTTCGTGCAGAAGGTTTTAATGTCCGCGTTCGTGCCGGGCTCCTGCCCGCCGAACTGGTTGCAGGGAAAGCCGATGATCTCGAACTTGCCGGTTGGCTGGTATTTCCTGTACAATTCTTCCAGGCCTGCATATTGAGGCGTATACCCGCATTCGGAAGCGGTGTTTACGATGAGCACTTTTTTCCCTTTCAGTGTTGAAAAGTCGAAATCCTTTCCGTCGATGGTTTTGGCGCTGAAATCGTAAAGTGTTTTCACCGGTGAATCGGTTTGCATGGCGACGGAGATAAATGTGAAAAAAAGAAGGACAGGGAGAAAGAGCTTTTTCATGACGGTCAAATGTTTCCCGAAATTAACCATTCCCGCTCGCCCCTCAAACTTCCCCGGGCAACCATTTTCGACCGGTGCGTCTTTTGTCAAAGATTTGCCAGGAAATGCCCGATCCGTACTTTTCAAATAAATAGCCCCTATGCTTCCAGCCCGTACGCTGCTCCTGCTGCCATTGTTCCTGTTCCCCGCGCTTGCCGTGGCGCAAAACCCGGATGGTCCCGCTTCCCCGGATACGGCCCGCATGGAAGATGAATTCCGCCGTCGCCACGAATTCGGATTCAACACGACCATGCTCCTCAAGCAGGTGTTCAACCTGTCGAACAGCACATTCGCGATGCTGCCGTACGACCTTACGTACAAAAACATCGCCCCGGGAAATAAAACCGCGTGGCGCTTCGGACTTGGCATTTCCATGGATTTTTCAAAATCGGGCACGGAGATCACAGGCGGCTCTCCTCCGCCGGGGCCGAACAGCGGTGTGCCGGCCTACAGCAATCATTTCAACTCATTTTTCAGGGCGGGATGGGAACGGCGCTTCCGCCTCGACCGGAAATTCCTGGTGTACGCAGGTGTCGACCTCGTCGGGGAAACGGGTTATTCACGGTCGCAGACGGTTATCGAATACAACAACCTTCCCAACTCGTACAATTCTTCCCGGACAACCGTTTCCGGTGACAAGATCGCGGCAGGAGGCGGACCGGTGTTCGGCATCCAATACAATTTCCGGAAACGGCTCAGCCTCTATACTGAAATGCCGCTGTATGCCGTGTATTCCTACGAAGTGGAAGAATCGAAATATTCCAGCTACAACATTGATTTTAACGGCACTATCACTAACTTTCAATCAACTGAAAAAGAAGACCTGACGGGAACAAAGTTGTCGCTCACGCTGCCGGTCACGCTTTACCTCGCGTTCAAATTCTGACATCATGAAAAAGTTCCGCATCACAAGAACCCGCCTGGCCGTCGCACTTGCCTGTGCCGCGGCATTGTCCATTGTGGCGGGCCCGGGTTGCCGCAAAGACGACCCGGCGGTGATCAACGGTCCGCAGCGCACGCCCCAGCTGCCTGCGCAGCCTTACGATTACGGCTTCACAGATGCGAACACGGCCACGCTCGGAAGGGTGCTGTTCTACGACCCGAACCTTTCGCTCAACAATACGATCTCCTGCGGTTCCTGCCACAAGCAGCAGTTCGCGTTCGGCGACAATTCGGCGTCCAGCCGCGGCCTGTTCAACGGCATGACTTCGCGCAACTCTTCCACGCTGATCGCGGAAAACGGCACGTTTTTTACTCCACGCCATAAATTCTGGGACGGCCGCGCGGGAAGCACGGACACCGCAGTGTTCATGCCGGTGATGAACGAGCTGGAAATGCACATGTTCGATCTCAACATTTTGCCCGAAAAGCTGAAGCTGCTGCCGTATTACCCCGGCCTGTTCGCGGCTGCGTACGGCGACCCGGAAATCACCGTGGCGCGCATCCGCACGGCGCTGGCTGCATTTGTAGATGCGCTTGTGACGACGGGCAGCAAATACGACCGTGGTGAAATGGACGCCATTGCGCTGCAGGGAGAAGACCTGTTCCACGACAAGGCGCGGTGCTACAGCTGCCACAACGGACAGAACTTTAACGGGTACGAAACCAGCTACCAGAACATCGGGCTTGAGGTGAACTACAGCGACCGGGGACGCGGATATGTGACGCAGAACCAGGACGACTACGGAAAGTTCACCGTGCCTTCGCTCCGCAACGTGGAGTATTCCGCGCCATACATGCACGACGGCCGTTTCAGCACGCTGCGCGAAGTGATCGACCATTACGACCACGGTGTAGCCAACAGCGCCAATCTGAGCTGGATACTGCGGGACATCCCGGAAACAGCTTTCGATTCTGTGACGATGCCGACCGACCAGAACTTCTCGCAGTTCCCTGTACGCCGCATCGGGCTTACGGAGCAGGAAAAAGTGGCGCTGGAAACGTTCCTACTCGCGCTTTCCGACCCGCAGTTCCTGTCCGATCCGAGGTATTCCGATCCGTTCCGGTAAGCGTTTATTTCGCCGAAAGGATTTTTCGTGATCTTTGGTCCCGATGTCCCTTTCACGGCAAACCAGGGCCCTGTTCAAACGCGAAGTGCTGCTCGAGCAGCGCCAGAAGTATGCGCTTTACGGCGTGCTCCTGTATGTCATTTCCACCGTTTTTGTGGCCCGTTTCAGTTTTCTCGGCAGCTTCGATTTCCGCAGCATGCCCGGCGGCGGAAGGATCCCCGCGCTCGGTGAGCTGATGATGACCACGTGGACCGCGCTGTTCTGGATCATCCTCCTCTTCGCTTCCGTAACCGGCGTTGCGCGCAGCTTCGCGCAGGAAAGCCGCGGGCGCCTGCTCTACCTCTACACGCTCGCCAGTCCACGCGCGGTGCTGCTGGCGAAGCTCTTCTACAACATGCTGCTGATGATCCTGCTGGGTTTCGCGGGATTGCTGGTCTACGCCTTCTTCATCGGCTACCCGGTGAAAAACGACGGGATGTTCTTCGCCACGCTCGTGCTCGGCACAGCCGGACTGGCGGGGGCATTCACGATGATCTCGGCCATCGCTTCAAAGGCGGGCAATAACTTCACGCTGATGTCCATCCTCGGTTTCCCGGTGGTGCTGCCATTGCTGATGCTCGTGATCAAAGCCTCGCGCCATGCCGTGGCCGGGCTGCCCACCGCCGACGGGGCGGTTTATCTCCTGTCGCTGGGCATGCTGAACGTGCTCGTGATCGCGCTGGCTTACCTGCTTTTCCCTTACCTGTGGCGGGATTAGCGGTAGCTGATGACCGTGTAGGTCGTGCCGTTTATCTCGATCGTGTACGTTTCCTTTACGACGTGCGTCGCCCCGTTCACGTTAATCGTTCCGGCGGATTTCGCCACACCGGTTGACTTGCCGGTCGCCGCGGGTGCTGCAGCTTTCGAAGGCTCAGCTGCGGCAGCTGGAATTGCGGCTTCGGGCTGGTTCATTTCGCGGGAATACCTGTTTACAGCCAATCCTTCGATGATCTTGGCCGTCACCCTGGAGCACTCCGGGGGAACGGAGCCGATCTCCCAGCCGCCAACGGTGGTTTCGATGAAGGAGTATTTCTTGCCGTTGTAGCTGTAATAGCTTCCGCGGTTCTCACAGGCCACGGCGGCGGCCATGTGTGTCGGGAGCGCCACCATCACCGCATCGAAGCCGAACGTGTTCAGCAATGCCACAAGCAGCGCCGACTTGTCTTCACAGTCACCACCCTGCTCGGTAATGGTTTCGATCGGGAACCTCGGGTAATCGAACCCGTTATTATCCGGGTCGCGCGTGTACGGGATGGCTTCCTGCACGAACGCGACGAGGTAATCGGCCAGCTGGTTGTCTTTATAGCCGAGCTCCTTCGCATCCTTGTCGAGCTGTCTCGCCAGGTCAACCAGGTACGCATGTTCCGCATGCTCCCCGGCATAAGCGCTTCCGGCGTTCCGCTTGGGAAGGTTCCGGTAAAATTGATAATCCGACAGCTCGAACGTCAGGCGCGTGTTGAAGTCATGACCGTCGTAGCTCCACTTCAGCGTGCGGGAATAGGTCGGTGAAGCGGTTGCTTCCTTGCCGGGCGAGGTTTGCGACCGTGCATCGAAAACGAGGCACACAGCAGGTACCAGGATAAGGGGTTTGATCGCACGGAAAAACCCGAAAACTCGTTGCATCATGGGAAAATGTAAGCGTTGAGGTTAAATTCACTTCCCGGGCTTGCTGAACGCAGATTCGTCTACACTGCACTATCGGCCGGGGTTCCAACTATAAATTTAACGAAAAAAAATGCCCAATGTTGCGCATTTCAGGGCATTTTTTCCACAAAAAATGTTACTCCCCTTTCGTGCCAGACTTTTCCCGGCCGCTCATTCATTTGATTTTTTAACAAGCACATCAGGCGGCAAAAGTCCGTACCTTTGCACCGACAAAAATGCCGGTCGAATGAAACGGAATTGGTGGAAAATCCTGTCTGTAGTCCTGTTGCTCTTTACGTTTACGGCCGGTATTCTTATTCCGCTCTCGCCCGGCATCGTTTCCGTTACGCCTTCCACGTTCGCCACGTCTGAGAAACCGTTCACTGTCAATGTTTTCGGGTACAATACCCGTTTCAAAGACAATGAAAAGACCCTTTCGGCCTGGCTCACGAACTGGTCGGGCGGCAAACCGGTGAATTCCTGCGCGGAGATCAGGATCGTCGACAATACCCACCTGGAGCTCGATTTCCCCCCGCTCGCCCCGCTCGACAGCCTGTTTTTCGGCCTGACGGTATACAACGACGCGGATGGCCGCCTGTACCTCGACCAGGCCATCGCCTCCACCGATACGGCGCGTGCCACCGTTCTGCCGTCCTGCTCGCCTGTCGTTGCCAATGAAAAGCAGGACCATTACGCCTTCCCGTTCCGCCATATCCTTTACGAGTCCATGCGCAACCTGTTCTTCCACGTGCCGATGTGGTTCACCATGATCGGGTTGCTGAGCTGGGCGCTTTACAACAACCTGAAATTCCTGCGCGGCTTCGACATGAAGCACGACAAGGCGGCGAACGAAGCGGTTAACGTGGCGCTGCTGTTCGGCGTGCTGGGGCTCATCACCGGCTCACTCTGGGCGCGGCCCACGTGGCTGGCCTGGTGGGTGGACGACGTGAAGCTGAACGGCACGGCGATCACCATGCTGGCGTATCTCGCTTACGCCGTATTGCGCAACGCGATCGAAGACGAGCAAAAACGCGCGCGCGTGTCGGCCATCTACAGCATTTTTGCCTTCGTGATGATGCTCGTGCTCATCGGCGTACTGCCGCGCATGGCCGACTCGCTGCATCCCGGCAACGGCGGTAATTCCCCGTTCAGCACCTACGATCTCGACAATACGCTCCGCCCGGTGTTTTACAGCGCGGTGGCCGGCTGGCTGCTGCTCGGGTTCTGGATCTTTAACCTCAGGCTGCGCATTACCCGCCTGCGCGAACTAACCCTGTCTGCATGAACATGAAACTCAAATCCCGCATAATTGCCGCGCTGCTCTTCCTGCTTGCCGCGCTCCCCGCTTCCGCACACGACCAGCACACGCTCGACCAGCAGGCGTTCCAGTCACTGCGCGGGCACGGCACGCTCCACGCCGTTTTCGCCGTGATCATCGTCATTCTCTCGGGGCTGTTCATCTTCCTGTGGCGCCTCGACAAAAAAGTTTCGAAGCTCGAAAAAGACATTAATCGTTCTTAGTCATGAAAAAGACACATATCATCGGCATCCTCATCATCGTTCTCGCCATGGGCAGCATGCTCACGCTGCTCGGCAGCTCGACCACGTACGCCGATTTCACCGAAGCCCGCGAGAAAGGCGGCGATGTCCAGGTTTCCGGCACGCTGGTGCGCACCAAACCCATGGAATACGACCCGCAGAAGGATCCGAACAAGTTTTCCTTCTACATGGCCGACAAAAAAGGCAAAGAGTGCAAAGTGACATTGCTCGACTGCAAGCCCCAGGATTTCGAACGTTCCCAGGAAGTGGTGGCCATCGGCGCCATGAGCGGTGATCAGTTCGTCGCCCACAAGATCCTGATGAAATGCCCCTCCAAGTACAATGACGGCCGCGGCGAATGGGCGGAATCGGGAAAAAAACAATAAGGCTGCAGGTGGCAGCAGCAGTTGGCGGTCGCCTGCTATTACTGCCAACCGCCACCGCCAACCGCCGCTTTTTCCAGCGGACTGAAAATTCTCAATGGATATAGAATACATCGGCGAACAACCCCTCTGGGGAGAAATGGGCCACTTCTTCGTGGTCCTCGCATTCGTGACCGCTTTATTTTCCGTGATCGCCAATGCGCTCCGGACGCGGTCTTCCATGCAGAACCTTGCCGATGCCGGCGGGTGGAAGATCACCTGCCGCGGACTTTACCTGGCGCATGCGTTTGCTGTGATCGGCATTTTCCTGACGCTGCTGCTGATGCTCATCAACCACCGGTTCGAGTACCAGTACGTGTGGCAGCATTCCAAGCGCGACATGCCGATGAATTACATCCTCGCCAGCCTCTGGGAAGGCCAGGAAGGCAGCACGCTGCTGTGGCTGCTGTGGCACGCGGTGATCGGGCTGGTGCTCATGCGCCGCGCGAAGGACTGGGAAGCGCCGGTGCTGTCGGTGCTGTCGCTCGTGCAGGTTTTTCTTTCCATGATGCTGCTCGGCCTGTACGTCGGCGACATGCACATCGGCAGCAGCCCGTTCGATCTTATCCGCCTCAAGGAAGACAACATCGGTTTGCCGTGGACGAAGATCCCGGATTACCTCACGAACCCGCAAACGCCGATGTTCCATGACGGGCGCGGCCTCAACCCGCTGCTCCAGAACTATTGGATGACGATTCACCCGCCCACGCTGTTCCTCGGCTTTGCGCTGGTGACGGTGCCGTTCGCGTTTGCGATCGCGGGGCTGTGGACGAAACGGCTTACGGACTGGCAGAGACCTGCGTTGCCGTGGGCGTTCATCGGCGTGCTCGTGCTGGGCACGGGAATCCTGATGGGCGGCGCCTGGGCCTACGAATCATTGAGCTTCGGCGGGTTCTGGGCGTGGGACCCCGTGGAAAACGCGTCGCTGGTGCCGTGGATGGTGCTGGTGGGCGCGGCGCACGTGATGCTGCTGTACCGGCAGAAAGGACAGTCGCTGTTCACCACGTTCTTCCTCTGCATCGCCGCCTTCCTGCTCATCGTTTATTCCACCTTCCTCACCAAAAGCGGCGTGCTCAGCGACACTTCCGTTCACGCCTTCACCGACGACGGGCTGAATGAAGAGCTGACGCTGTTCATGGGATTTTTCCTGTGGCTCGCGGTGACGCTGCTGGCCTTCAACTGGAAGCTGCGTGTCATTTACACCGGCCTTGCGGCCATCGTGCTGGTGCGTTTTCTCGACGGCGATCATGCTTCGTCCATGCTGTTCCTGCTGCTCGGCTCACTGGTGACGCTGTTCGTGGGTTACGGTAAATTTTTCCCGAAGGAACACAAGGAGGAGGAATTGTGGTCGCGGGAATTCTGGATGTTCATCGGCTCGCTGGTGCTCGTGGTTGCTTCCTTCCAGATCATTTTTTACACCTCCGGCAATGTCGTCAACAGTTTCCTTCATGTCGAATCGGTCAATGCGATAACCAAATGGCTGCACGACACGACGGGCTGGGAATGGACGCAAAAGCTGGCCGGGGGAAATATTGCGCCGGACAAAGACTCGATCTATTTCTACAACCGCTGGCAGTCGGGCTTTGCATTCATGGTGGTGCTGCTCATGGCCATCACGCAATATTTCAAATACAAGGACACACCGATGAAAGAATTCAGGAAGCAGCTGTTCCGCTCTTTCGCGATCAGCGTGGTGATCTCGCTTCCGCTCGTGCTCTTCATTTATTTCAACGAAAACTTCAGCAACCTCCCGCACGAAAAGCAATACATGTATTGGATGTGCTCGTTCCTCGTATTCGGAACGATCTTCTCGATCCTTGCCAACGCGGATTACTGGCTGAAGATCCTGAAAGGGAAAATCAGGAGCGCCGGGGCTTCCATCGCGCACATCGGTTTCGGGTTGCTGCTGCTGGGGGCTGTCATTTCAACCTCGAAAAAAGACACGATCTCCCGCAACTCTTCACGTTTCGACGTTTCATCGATCGGCGGCGGCATTTCCAACGAGCAAAACATTTTCATGCGCCGCGGCGAAGTGCTGCCGATGGGCGATTATTTCGTCAGCTATTCGAAAAAGACAAAGGAGAATATCAACGGAACGGATTACGTTTTTTACAACGTCGATTTTTATGAAAATAAAGACGGCGTAAAAGGTGAAAAAGAATTCACGCTCCGCCCGTTCATCCAGCTCAACCCGTTCATGGGCAACGCCGCCGAGCCAGACACGCGTCATTTCCTGCACAAAGACATTTACACCTTCATCAAGTACGTCGAGCCGTCCTCGCTCACCGATACGACCGATTATTCCGGTCCGGCCGGCAAATTGTTCGACCAGCCGCGCAACCTCACCGTGGCCGAACAGGATACGGTGGCGCTCAGCAATTGCATCGCCGTGCTCGACAGCGTGGAACAGGCCGGCCCGGGGGAAATTGCGCATGACACATCGGAGATCGCGCTCGGCGCGCATTTCAGCGTATTCGACGCGGTGGGCAACAAGCGGAAAATGACCGCGTATTACATCATGAACATGACCAGCGGCGCAACACGCCAGGTCGATGCGATCGATGAAGAGCTCGGCGTGAAGCTGACATTCTGGAAAGTGCGCCCGGAAACGCGGAAGATCGACGTGTACGCCGCCACGCAAATGTCGAAACGCAGCGACTTCATCGTCCTCGAAGCATCCATCTTCCCGGCCATCAACGTGCTCTGGCTCGGCTGCCTCATCATGATCACAGGGACATTCATCGCGGTGAGGGAGCGTATTCGTAAAAACCGCAATTAATTTTGCCGCAGGGGCGCAGAGGACGCAGAGTTCTCCGCGTTCTCTGCGCCTCTGCGGCGATTCTCTTTTAACTTCGCATCATGGCAGAGAAACTTCGTCCCTTACGCGTCACGATTCTCGGCTCCGGGAACGTGGCCACGCATTTCGGCGAAGCGCTTCGCAATGCCGGCGCGGAGATCGTGCAGGTCTATAGCCGCAAGCTGGTCCATGCGCAGGAGCTGGCGAAACAGCTGAAAGCACAGGCTACGGACAAACTCACTTCCCTGGCGGATGCCGACGTGTATCTCATCGCGGTGAAGGACGACGCGTTGCCGGGGATCGTCAAAAAAATCAAAAAGCAAAACGGCATCGTGCTCCACACGTCGGGCGGACTTTCGCTGGATGTGCTGGGGCAATTCCCGAACCGCGGCGTGCTGTACCCGCTGCAGACCTTGTCAAAAGGCCGGAAGATCGACATGGCGGATGTTCCGCTCTGCATCGAAGCGGGGGACCATATCACGCTGGCCTCGCTCGACGAGATTGCGGGTGCGATGAGCGACAAAGTGTACCGGCTTTCATCGGAACAGCGGCAGGCGGCGCATTTGTCGGCGGTGTTCGCCTGCAATTTCACGAACCGGCTCTACGCCATCGCGGAAGACCTGCTGAAGGAGCACAAGCTCCCGTTCGACCTGCTGCGCCCGCTCATCCTGGAAACAGCGGCGAAAGTGCAGCAGCTTTCTCCTGCAGCGGCACAGACCGGTCCCGCGCTGCGCAACGACCGCATCGTGATGGACAAACACCTCGCGCTGCTGAAAGGCCATCCCGAATTAAAAAAGATCTACCGCAAGCTCAGCAAAAGCATTCACAACGCAGGAAAAAAATGAACGGCAACTTCAAGCAGCGCCTCAACAAGATCAAAGCCTTCGTGTTCGATATCGACGGCGTGCTCACCGACGGTACGCTGCATTTCCATTCCGACAACACGATCTCCCGCCGCGTGCATACCCGCGACGGCTACGCGCTGCAGCAGGCCGTCAAAGCCGGCTTCATCATCGCCATCATTTCATCCGCACGGAAGGACGATATCCTGAAGGAACGTTTCACCGGCCTCGGCATCCAGGAAGTTTACCTCGGCGTGACCGACAAGGAGGATGTTTTCAAAGAGTTCACCACCGTTTACCAGCTCGAAGAAGAATCCGTGCTCTACATGGGCGACGACGTTCCCGACCTCCCGGCCATGCGCCGCGCCGGCGTTCCCTGCTGCCCCCACGACGCCGCTCCCGACATCCGCGACATGTGCGTGTACATCTCCCCGAAAAAAGGCGGTGAAGGATGCGTACGCGATGTGATCGAGCAGGTGCTCCGGCTGAATGGAGTGTGGGAATGATGTGCCGAAATGCCGATGTGCTGATATGCCGATGCGCACATCCAGCCGCACCCGGACAACCCAATTTCCATTTTCATCGGCACATCGGCATTTCAGCACATCGGCACATCTTTTCTTACTTTTGACCTCTATGCTCGCATTCTTCAAGCTCATCCGCTGGCCGAACCTGCTGATCATGGCGTTCACGCAGTACATGGTGCGCTGGTTCCTGCTGGAGCCGTTCCTGGAATTGCAGCATGCCGACGAGCCGTTTTCGCTGTGGCACATGGAAATGGCGATGAGCGGGATCGATTTTTTCCTGCTCGTGCTGTCGACGGTGATGATCGGTGCGGCGGGATACATTATCAACGATTATTTCGACATCCGCATCGACGAGGTGAACCGGCCGGCCACGAACATGGTGGGGAAAGGCATCAAACGTCGCGTGGCGATGGCGGCGCACATGACGCTGAACATTCTCGGCGCGGGAATCGGCATCTGGCTGAGCTGGAAATACAACCAGTTGCGCGTCGGCTCTGTCCTTGACATCACCGCTCCGGCCCTGCTCTGGTTTTATTCCACGAACCTCAAGCGCCAGTTCTTCGCCGGCAATTTCGTGATCGCGCTGCTTTCCGGGCTGGTGCCGCTGGTGGTGGCGCTGTTCGAAGTGCCGAACATTCACCGCAACTTCCCCGACGCGGAAGGCAATTACCTCCACGTTGTGTTCCAGGCCACGCTGGTGCTTTCCCTGTTCGCCTTCACCGTTTCCCTGCTGCGCGAGATCATCAAGGACGTGGAAGACTACGAAGGCGACATGACGTACGGTTGCAAAACCATGCCGATCGTGATCGGCATTGCGCGCACAAAATACGTTCTGACCGCCATCGTCGTGATCCTCATCGTTTCGATCGGCTGGCTGCAGGTGCAACTGGTCAGCCAGGATGTGACGCTGACATTGCCGGTAAAACAGGATACGCCCGGCATCGTTGTAACGCTGACGAACACGGCGACCGGCGAAAAATACTCAGGCGCAACGGCGGCCGACGGCAATGCCTACATCGAAGCCCCCGGCGACGCCGATTACACGGTGGAAGTGCCCGGCATCATGCCCCAGCAGATCCATTCCCCGGCAGCAAGTCCCGACTGGAAATCGTTTTTCTACATGCTCGCGCTCGTGCAGTTGCCGCTGGTTTATCTTACCGGGCGCATTCATACGGCGAAAGGAAAAAAAGACTGGCGTTTTGCCAGCACGCTGGTAAAGCTGATCATGGTGGCCGGTGTGAGCTACCTGTTCCTTTATGCGCATGAGCTGACCGCAAATGTATCCTGAGCAGCTGAACCGATTCCGTTTCATTCTCGCCTCCAAATCGCCGCGGCGTCAATATCTCCTGCAGGAGCTCGGCATCCCGTTCGAGCTGCAGACGAAAGACGTGGATGAATCGTTCCCGGAACATTTGACGGGCGAAGAGATACCGCTTTTTCTCTGCCGCAAAAAAGCCGATGCATTCGAAGGCTCGCTGGATGAAAGAACCATCGTCATCACCGCCGACACGATCGTGTGGATCAACGGGCACGTGCTGAACAAGCCGGCGGATGCCGAAGAAGCGAAGGTGATGCTGCGCGAGCTGTCCGGCAACCGGCACGAAGTGTACACCGGCGTGTGCCTGAAATCCGGGAAGAAAGAGATCGCGTTTGCCGTGCGGACGGACGTTTACTTCAAAGAGTTGACGACGGGTGAAATTGAATATTACGTGGAAACGTACAAGCCGTTCGACAAAGCAGGCGCGTATGGCGCGCAGGAATGGATCGGCTACGTGGGCGTGGAGCGGATCGAGGGATCGTATTTCAACGTGATGGGGCTGCCGGTGAAGGAGATGTACGAGGAGCTGGTGAATTTTTAAGCCACAGATTAGCACAGATTTCACAGATTGGTTTGTGGCTTTTTGGGAGGGCTGGGCATTAGGAGGGCATGAACAAACTTTTACTCGCGGCATTTCTCGTCCTTTTATCCACTTTTCCCGGCAATTCTCAGCGTTCGGGGCATTACTGGAGCAGCATTCCTTGTTCTATCGAAAATAAAAATGACGGGGACTTTCTCATTTCCACAGAATCGAAAATCTGGAAGGCGGCGATGGATCCCGGCATTGAAGTTTATGAAGGTTATTCGCAGGGTGGTGAATTCAGGATACGCATGACAAAGGCCGCGGTAGAATGGCTTTTCAGGGATTCTTCAGGATACATAGGCACAGTTCCGATTTTCGACATGAGTCTTTTGTGGGATCGCAGCGCGGAGATTTGCCATGTGATGAGTTTTTCAGCACGACGGACGTTTTATCATGTAGAAACCCGTTATAAGCCGGCGCCGCCGCAGCCACCGGTCACACATTCGCTGTCCGACAGCTCAACTACCCGTATAGTTTTTCTCTCGACAGGCATTCCTTACCTCTACACCGATTCCACTGATATCGACACAGGAACGTTTGTAAAAATTCCACTCATCAGTTACCAGATTTTCCTCAACAAAGAAGAAAACGAACGACGCAGGCAGCTCATCGTTGATGAAGTGGCAAAAGCAATGCACGGAAATGTCACGAAAGGCGACACGATCTTCCGCCTCGTCACTTTCACTATCGATTCCAGCGACATTTTACCGCAGGCGCCGATCACAAACTTGCTTGAAATGTTCAAGAATAGCCTGTTTAGCGGTAGTGTTCATGCTCAGAAAGACAAAACGCCTGGTCCGGGGAAATGGATGACGAAAATGCAGCTGGACAATACTTTCGTCGGCTGGGACAGCACAAATGCCGTTGCGGATCCGAACAACCCTGGAACTTTTATTTTGGCGCCGATCAAATACGAAGGACAATGCAAATCGCTTTTGATATACGAGCACTGGGTGCCAATGCAATTGCGAGTTAGCGGCACTTACGGTTATCCGCCACAACCCTGGAAAAGTTTCCACCGCCAAATAATTTCCTACGGGTTGAAATTGTCTACCGGGAGCGTGATCTGGCTTGATGCGGAGGAAGCCGATATCTATTTAAAAGAAAACTTCAACATGATCCCCTACGAAGAAACCTTCCGCGCCGAACGCTTCAGAACCATGAAAATTTTCGCGTATTGAACAGCAACTGGTTCCCCAAAAAATCAATCTGTGAAATCCGTGTAATCTGTGGCTTTACTCCGGTTTGATCCCCCAGACCTTCTCATCATTCACATACCGCTCCTGGTGGATAACGCCTTCTCCTTTTTTGAACCAGCTCATCAGGCCGTGTTTCTTTTCCCCGAGATACGAGCAAACCTGTACCGTATCGCCGGCGGGTGAGCAAAGCGCCACCATGCCGTCGGGCTTGCCGATGGGGCAAAAGAGATACGTCTGCCAGTCTGCGGGCGCGCGGGGATCGCTGCTGGGTTTCATTTTGATGCTGTAAAAACCGTCGGACGTTTTGATGAGCTTGCCCATCTGCTGGAGGTGCAGGATGTAACAGGCGCCGCCGAGGGAACGGTAAACTTTGATGTACCTGGCGAGCTGGAGCGTGTCGGAAGACGTGCGCACGATGCGGGTGGAATCGCATTTGTCGTAGTCTTCGCGCTTTTTCCGGGCTTTCGCTTTCTGCTTTTCTTTTTTCTCTTTTTCGTCGGCGAGGCGCTGGATGTTCTTTTCCTGCTTCTTCTGTTTTTTCGCAGCCTGTTTTTTCTTTTCCTCTTCCGAAGGTTTCTTCGCCGCTTTTTTGGATGTGTTCGTTTTCTTCGGTTTTTTCTTCTTTGATTTTTTCGGCTTCTTCCGTTTCTTTTTCAACACTTCCTCCCGGTTGCTGCCGGTATCCTGCCCTGCAAACGCAGCGCGCACGCCTGTCCACTCCGGACAGCACATTGCGGCGGCGAGCAAAAGAATGAAGAGCAAACGAAATTTCATGGCCGGTAAACGAGCATCCTTCCTGTAACGCGGGGGATGCGGCTTTGTTACACTTTTCAGGGCAGAATTAACTTAATTTCTGAGCCGCCGTTCTGTCCTTTGATGCTTAACGGGAAATGAGCGGCTTCGAAGTCGGCCATGTACCATTTCCGCCCCGCCGGGACCAGCAGCAGCAGGCCTTCGTCGTCCCCCATCGCGCTGAACGTGTCCGTATTCTGCTGCCTGGCAAAAGCGCCGACCCGGTGCGTGCCCGCGATCCATTCCCGCATCGCCGGCACGTCGTCGGTGACGATCCCGATCTCGCTGATGCCGGTTAACGAGGCGGCGGTGAATTTCGGTGCGTTCCCCGCCCGCGGAATGGCCGCCCGCGCGATGATCTCCACGATGTTGCCGGCCGGGTCGTAGAAATAAACCGACTTCGCCAGCCAGTTCGGGAAATCGACGATCTTTCCTTTGCCCTGCGGGTTGTCGATCAGCTCCACGCCTGCTTTTTCCAGCCAGGAAATGGCGCTCTCCAGCTGGTCGGGCCGCACGTTGAACGCGAAATGGTAACGAGCGTCAGTATCGCCGGGCGCTATATTGATGCGCGTATAACCCGATCGGAACGAAAAGCCGTCGGTCTCACCCGCGGCGGGAATCTCCGGGAAGCCGAGCTGCTCCGCGTAGAAGTTCCGCAGCTCTGCGGGATTGCCGGTGGTGATGGTGAGTTCGAGAATGCGCATTCGGTCTGTAGTTCAAATTTGTTTTACCACGGAGACACGGAGGCACGAAGAAATTACCTCCGTGTCTCCGTGCCTCCGTGGTTATTTTCCTTCGGGGTAAAAGATCTTCCCGGGATTCAAAATCAACTTCGGATCGAAGAGTTTTTTTATTCCCCGCATCAATTCCAATCGTTTCGCATCGATCGCGATGGGCATGTACGGCTGCTGCACGAGGCCGATGCCGTGCTCCCCGGAGATCGTGCCGCCGAGCGCTACGCACAGCTGAAAAATCTCCTTGATGCCTTTCGGTAATTCGTTTTTCCACACCTCATCCGGCAGGTCGCCTTTGATGATGTTCACGTGCAAATTTCCGTCGCCCGCGTGGCCGTAGCAAACGGAACGAAAACCGTATTTCTTCCCGATCGCTTTTACGCCATTCAGCAGGCGGGGCAGCTCGGCACGGGGAACGACCGTGTCTTCCTCTTTGTACACGCTGTTCGATTTCACCGCTTCCGCCACTTTGCGGCGCATTTTCCACAACATGTCTTTTTGCGCCGCCGTATCCGCGAATAAAATTTCACCACATTCGAACTGCTGCATCACCTCCGAAATTTTTTCCGCGTCTTTGTAGAGCAAATCCATGTCGTTGCCGTCGACCTCGATCAGCAGGTGCGCCTGCACTTCCGCCGGAACGTCGATCGTAATGTCGTGTTCGAATTTCCGCACCCAGTTGATCGCGTCGCGCTCCATGAACTCCATGCCGGAAGGCGTGATGCCCGCGCGGAACACGGCGCTCACCGCTTCACAGGCTTTTTCCGCGGAGTTGAACGGTACGAGCATGACGAGGTTCTGCTGCGGCGCGGGAATGAGGCGGAAAACGATCTTCGTGATCACGCCCAGCGTTCCTTCACTGCCGATCATGAGCTGGGTGAGATTGTAACCGGTGGAATATTTCAGCACGTTGGCGCCTGTCCAGACGATCTCACCTGTCGGCAGCACCACCTGCATGTTGAGCACGTAATCGCGCGTGGTGCCGTATTTCACCGCTTTCGGGCCGCCGGAGCTGTGCGCGAGGTTGCCCCCGAGAAAGCAACTTCCTTTCGACGCCGGGTCGGGCGGGTAGAACAAGCCTTTTTCCTTCACCGCATTCTGAAACGCTTCGTTGATCACGCCCGGCTCCACGGTTGCCTGGAGATTGCGCTCGTCAATTTCGAGTATCTCGTTGAACCGTTCCATCGAAAGACAAACGCCGCCGTGGATCGGTAATGCGCCCCCGCTGAGCCCCGTGCCTGCGCCGCGCGGCGTGACAGGAATGTTTTCGCGGTTGCAAAGGATGAGAATGGCGGAAATTTCTTCGGGCGTGCGCGGGCGGATCACGACGGACGGTTTGTAAAGGAGGTCTTCGGTTTCATCCTGCCCGTAACGTTCGAGGCGTTCTTCGTCGGTGTGGATGTATTCCGGGCCAACGATGGCGGAGAGTTCGGTCAGGATGGACGGGGTGATGGCGGCGTAATTCATTTCCAGTGTAAAAATGGGAATTTGCGGGGGAATGGCATCGGGCGGGGCATTTTTGATTGTAGAGGCACGAGGCCTCGTGCCTCTACAAATTTGTCCCCGATATTCCCCGCCCGTCCACACATTCTGCCGCCAGCCTTCCCCGGGCCGGTCAAGCCGGTCTTTTCCTTATTTTCACGTCCAATCATCATTACCCTCATCCCATTATGAAAAGGATCTTTGTTTCGGTATCCCTGCTCCTGCTCGGAACCGCGCTTTCGCTTCCCGCGCAAACAGCCATTACGCTCGAAGACATCTGGAAAAAAGGCACGTTCTCCGCGCGTTTTTCGGGTGGTTACGAATCGGCGGCCGACGGGGAACATTATTACAATTTCACCCGCGAAGCCGATCCGGCATATGCGCTGTATGAATACAAAACCGGCAACCAGGTCAAAGTGCTGTTCCGCGAAAGCGAACTGGTCCCGGAAGGACAATCGAAGCCGGTAGACATGCAGGGACTCGTGATGAGCCCGGATGAAAGCAAAGCGCTGATCGCAACGGAGACGGAATACATCTACCGCCGCTCGCACAAGGAGACGAATTACATCTTCGATCTCAAAACGAAAAAGATGACCCCGCTTTCCACCAACGGGAAACAGCGTCTTGCCGCGTTCTCGCCCGACGGGAAGAAAGTTTCTTTCGTGCGCGAGAACAACATCTACATCGTCGACCTCGCTACGGGGAAAGAAGAGCAGATCACCACGGACGGGGAATGGAACAAGATCATCAACGGGCATACGGACTGGGTGTACGAGGAGGAATTTGCGTTCTCCAACGGCGTGTACTGGTCGCCCGACAGCAAGAAGGTGGCGTATTACCGCTTCGACGAAAGCCGCGTGAAGGAATTTCACATGACGATGTACAACACGGGATTGTATCCCTCGCCTTACAATTACAAATACCCGAAAGCCGGCGAGGAAAACTCGATCGTCACCATTCACCTTTACGATCTCGCCACGAAACAATCCATTCCCGTCGACATCGGCAAAGAGACCGACCAGTACATTCCCCGCGTGAAGTGGACGAACGACCCGAACGTGCTGTCGTTCCAGCGCATGAACCGCCTGCAGAACAAGCTCGAGCTGTTCTTTGCAAATGCAACCGACGGCACGTCGAAGCTTATTCTCACCGAAACCCGCGACACGTACCTCGAAGTGTACGATCACCTGACATTCCTTAAAGACGGAAAATCCTTCATCTGGAGCAGCGACAAAGACGGCTGGCTGCACCTTTATCTCGTCTCGGTGGACGGCAAAACGAGCACACAGCTCACCAAAGGCGAATGGGAAGTGATCGACTTCTACGGTTACGATGAAAAGAAAAAGCTGCTGTATTACCAGTCGAACGAAGGCAATACCATCCAGCGCTACGTGTACGCAGTCGGCATCAACGGAAAAGGTTCGAAGAAACTGACACCCGCGGCAGGCACGAACAGCGCCAGCTTCAGCACGGGCATGAAGTATTTCATCAACATCCACTCCACCGCCAACACGCCGTATTACATTACAGTCAACGAAGCTTCCGGCAAGCAGATCAAATTGCTCGAAGACAACAAAGAGCTTGCGCAAAAAGCGAAAGACTACGGCTTCGTGAAGAAGGAGTTCATCACGGTCATCAACCGCGACGGCGTTTCGCTGAACGGCTGGATGATGAAGCCGGCGAAGATGGATCCCGCGAAAAAGTATCCCGTGCTGCAGGCGGTGTACGGCGGCCCGGGCCACAACACGGTGAACGACCAGTGGGAAGGCGGGGATTTCTATTGGTACCAGTACCTCACGCAGCAAGGCTACATCATCGTGTCGGTGGACAACCGCGGGACGGAATACCGCGGCGCAAAGTTCAAAAAGTCCACCTACGGCCAGATGGGCAAGCTCGAAAGCGCCGACCAGGTGGACGTGGCGAAGTGGCTGGGCATGCAGCCTTACGTGGATAACGACCGCATCGGCATCTGGGGCTGGAGCTACGGCGGGTATATGTCGAGCCTGTGCCTTGCGCTCGGCGCGGATTATTTCAAGATGGCGATGGCCGTTGCGCCCGTGACGAACTGGCGTTTTTACGATTCCATCTACACCGAGCGCTATATGGGCCTGCCGAAAGACAACGCGCACGGTTACGACGACTATTCGCCCGACCATAACATGGATAAACTGCGCGGCAAGCTGCTCGTCGTGCACGGCACCGGCGACGACAACGTGCATTTCCAGAACTCCGTTCACCTCGTCAACACGCTGGTTGACGCGAACAAGCAGTTCGAGTTCTACATCTACCCCGACAAGAACCACAGCCTCCGCGGCGGAAATGCACGCCTGCACTTGTATGGCAAGATGACGGAATTTTTGAAAGCAAACCTTTAAAATACGAAGTACGTAATCCTCGAAGGTTTGCCCGTGCGCAGCCTGCGCGCAAACCTTCGAGGATTACTATTCAATTCGTAACATTCGTAATTCGCACCCCATTCTTTTTATCTTCGCAACTCAACTCTAACCAACGAACAGATTGAATATGAGCGAAACGAATACGAAAGGCCATCCCAGGGGCCTCTACGTGCTTTTTGTCACGGAAATGTGGGAGCGCTTCAGCTATTATGGCATGCGAGCCATTTTCATTCTTTTCCTTGTCAACGCGCTGAAATATGACAAAGCCGAAGCTTCCAACATTTACGGAAGCTATACCGGCCTCGTTTACCTCACACCGCTCCTGGGCGGATTTATTGCCGACCGTTACTGGGGCAACCGCAAATCGATCATCGTTGGCGGTTTATTGATGGCGCTCGGCCAATTCGTGATGTTCCTTGCCGGTTCATTCTACGAGCAGACCGATTTCGCACGAATTCTCATGCTTGTCGGCTTGTTCTTCCTCATTTTCGGCAACGGTTTCTTCAAGCCCAATATTTCCACCATGGTCGGCCAGCATTACCCGCCGGGCGACAAGCGCGTGGATTCTGCGTTTACGATCTTTTACATGGGCATCAACCTGGGCGCGTTCTTTGCACCGCTCATCTGCGGCATGCTCGGCGACACGGGCGATCCGGCAGACTTCAAATGGGGCTTCCTTGCAGCCTGCGTGGGCATGCTGGCCAGCCTTGTCATTTTCATCTGGCTGAAGAACAAATTCCTCGTTGCCCCCGACGGACGCCAGATCGGCACCGGTCCGAACAAAGTGGTGGAGACGCCGGACATCGACACCAAAGAAGAAATCAAAAAAGAGCTCACTGCCGGACAACTGGCTACGTGGTCGGTGATCGGGGCAGCGCTGGTCTGCATTTTCTTTTTCGTCGTCGGTTTCGACTTCTTCGGCTCGCTGATCTTCGGCATGGCCATTGCCATTCCCGGGCTAATCATTTCCGACCGTTCCCTTTCGAAACCCGAGAAAGACCGCATCTGGGTCATCTACATTGCCGCGTTCTTCGTGATCTTCTTCTGGTCCGCTTTCGAGCAGGCCGGGGCTTCGCTTACCTTCTTCGCCGATGAGCAAACCGACCGCACACTTTTCGGGTGGACGGTTCCTGCCAGCTATTTCCAATCGATCAACGCCGTTGCCATCGTGATCTTCGCACCGCTCTTCGCTGCGCTGTGGACCATGCTCGACAAGAGAAACCTCGAGCCTGCCTCGCCGTTCAAGCAGGCATACGGTCTCGCGTTCCTTTCTGTAGGTTACCTTGTCATCGCAATCGGCGTGAACATGATCGGGCCGGGAGAGAAATCGAACATGCTGTGGCTGATCGCGCTTTACGTGATCCATACATTCGGCGAGCTTTGCCTCTCCCCGATCGGCCTGTCGATGGTGAACAAGCTCGCGCCGATCAAGTTCGCGTCCCTGCTCATGGGTGTATGGTTCGTGGCAAACGCGACGGCCAACAAATTCGCAGGCATGCTCAGCGCGCTTTACCCGGAAGACGTGAAGATCGTGGAAACATACGAAGCGCCGGAATTTGCCTATACGCTCATTCCCGCACAAGACACCGTTCCCGCACGCGTCATCAACGTAAAAAATGACAGCGCGTATGTTGTTACCAATTTCAAAGAGCCGAAGGAAGTTTACAAGGAAGCCTTCATCGTGAAACCGCCGAAAAACGAAAAAGAAGATTCGCTGCTTGTACTAAAAGATGGATATGCGACGTGGGAAATCGATACGGCTACGATTAAGAACGATAAAGGGAAAGACGAGCTGCGGGTAACGAAGGTGGCCAACAGCTTTGCCCCGAACGACTACAGCATCCCGATGTACAAGTTTCGCCAGATCGTCAAGATCAACCAGGAAAAAGAAACAGCGGAAGATGCTGCCGACCAGGAGAAAATTGACAAAAAGTGGAAATCCAATGAAGATGAACGTAAAGTAGCGTTCTCTTTTACCAAAGACGGAAAACACTTCGCGCTCTGGCAATCCGGCACCATGACCATTTACGACCTCAACCCGGTGAAGCCCAAATTCCTCGGCGTGGAGATCACCGGTCTGTACGAATTCTTCATGCTGTTTGTGTTCCTGTCCGGCGCGGCTTCCGTGCTGCTCTTCATCCTCTCGAAACGAATGGTGAAAATGATGCACGGCATCCGGTAACCGAAAAAGAAAGACCAAACGAAGAAATTCCAAATTCCAAAGCATCCCGGAATTTGGAATTTTCTTTTTTGACCTTTTCAAAATCGTACTTCGTACCTCGTAATTCGTACCTCATTCATGGCAGACAATAATTTCAAACCCTACGTCTCCGCCGACCGCATCCTGCCGGAATTCACCGCGCGGGCTGTGATCTTCGGCTGCATCTTCGGCGTTATTTTCGGCGCGGCCAACGTGTACCTCGCGCTCAAAGCCGGGCTCACGGTTTCCGCTTCCATCCCCATTGCCGTGCTCGCCATTTCCATCGGCAAGCGGTTCCTGAAAACGAGCATCCTCGAGAACAACATCATCCAGACCACGGGATCGGCGGGCGAATCCATCGCGTCGGGCGTGGTGTTCACGTTGCCGGCCTTCCTTTTCCTCAGCGTCGACGCGCACGGGGATGTGTATTTCACCTACTGGACGATCCTCGCGCTGGCGATCATCGGCGGGTTGCTTGGCACACTGATGATGATCCCGCTGCGGCGCTCGCTCATCGTGAACGAGCACCAGAAGCTGCCGTACCCGGAAGGTACCGCGTGCGCGCAGGTGCTGGTGGCGGGCGACAAAGGCGGGAATTTCGCGAAGACGGCTTACCTCGGTTTGGCGGCGGCAGGTGTTTACGCGGTGCTGCAGCGGATCTTTCACGTCGTCAGCGAAGCGCCCTCGTACCTCACGAGCCAGGCGAATAAATTCATGCCTTCGGCGCGCATCGACGGGGAGATCACGCCGGAATATTTGGGTGTTGGCTACATCATCGGCCCGCGCATTTCCGGGCAGCTGGTGGCCGGCGGCGTGCTGGCGTGGCTGGCGCTTATTCCGCTGCTCGCCTTCCTCCTTCCCGGCGACGTGGTAGCGGCGCAGCTGGTAAAGCTCGGGATGCTCGAAAGCCTTGCAACCGCCGGCGGCCCGGGCGACTGGAACCCGGCGACGCATTTATTTGCAGACAAAGCAGGCGCCGTTTACCTCGCTTATATCCGCCAGATCGGCGCGGGCGCGGTGGCGGCAGGCGGTTTCATCACGCTCTTCAAAACCATGCCCACGATCGTTACCTCTTTTCGCGAAGGACTGACCTCAATGCGCAACCGCGATGCCGTTACCGCGCGAAAACGCACCGAGCGCGACCTTTCCCTGAAGGTGACGCTGATCGGCTGCCTGGTGCTGGTGATCATCATCGCGCTGCTGCCGAATTTGCCGACGACCAGCATCGGCGGAAAATTGCTCATCGGGCTGCTTGTGATCATTTTCGGATTTTTCTTCGTCACCGTTTCCAGCCGCATCGTCGGCATCATCGGGTCGAGCAACAGCCCGGTCTCCGGCATGACCATCGCCACGATCATGGGAACCTCCCTCGTGTTCATCGCGTTCGGCCTTACGGGCAAAGCGTTCGAGCCGGTTGTGCTGGTGATCGGCAGCCTCATCTGCATTGCGGCGGCGAATGCAGGAAACACATCGCAGGACCTGAAGACCGGCTTCATCGTGGGCGCCACGCCGCGCGCGCAGCAGCTGGCATTGTTCATCGGCGCGATCGTTTCCACGGCGGTCATCGGCCTGGTTATTCACCTGCTCGACACACCGACGGCGGAAGATGTCGCTGCCGGAAGACAACACGCGATCGGCGGCACCGAGTACAGCGCTCCGCAGGCCACCCTGATGGCGACTTTGATAAAAGGTTTGCTCGGCGGGGGGCTCGACTGGCAATTTATCATGGTCGGGGTTTTCCTTGCCTTTACCGTGGAGCTGATGGGTGTGAATTCGCTTTCTTTCGCGGTAGGCGCTTATCTCCCGCTGGGTACAACGTTGCCCATCTTCGCCGGGGGGTGCGTAAAAGGATTGGTTGACTGGAGAGCGAAAAAGCGCGGCGAAAAAACCGAAGAAAGCGAGATCAGCCGCGGAAATCTTTTCGCGACGGGCCTTGTAGCCGGCGGCGCGCTCATGGGCGTGATCGTGGCGTGTTTGTCGGTGAATGAAACGGTAAAGGAAAAGCTGGGCATGGTTAACCTGGGGGAAAGGATGGAGGAACTGATGGGCAGCGGCTGGTACAGCCTCATCGGTGTGGTGGCGTTTGCGACACTGGGATACATTCTTTACCGCGTGGCTGTGAAAAAAAGCACAGATGTTAGTGCTTAGGTATTAGGACTTAGGTATTAGGTATTAGGTATTAGGTATTAGGTATTAGGTATTTTCACCTAAGTCCTAACACCTAAAACCATTTCGCCGGGAAGCGGATGGCGAATTCGATCTTGTGCCGCGCGATGCCGTCGATCGGGGAAGAAACGATGGGAACCTGGTAGATGTAGTACAGACCGATCCAGCCGAACCATGAGATCCCTGCGCCGAGGGCCGGCCGCGGGTCGGAGCGGTTGAAATCGGTGAACCATGTGAATTCGCCGCGCAGCGCCAGCAGCCATTTGTTGTATTCGAAAGTTACTTTCGGTCCGAGGATAAAAGGACGGCTGAAGCTGAACTCCGCGCCGACACCGGCATAGCGGTTGCGTTTCGGGAGAAGCCGTTTTTCCTTTCCTTCCAGGTAACCTTTCCCGAATTTCTTACCAAGCTCGAAAACGCCTGTCGTATACGCGGAATTATTCCATGCGCTTAGCCGGATGTCCACTATGGTCACGTCGTTGCGGAACAGCTGGCCGCTCAGGCAAACAGGGAAAAGAAAAGGCAGGATAAGGAGGAAACAGCGGGTCGGCACGGTTCAAAGGTCTGTAAAATATAAACGTTCAGTGAACCGGGATATTTCGTCATGGAGTCAAAATGCCGATGCCATAGATCACGATTTTAAAACGCACATCCGATAGCTATCGGATGCCAAACGCCCAATATTCAACTCACAAGGGATTTGCCTGAACATTGTTAATTGGGCGTTTGGCATTGTTCATTTTTTGCGGTTGCCTGACCAATTTCGGTCCGGGGCAATAAGTCCTCGTTACATTTTCCAGTATCACGGCACGTTCTGCGGATTAACGCTTTTTTCGTAAATTTTCTGGGTGAAAACCTTTTTCCTCGGAATCCTTCTGCTGCTTCCTTTCGCCGGTTTCGCCCAGATCGACACGGTGCACATGCGCGAATACAACAACGCCGTCGCGGCCGGTGACAGGAATTTCACCAATCAAAATTATTCAGCCGCGAAAAGTTCCTATACGCATGCCTGTGCATTATGCCCCTCAGAGCAATACCTGAAAAGCCGCATTAAGCAGTGCGACGAGTTGCTTGCAGCCCGGGCGGCGCGGATGAAAAGCGCCATCGCGTCCAAAGACTCCACCGGCAAAGCCGCGCTCCTCGCAGAATGCATAGCCGAAGGCGATACCGCCCTTGCCCGCCGCGATTTCGCCGACGCCAGAAGCTGGTACGCGGTTGCTTATACACTTGTTCCCGATTCCGCGCTCAACAGCAAGCTGATCTTCGCAATCGTGCAGGCTGCAATTTCAAAAGAGAACGATATAAAAGATCCGCCGGCGGAATTTTATGCTACGGGAGAAAAATTCAAAACCTGGACGCCGGTGAGCGAAGGTGTGTACCTGATGACAACGTGGTACAGGAACGGGCAGATGTCACAGCAGGTGCTCGTTTCCGGCAACAAGCTGTTCGGCGAATCCGTACGCTGGAACATGGACGGCTCGTTAATGGAGGTCTGCCGCTATAAGAACAATCGATTCGACGGTTACTGCCGTTCGTATTACCGCGGGAAGCTGGTCCACGAATCGATGTACGTGAACGGCATGCAGGAAGGGCGGGAAATTTATTACGACACGAACGGATACGTTACGAAGGTGAACTACAACCTGCACGGCCAACGCCACGGGACTCAAACGCAGTATTTCAAAAACGATACGATACCGTCGGTTGTGGAAACGTATTCCGGCGACACGCTGGTCTCCGTTGTCGAATATTATCCCGGCGGAACGAAAAAATGGGAGCGTTATTACCACAACGGGCACTACCACGGCACGGAATCCCGTTATCACCCCAATGGCCAGCTTGCCGGGCAGCGGTACTGGGTAAAAGGGGAATCCTCCGGCCAGCGCTTCTGGGACGCCGGCGGTAAGGAATACTTTCAGCGGGTTATGTATTCGAACTGACGCCTGCTTCCACAAAAATGCGCAATGCATCCGCCGCCCTAAGCCCCTGGTCTGAAATCCTAACGCCTAACACCTGAGTCCTATTCTGGCTCATTTTTTGTACCTTCGTTATAAGGAACATTCCTATGAAAAAGTACCTTATCCTTGGCATTACAGCACTTGTTTCCGTGGGAACGTACGCGTTTCTCGGGCACAAGGCTTCCGCGCTTACCGGCGACGAGCCGGCGGCCACCATCAAGTGGTACACGCTCGAAGAAGCGCAGAAGCTCAGCGATGCGAATCCACGCAAGATCTTCGTCGATTTCACCACGAGCTGGTGCGGCTGGTGCAAAGTGATGGACGCAAACACGTTTCATCACCCGGTCATTGCCAAATACATGAACGAGCATTATTACTGCGTGAAGTTCGACGCCGAAGGCCATGACACGGTGACGTTCAACGGTCAGAAATTCGCCAACCGCGGCGGTCCCAACACCCGCAGCGCGCACGACTTCGCCATTACCGCGCTCCAGGGACGCCTCTCCTACCCGTCTTTCGCATTCATCAGCAAAGACCGCCAGTCGTTCACGATCATGCAAGGCTACCAGCCGCCCGAAAAGTTCGAGCCGTACATCCATTATTACGGTGAAGACAAAGAAAAGACGATGACCTGGGAGGAATTCCTGAAAACATTCAAAAGCGAAATTCCCGCAGCCGCTGCAACGCCCCAGAAGCAGGAACCTGCCCCGCAAAAACCGGCTCCTGAAAAGAAAAAGCCGCAACCGGCCGCTGCCGGGGAAAAGCCTGCTACTCCCAAGTCGCTTTAACCCATGATGGAAGAGAAAGAGATCAACGCCGATCCCGCGCACAGCCTTCCCGACCTGAAGGAACGCATCGTCGCCGTATTGAACGCCCGGAACCTTACGTACAAGCAGCTCGTCGATTATATCGGCGTCACCGAGGAAGCCCTCGACCAGGCGCTGGAGCAAAACACGATCGAGATCCGCACGCTCGAATTAATTTCCAAAGAGCTGCGCATTCCCCTCTACAGCTTTTTCCGCGATCCCAACGCACAACATTCCGCCGACGAGCACCCGTTCTACAACGTCAACATATGGGCGCCGGAAGAAATCCACCTCCGCACCGAAAACGAAACGCTCCGCCAGGAGATCGAACGTTTACGAATGGAAATTGCCAAAAAAGAACTTTTCATCCAGGGATTGGAATCGCAGCTGAAAGGGAAACCCTGATTCAAAGATTCAATCGCTCTTGTCTCGTCATGAAAAATGACGAGACAAGAGCGATTGAATCTTTGAATCTATTGAATGCCCAGCCGATCCATCAGCTCCTGTTTCTTCCTCCGGGAAACTTCCACTTTCGAACCGTCCGACATCACGATGTAGCCGCCGTCAGATTTCATGAAGCGCGCCATGTGGCTGAGGTTGATCATGTGTGTTTTGTGCACGCGAACGAACTCGGGCTGCGACTGGAGCATTTCTTCGTATTCTTTGAGCGTCCGCGAGGTGTGGTGCTTGTCGCCTCCTGCGGTGAAGATGTACGTGTAATTGCTGTCGCCTTCGAGGCGGATGATGTCTTTCACGGAGACGAAACGGATCTCGTTCATGCCGTGCACGGCGATGCGTTGCTGCGCGGCGGGAGAAGTGAGGTTGCTGTTGAGCGTTTTGTAGTTCTCGCGGAAATCCTGCTTTTTCCTTTTCCGTTCCTCCACGCGCGCCACGGCCTGCTTCAGCTCCCCGATCTCCACCGGCTTGAGCAGGTAATCGATGGCGCTGTAGCGGAGCGCGGGAATGGCATAATGGCCGTACGACGTCACGAAGATGATCTCGAAATTGCTGCGGTCGGTTTCATCGAGCAGTTTGAACCCGTTGCCGCCGGGCATTTCCACGTCGAGGAAAACAACCTCGGGCTGGACGGCCGCAATGAGCTGTTTGGCTTCTTCCACGTTGCCTGCCGTTCCGGCGATCTCCACCATGGGACAAAAACGCTGCAGGAGCGTGCGTAAAACGTCGCGGCTTTTGGGCTCGTCGTCAACAAGAATAGCCTTCATCGTAGCTGAAAAGTAAAAAGAAAACTCCTTTCGCCGGAAAAATGCGGGGAAAATGATCAATCGTCATGCTCAGAGGCTGCGGCATGCGAAAGATGGATCGAAACCCGCGTGCCTGCCGGGCGGCCGTCGGGACTCTTCAGGTCGGTAATGTTGATGAGCGGCTGCCCGCTGTTGTCGCTTTCGGAAAGACGCAGGCGCTCCTCGGTGATCTGCAGGCCGTAGGAGCGGCGCTTTGTGCCGTCGACCTTCGACTGTTCGGAAAGCTTTCGTCCCACGCCGTTGTCCTCGATCTCGATGGCGATGTCTTTTCCTTTTTTGGTAAACGAAATGCGGATCAGCGCCTGTCCTTCTTTTTTCGGCAGCAACCCGTGCCAGATGGCATTTTCAACGAACGGCTGCACGAGCATGCCGGGAATGCGGATGTTTTCTTCCGTCAGCAGCGGATCGACATGGATCGTGTACGAGAAAGGCCGCTCGAAGCGCAGCTGTTCCAGCTCGATGTACAGGTTCAGCATCTGCAATTCCTGCTCGAGCGGTATCGTCTCCGCCTGCGACTGGTCGAGCACGAGGCGGATGAGGCGGGAAAATTTCGCGAGGTAATTGTACGCCTGCTCGCTGTCGTTCTGCAGCACGAAATGCTGGATGGAATTGATCGCGTTGAAAATGAAATGCGGGTTCATCTGCGCGCGCAGCGCGGAAAGCCGGAGCTCGGCGATGCGGCGTTCGGTCTGCGCCTTTTCCTGGGCGCGCTTTTGCAACCGTTTCGACCTGTAGCCTGCGGTGAGCCACGCGACGAGCATCAGCACGAGAAAGCCGGCGAGGATGAACCACCACGTCCGCCAGAACGGCGCGAGGATGCGGAACATGAACACGGCAGGCTTTGCGCTTTCGGTCCCGTCGCGGTTCACGGCCACGATCTCCAGCCGGTAATCGCCCGGCGCCAGGCCTGTGAAGCTGATCTCCCGGTTGGCCGTCGTGATCCATTGCTCGTCACCGCCCATGAGCCGGTACTTGTAACGCAACCCGGCCGGATCGCGGAAGCAGAGCCCTTCCACGAAAATGCGGATCGTTTTTCCGCCGTACCTGAATTCCCCCGCGGCGGCGGTCGCGCACGTGTCTTTTCCCCAGAGCACGCCGGTAATGTAGATCGGCGGCGGAACAGAATCACGCGCCAGCTGGTCCATGGGGATCCAGCAAAGGCCTTCGTTGGTGCCCATCCATAAAATGCCGTCGTGGCACAGCAGGCTCTTCACCTCGTCGCTGAGCAACCCGTGCGTGCTGTTGTAGGCGCGCAGCGTCGCCTTCCCGGTGACCGTATCGAACCCGCTGATCACCGTTAAGCCGCGGTTGGTGCCGACCCAGATGCGCCTGCTTTCATCGATCGTCAGCACGCGACAGGTATTCCCGCCCATTCCGTCCTCTACGCCGAAACGCCAGACCCGTTTTCCCTTCACAGCGAACACGCCGTCGCCGCGTGTCGCGAGCCAGAGTATTCCCGCGCTGTCCTCGATCATGGCGTCAATGCGCGTCCGGAGCCCGACGGAATCGCCCATGTACACGGGAGCTTTCCCGTTGAATTTCCACAAGCCGTTGAGCGCGCCCAGCCACAGCGTTCCGTCGCTACCGTAAGATGCGGCGGTGAAACGCACCTTCGTCATCTGGAAGCTGTCGAGGGCAAACTTCTCGTCATACCAGTCGAGCGATTGGTGCGAGAAGAACATGAGTTTCCCGTCTTTCGGATTCCGCGCAACGCCTTTGTAATGCTTCCCGTTTTCCGTTTGCAAAAGTGTGTTGAGCGAAGAATCCATGAGATGCAGGCCGAAATTGCTCAGCACAACCGTGTCAACGGTGCCGAGCGTCTGCAGCACTTCCACCGGGTAAGGATTATCCGGCTCGGTCTGGCGGTACAGCATTCGCGGGGCGCCCAACAGCGAGGGATTGAATGAGACGACTTTGCTGTGCGGCAATCCCAGCATCACGCTGTGTTTCCCGCAAGGTGCGAGCGCCAGCACGTTCGCTTCGGGCAAACCGTCGAGCTCGGTCAGGTAGCCGATCTGTAAATTCGGCAAATAATAAACGCCCTGCCCGATCGTGGCGAACCAATAGCCGTTTTCCCGGTCTTCAAAAACCCCGCTGATCGCTTTCCCGGGAAAGAAATATTTTCTCGGCGCTTTGAGATCGCCGCCGGGGCACATCCACACGCCGCTGTAGTAGGTGGAGACCCACAGGTTGCCGTCGCGGTCCTCGTCGACGCTGATGATGAAACTGGAGAAATCGTGGCTTTCCCAGGTGCCGTCGGCGCGGATCTCGAAAAGATAATTCGCGTAAGTATAGATCAGCGTGTTCTCGCGGGTGAGCAGCATCCTGTTGTTGGTCGGCGAGCCTGCGGGTTCCGGGAAGGGGATGTCGATCTTGTGCCCGTTGTGAAAAAAACGTCCGACCTCGTCCGTGGTTATGGTTGCGCCGAACGCGAGCACATTCCCTTCCGGCGTTGTCCATGCCCCGCGGAAAGCGTTGGCTTCAACGGGTGCGTTTATCCTGTGCGGTGTTTTATATTGGTCTTCCGGTCCAACGCGGAAACAGCCCTCGGTGTACAATCCGCCCACCGTTACGCCGCCGGCAGCGTCGGTTTCCATGCAGTAAGGCAGCTTCTGGCCGTAGCTGTAGATCACCTCCAGCGAATCATTCGCGCCGATGCCGGCGAACCTGGTGCCGTCGAAATAATTCAGCGCGCCTGAAAACCCTTGCGCCCAGATGCGGCCATGATGGTCTTCGCGGAGACGGAATACGGTGTTGCTGGAAAGCCCGTCGCGCGTGGTGAACGATTCGAACGAATAGCCGTTGTACCGGCAAACACCGGCATCCGTGCTCATCCACAAATACCCGTCGCGGTCCTGGATGATCTTGTACACCTCCGAGCTCGGCAGTCCTTCACGAACGGTAATGTGCCGGAATCCGCCGGGCACGATGGAGCCCTGGGCGAAAAGCCCGGTACAGAAGAGCAGGAATCCGGCAAGAAACAGGAGATTTCCCGGGGAGTTGCGTTTCACTCAGGAAAGATAGGCAGAACTTAGGTTTAAGGGATTTCCGCCTGTCCCGGAATGTTCACTTGCAGGCGAAACCACGGAGACACGGGGACACGGAGAATTCAATATTTCCATAGGTGCGCAAAATTTTACGCACCTACGGAAATAAATTTGTGGCCAGACCCTCCGTGCCCCCGTGCCTCCGTGGTAAACCAACATTTTGGAATTTTTCAACTTGAAACATATCCGAACGTAAACCGGGAAACGGGGAATCATGTATTTGTTTATGTTTACAGATAATCTGTTGATCTATTTACACAAAACGAAAAACATGACACCGCCGGAACACATTATCGACGCATTGAAGCACCAGTCTGCAGTTCACCGCGCACAGCTCGGCCAGCGCAGCAAGTACGAATGGAATGTTTTCCTGGCAATGCTCGGCTTCTTTACGCTGGCGGTCATCGCCCGGTACAGCGTGGCGGTCCCGATGGCGGGCACCCGGAAATTCGAGCTGCTGGTGTGGTGGTCGTTCTTCGTGCTGGCGCTGCTTTCGAACGGCTACCTGCGGCATCTTCATCACGCGAACCATGCCGACAAAACGCTCGCTGAAAATGCGGAAAAAGCGTTGCGTGAAATTGCCATGCAAAAACCGGCCGACGGGATCGACCTTTCGCTGGTCGCCCCGATGCGCAGCAGCTGGTCGTGGCGCTGGCAGTCGATGATCCTCATGACGGTTGCTGTTTCCGCAGCGTACCTCATCACGGGAAGTTTTCCGTACTGGAAAAATTGATCAGCGGACCACGATCTTCTCCGCCTTCACATTCTTCCCTCCCACCCGAACGAGATACACGCCCGGCGGAAGATTCCCGGCGGAAATGATCATCGGCTTGTCGGTGATCTTTCCCGTGAAAACAGGCTGTCCCAGCGCGTTCAGCACTTCCACCGGCATTCCCTGTTCCGCGTCCACAACGATCGTGCGCGCAGCCGCATCGAAATAAATGTTTCGCGCAGGCGCTTCCGTTTCCTGCGAAACACCCAGCGGCGCCGGGCAAACGCGGTTCGTGTAGATCTGCGGGAACGGCCCTGTGCGCAGGTCCGCCCACGTCGCGATGACGCAGCTGTCGGTGACGCCCACGCCGATGAAGTCATTCCCCCGCACCACTTGTATCACCGGCGATGTACCGGTGCTCACCGGGAAATTCGGGATGAACGTCGCGCCCCCGTCCGTGCTCGCTGCAGCATAGATCATAAAATCGGCATTGTGGCCGGTCGCCGCTGCATTTCTCCGGTCGCGCCATACTGCAGCGTACGTGCCGCCGGGAGAAAAACCGGCCCAGCACATGTCCTGCCCTTTCCCGTTCGACAGCGCGTCATCGTTCAACCGCGCAGGCGTGGTCCACGTGGTTCCGCCGTCGGCCGTGCGCGTCATGTAAATGTCGGGATCGCCATTCCGGTTGTCGACCGATACCGCGATCAGTTGCTGCGGGTTCACCGGGTTTGCCGCGAGGTGATAGCTGCCCTGGTAAAACGTATCGGCCGGGTTAAGCCCGGAACCCGGGTTGACCACTGCCTGCTCGTGGTACGTCAGCGTTGCGCCTCCGTCAGCCGAACGGGCGTAAACGATTCGCGCATAAAAGACAACACTCGTGTCCCACGAAGCATACCCGATGTACAGCTTGCCGTCTGCTCCCACCGCAGGCACGCCCATGATGTTCTGCAGCAGCCCGGTCTGGAGGCTGTCGTCCACCCACAACGGCGCGGTCCACGTGGCGGCGCCGTCTCCCGAGCACATCAGCCAGATGTGGTGCGGCGGCGGGCTGTCGACGTAACTTTTCGTCACGCAATACAGGCGGCCTGCATACGGCCCGTTCGAGTTGTCGATCGCCAGCCAGGGACGGTCGATGGGAATGTCGGGAGAATCGCCCCAGTCGATCACTTTCGTGCCGGAATCGAACGTCATGCCGCCGTCGGTTGACTTCGCGACGTACACTGCGCCGGAATCGATCGTCGTGCGGTAGTCGACCCAGCCCACGTAGATCGTACCGTTATTGCCGATGACCACCGTGGGATCGGCGGCCGTGTTGTATGCGGGATCGAAATGGCCGGGAAGCTGGTTCGGCGATGACCAGGTCTGGCCGGCGTCGTTGGAAAAAGAGGTGAAGATGGCAATGCGCGCGGGGCTGAGGGCGTACACGCGCATCCAGGCCACCACCAGCTTTTGCGGGTTGTTCGGGTCGACGGCCAGGGAGCTTTCACCGTTCCAGGTGAGGGAGGAATTGACGGGCGTGTCGGCGGAAAGGCCGGTAAAAGAAAGCGCCGTTGCGAAAAGGAGGAGCAGTTTTTTCATGGATGATCTTAGACGATAAAAGAAGTGCCGGGTTTAAAACCAAAAGATACAGATTTCCTCCGTGTGGAATCTTCTCAACACCGCCGGGCGCGGTAAGCTGCACAAACCGGCAACGGCCGTGGTTTTCCCGCTGGCATGTCATTTGCGCGATCAATAGTGCCGGGTAAATCAGCACGTTATGGATACCAAAGCAATCGACCGCAAATACATGGGCAGGCCGGCGGGCTCCGTGTTCGGTCCCGAGATCGTAAGAACCGAAGGCAGCATTCTTTACGACGTCGACGGCAAAAGCTACATCGATTTTCTCTCCGGCTGGTGCGTGGGAAATTCCGGCTGGGGCAATACGGAAATTCTCAGCGCGATGCGGAATGCGCAGGGCCCGGAATACGTGATCCCGTATTTCTATTTCCGTCCCTGGGCCGAGCTCGCGGAATTGCTGGCGAAGATCACGCCCGGCAAGCTGAAGAAATGCTACCGCACCACCGGCGGCAGTGAATCCGTTGAAGCCGCGCTGCAGATGGCGATGAAATATACCAGGCGCACGAAGTTCCTTTCCATCGAAGGCAGCTACCACGGCAATTCCATCGGCGCGCTGAGCATCGGCGATTCCGAAGTCCGCAAGGAATTTAAAAACCTGCTCCCCAATTGCCTCAAGCTCGATCCGCCGCTCGACCGCAAAGCCGTTGACCGCGTGCGTACCCTGCTGAAAGGAAAAGATGTCGCCGCGTTCATCATGGAGCCTGTGCTTACCGCGTTGGGCGTCGTTATCCCGGAAAAGGAATTCATGCACGGCGTGGCGGACCTTTGCAAAAAATACGGCACGCTGCTCGTCATGGATGAGATCGCCACCGGCTTCGGCCGCACGGGAAAACTATTCGCCACCGAGCATTTCGATATCGAGCCCGACATCCTGTGCATGGCCAAAGGCCTCTCCGGCGGCTACGGCGCGCTGGGCGCAACGATCACCACCGACAAGGTCGCGGCAGGATTGAAAACATTCTCCTTTTACTCCACCAACGGCTGGCACCCGTTCGCCGTGCAGGCTGCGCTCGCCAATCTCAATTATATGCTCTCCAACCAGGCCGCGCTGATGGACAACATTTCCGAAACGAACGAGCTCATCACCGGCCGCATCACCGCGATGAAGTTCAAACAGGAACCCAGGATCACCGCGCTCGGACTGACGATCGGCGTGGATGTCGGCAAAAAAGCGCTCGCGACGAAGCTGCAGCTGAAATGCTTCCGGAAAGGTTTGCTGATGGATACGCATGAATCGAAGCTGCTGCTGTTTCCCGCGTTGAATGTGGAAAGGAAGGTGGTGATGGATGCGATGGATATCCTGGAGGAAAGCTTGTAGTTAGCGCCGAAAAAAATGAACAATGCCAAACGCCCAATGTTCAACGCTCAGGAAGTTGCATTGAACATTGTTCATTGTTAGTTTGGCATTGTACATTTTTCCCTTTTCTCTCACCTTCCCCCGCTCCCTGGCGGGCAGAAAAGCAAAAAGCTCCGCAGATTTCTCTACGAAGCTTTCCTTTTTTGGGGTCGCTAGCCGACCAAATATCGAAGTACTTATTACCTGATTTACCAAATGAGGTTAATCTCTAATCGTCTAAATCTACTTGCGCCGCAATATGAATGTCTTCTATTACCTCTATGATTTTCCTAGGCTCTTTTAAGTTAATAAATCGAAAAGATGTTCTTGGATAATCCCGGTGAAGTATATAGACACTCCCATCGGTATCTCCAGGATGAATGTTTTCTAAAAAACTGTTGTTGTCTAAAATAGGATGAAACTTCTTTCCATTAGTGCTAAGTCCATTATAGAACATTAATGCAAGTTCTTCAGGAATCATTTGTGCCTGAATAAAGTTCATGTATGTTCTCTTTTCTTCACTTGAAATGTATGCCGCTGTCTCGATGAACGATGTGACATTATATATAAATCTAAAATAAAGTGCTAACTCCGAAATATGATCATTAAAAAAACCATTGTAAGCTTTCAACACACGTGCTTTGAATAACTCACGCTGTTTGTTATCTGCCAATGGTTCAATATCTGCAATTTGAATTTCCTTTAAAATAGCCGCATTTATTCGCAATCTAAGCTCACGATTCAATGCTCTGAAATATTCAAGGCCATGTAAATCATAAAAATTTCGATTATTCCATTCGTCCCGTGTATCATCGTTAAGACGAATATCTCCCTTAATGTTATTTACCAGTTCACGGATTGCCGATAATAGATTAAAAAACGAGGTCTCGAACTGCTGTTTTTTAGTCCTCTTGATTTGAGCAAGAGGTAGCCAAATGGATATAACTAAGGCTAAAAAAGAAATTAATATAGAAATATCACTACCAGTCATAGAATATCAAACAAGGCTAAACCTTATAAATATCTGATTTTCTATAGTTCCCGCAAAAAAAAAACCGGATTAATCATCTTTCTATCGACGATTAATCCGGTTGGGGTGGCCAAAGGGACTCGAACCCTCGACCCTCGGTACCACAAACCGATGCTCTAACCAGCTGAGCTATGGCCACCATGTTACAACCTTTCAGCTGAACGGGTGCAAAGATAGCGATTCTGCTTTTCTCTGCAAATCAACAGCCCTTTTAAAACCCGTAACTTTGCATAATAAATGCATGACCACGGCGAACATATTACCCTGAAGATCGAGGGCATGGACTGCGCAAACTGCGCGCTGGGCATCACGCGCAAGCTCGGTAAAAGCGGGCACGAGGATATCCATGTCGATTTCGCAACGGGGGAAGCGTCACTGGTCATGGCCGAAAATGCTACCCTCAACGACGTCATCCACGACATCGAAAAGCTCGGGTACCATGTCGTGAAAGGAGAAGAGAAACGGCAATTCTTCGGCATCGAAGCGAAATTCTGGTTCTGCCTCGTTTTTACCGTTCCGCTTTTTTTCGGCCACATGCTTTTCCCCCACGATTCCTGGATCGCGAACCCGTGGACGCAGCTGCTGCTGTGCATTCCCGTATTTGCCGTCGGCGTGATGCATTTCGGGAAAAGCGCGCTGGGCTCGGTGAAATCGGGTGTTCCGAACATGGACGTGCTCATCTTCATCGGCTCCACGGCTGCGTTCGGCTATAGCCTTGCGGGCATGCTCACGGTGAACGATCCGCATCTCGTGCACAATTACATGTTCTTCGAAACCGCGGCCACCATCATCACGCTCGTGCTGCTCGGCAATGTCCTGGAGCATCGCTCGGTGAAACGCACCACGTCGGCCATCAGTGAGCTTTCTTCGCTCCAGCCGGAAACGGCGCGGAAGATCACCGTAAAAGACGGCGCGGAAACGATCACCGAAATTCCCGCATCACAGTTACAAACCGGCGACCTGCTGCTGGTCAGCGGCGGAGAAAGCATTCCCGCAGACGGGGAAGTCATTTCCGGCAGCGGCGATGCAGACGAATCGATGATCACCGGGGAAAGCGTGCCGGCGGGAAAAACAACCGGCTCGACCGTCACCGGCGGAACGGTGCTGGTCAACGGCCCGCTGCGCATCCGCGTCACCCGCACCGGCGCAGATTCAACGCTTTCGCACATCGTGGCGATGGTGAAAAAAGCCCAGCAGGAAAAGCCGCCCGTGCAGCAGCTCGCCGACAAGATCAGCGCCATTTTTGTGCCGGTCGTGCTGGGCATCTCCGCGCTGACCTTCCTGCTTTCCTGGCTGGCGTTCGACATTGTGATGCGCGATGCGCTGATGAACAGCATCGCCGTGCTCGTCATTTCATGTCCCTGCGCGATGGGGCTGGCAACGCCTACGGCCGTAATGGTCGGCATCGGGCGGGCGGCGAAGCAAGGCATTCTCATCCGCGGCGGACGCACGCTGGAACAACTTGCCGAAATAAAAACGGTCGTGTTCGACAAAACCGGCACGATCACCACCGGGAAATTTGCCAACATCCACATCACGCTCTCAGCCGCCATCGAAGAGCAGCGCGTGAAAGAAATCCTTCTTGCGCTGGAGCAAAATTCCGCGCACCCGCTCGCGAAGTCCATCGCCGGTTTGCTTGCCGGTCAAGGCGTTCAGCCGGCTGCGGGCCTCGGCCAGGTGACGGAGCTGAAAGGCATCGGCGTGGAAGCGATCGATGCTGACGGCGTGAAATGGTCGGCCGGTTCCTGGCGTTTGCTGGGCGAAGGTCACAAGGCGCACGATATTTACGTTTTGCGGAACGGCGAACCGGTTGCAGGCGTCACGCTGGAAGACGAGCTTCGCCCGGGCATGAAAGCGTTGATCGATTTCCTGCATTCGAAAGACATACGCACCGTTCTGCTCAGCGGCGACCGTGAAGAGAAATGCCGCATCGCCGCCGCAGCCATCGGCATCAAAGAAGTGTACGCCGAACAATTGCCGGAACAAAAGCTGGAACTCATCACGCGCCTTTCGAAAGAAAACAAAACCGCCATGGTCGGCGACGGCATCAACGACGCTCCTGCCCTCGCCCGCGCCGACATCGGCATCTCGCCGGGCGAAGCCACGCGCTCGGCCATGCAATCCGCGCAGGTCATCCTCCTCGGACAGGGCGATCTTTCACGCGTGCAGGCTGCCCTGCTCATCGGCCGTCACAGCCTGCGCACGATCAAACAAAATCTTTTCTGGGCGTTCTTCTACAACGTCATCGCCATTCCCATCGCCGCCGTCGGCCTGCTGAATCCCATGATCGCCGCATTATCCATGGCATTTTCGGATGTGATCGTGATCGGCAATTCGCTGCGGTTGCGGGGTAAAAAATTATCCTGATCCTTTTAACGCAACCAGGACCGGCCAATGTCGACCTTAATTATTCATTGTTGCTGAAAATTGGATCGGACCGGGGAAAAGCGATTGCCGGAATTCCATCCTGGCAAGCCCGGTTTATCCGTAATTTCACCCGCTGCCATGCTCCGACTTTTCCGTGAATTGCTGAAGCTTACCCGCAACTATTTCCGCGACGAACGTTTCCGGGAGTCGCTCCGCGTGAAAACGGCTTGCCGCAACATTCCCGCCGGGCAACCGGTTTCCGTGCCTGTCGCCGGCTTCACGGTAAAAAGCGACAACGCTTCCGCCCTGCTCCACCAGTACGAAGAGATCTTCACACGCCGGTCCTTCGACGTCGATTTCGGCAAGGACGATCCGCTCATCTATTGCTGCGGCGCGAACATCGGGCTGGAAATTCTTTTCTTCAAAAAACAGTTTCCCGCCTCACGCATCCGCGCGTTCGAAGCCGATCCTGCCATTGCGAAACTGCTTGCAGAAAACGTCACGGCAAACGGATTGCAGGATGTGGCGGTGATCGCGGCTGCGGCATGGAAAGAGAACGGCACGCTTTCCTTCCGCCCCGACGGCGCGCTGGGAGGAAAAACCGGTGAAGGAACCGCTTCCGTGCCGGCAGTGCGCCTCGCCGGCGAGCTGGAAAAGGAAATGGAGATCGACCTGCTCGTCATGGACATCGAAGGCGCCGAGCTGGACGTGTTGCGCGATTGCAGCGAACAGCTGGGAAAGATCAGGCGCCTGTTCGTAGAATGGCATGGCAACGAAAACCGTCCGCAAGACCTTCCCGCCCTGCTGAAGCTCCTTTCGGATGCCGGCTTCCGCTACCGCCTGGATAATAAACTGCCCGAAGCGCCGTTCCGTAACCGGGTCGTCGAAAACGGCTTTGATGCAATGGTGGAAATTTATGCTGAACGATGAAAAAATGTACGAAGTACGATTTGAAAAACAGTTGCTTCCTCCAATCACCAAATAAATCGTAAATCGTACATCGTAAATTGTAAATCCTCCGATGGGGAAGCTGCACATTCTCTTCTTGGCCTCCTGGTATCCGAACCGGAACGCTCCGGCATTGGGGAATTTTATTCAGCGCCACGCGCAGGCTGCAGCGCTTCATCACACGGTTTCCGTTATCCACCTTTGCGCAGGCAATGAGCTTGAAGAAGGAAAATACGAGATCGAAGAAACACATCACGGCAATCTCCACGAATACGGCGTGTATTACGGCAAGGTCCGTTCCCGCTTACCTGTCATCAGCCAGCTGAAAAGGCGCAGCGCTTACCGTGATGCCGTACAGGCTGCCGCGAAGCTTGCTGCGGAAAAGAACGGCAAGCCCGACCTGCTGCACGTGCATGTGATCTGGCCGGCTGCGGTGGCGGCGCTGCAGCTCGCGGATGAATTGGATGTTCCGCTGCTCATCAGCGAGCACTGGTCGGGTTATTTGCCGGAGGACGGGAATTACAAAGGCGTTATTCTTCAGAACCTTTCCCGTCGCCTCGCGGACCGTGCTGCGCATATTACCGTGGTTTCAAAACGCATGCAGGAAGCGATGCTAAAACATGGTTTGGGAAAAAATTTCTCCTTGCTGCCGAACGCGGTGGATACGGAACTTTTTTCGCCAGGAGAAAGACATGAGACATTAGACCCGCCTGAACGTCGGGCAGGCGTGAGTCCCGATAGCTATCGGGATGAGACGAAACTGCTTCATGTTTCCATGCTTGTTGACCGGGAGAAAAATATTTCAGGGTTGTTGCGGGTGATGGAGAAATTGAAATCCCGGCCGGAAATTACGCTTCACATTGCCGGCGATGGTCCCGAACGGGAAACGCATGAAAAGCTGGCGGAAACGCTCGGCGTGCTGAACAAGACCGTTTTCTTCAAAGGATTTAAAACGGCGGAGAAAGTGGCGGAAGAAATGCAGCAGGCCGACGCATTGATCATGTTCAGCCATTTCGAAGGCATGCCGGTGACGATCATCGAGGCGCAGTGCTGCGGGCTGCCGGTGATCGCGACGAAAACGGGCGCAATTCCGGAAATGGTGAATGCGCAGCAGGGAATCCTCGTGGAACCGGGCGACGAGGCGGCGCTGGAAAAAGCGATACTGACGCTCATGGAACAGCGCGACACTTTTTCCGCCGGACAGATCCGCAGTGCGGCTGCAGCGCGTTACAGCATGGAAGCCGTAGGCGCGCAGCTCGACCGGCTTTACCGTTCAATCCTCGAGAAACATGGCCGCTGAGAAGATCCGCATCGCCATACTCTGCCGCGGCTGCACGTTCGACGCGTGGGAAGCGGAATCCATTCGCCAGGTGCTGTCGCTGCCGTTCGCGGAAGTGGTGCTGCTGGTGCAGGAACCTTCATCAACAGAACAGCCGAAAGGCTTTTCACACAAGCTCGCGAACTACCCGTACCGCCATTTGCTCTGGAGGGTGTACAAACGTTTCCGCCTCCGCATTCCCGCTTACCGCGCTGAAAATCTCGAAAACGAGCTGAAGAACGTTCCACGGATCACGTGCGCGCCGGAGCTGAAAGGGAAATATTCCCAGCATTTTTCCGGCGAAGACCTTTCGGCGATCCGCTCGCACCGCCCCGACGTGATCCTGCGTTTTGCGTACAACATCCTGCGCGGCGAAATTCTCACCGCGGCGAAATACGGCGTCTGGTCGTTTCACCATGCCGATCCCGGGCACATCCGCGGCGGCCCTGCTGCATTCTGGGAAATTCACAAAAAACATCCCGTCACCGGCGCGATCCTGCAACGCCTCACGGAAAAGCTCGACGCGGGCATCGTATTGCGCAGCGGTTTTTTCCAGACCATTCCGCATTCGTATAAAGCGAATCTCCAGCAACTGTTGTGGGGCACGACAAGCTGGATGAAGCAGGCGCTGATCGACGTTTACCACGGGCATTCTCCCGCCGAAAGCGGGTTGCCGCTCGTTTCTTCCGCGAAGGTTTTTACTTTCCCCACGAATTCCCAGATGCTTCGTGCGAAATGGATCGCGTGGAAAGCGAAGCTGAAATTCCACCACCGTGAATTGTTCCGGCCCGAGCAATGGAACATCGGCATCATCCGCCAGTCGCCGGACAAGTTGTTCTCGGAAGGTATGGGAAGCCTCGACTGGCTGCCGGACCCGCCTGCGGGCGAATATTACGCCGATCCGTTCGGGTGGAAGGAAAACGGGGAGCTGAAGATCGTTTTCGAGCATTATTTCTATGCGAAGCCGAAGGGCGTGATCGCAATTGCGGATGTGAAAGGGAACGTACAAACGCTGCTGGCGAAAAACGATCATCTCTCCTACCCGTTCGTGCTGGAGACAAACAACAAACGTTTCCTCGTGCCGGAATGCAATGAATCCGGGAAAGTTTTCACATTCAACGTCGACAGCACGGAAGAAAAAAAATTGCTGGGCGAAATTGCGGCCATCGATCCTACTTTGCTTTTCTTCAACGGGCGCTGGTGGCTGTTCTGCACGCTCGAGGGCGATTACAACAATACGGAGCTGCACATTTACCACGCGCAGAATTTCGAAGGCCCGTGGCAGCCGCACGCCAACAACCCGGTGAAATGCGACATCCGCTCGTCGCGGCCTGCAGGCACGCCATTCCTGCTCAACGGGAAGCTCTGCCGCCCGGCCCAGGATTGCAGCAGTACCTACGGCGCCGCGGTCGTCATCAACGAGATCGTGACGCTGTCGGAAACGGATTTTTTCGAGCGGCCGGTGAAACGGCTGGGGCCCCACCCGCAATGGAAGTTCGGCAAAGGGCTGCACACCTTTTCCGTCGTGGACGGCGACACGGTGCTGATCGACGCGAAACGTTACGTCTTTAATTTTGATAATTTCAGCCACGTAATGCGCCGGAAGCTGCGCCGCCTGTTCCGTAAATGATCCGTAACGTCGTCACCAACTTTTCCGCACGTCTTTCCGTCGCAGCCCTGAACTTTTTCATGCTGCTGATGACGACGCACGTGCTCGGCGCGAGCGTGCGCGGCGAGATCAGCATCATCCAGCTCGGCGTGACGATCATTCACCTCGTAAGCGATCTTGCGGGCGGGCCCAGCCTTACGTACCTCACGCCGCGCACGCCCCTGCGCAGGCTGCTGCTGGCGGGCAGCGCGTGGGCAAGCTTCACGTCCATCGGTCTCGGCGTGGCCATGCTGTTCCTCGACCTGCTTCCCGGCGCGTACGGCAAAGAAGTGATCGTGATGGGCCTGCTCATCTCCCTGCATTCGCTCAACCAGAACATCCTGCTCGGGCAGCAGCGCATCAAAGCGTTCAACATACTTTTCCTCGTGCAGGGCACAAGCATGTTCCTTGTAATGGCCATCTGCATTTTCGCGGGGCTGCGGAATGCGTACCCGTACATCTACGCAGGTATCGCGGCGTACGGGGTCTGCTACATCGCCGGCCTGTTCATCGTGCACCACAACGCGCCTGCGCCGTCTATCCGTGAAGACCGTCCCATCCTGTTCCTGCTTTTCCGCAACGGGATCTTCGCGCAGACGGCGAGCATTTTTATGCAGGTCAGCATCCGGCAGAGCTATTACCTGCTTGAAAAATCGCCCGAGTACGGAACGAAAGCCGTCGGCATTTATTCCACCGCGGTTTCGCTCGGCGAAGCCATTCTCCTGCTCTCGGCCAGCGTGGCGGCGGTGCTGATGTCGCGCGTGTCGAACCAGCAGGACCCGGCGACGGCGCGCGCGGAGGTGCTGCGGTGGAGCAAGTTCAGCGTGGGGCTGACGATACTCGCCTGCGGATTTTTCCTGCTGCTGCCGGCGGAATTTTTCACGTTCCTCATCGGCAAAGAGTTCGGCCCGATCAAAACCGTTTTCATGACGCTGACGCCCGGCATCGTGCTGGTGAGCTTCGGCACCGTATTTTCCCACTATTTCTCGGGCGCCGGGAAGCATTATATGAACTTTATCAGCAGTATCTTTGCGATCATCGCGGCTTTTTCCCTCACCGCATTGCTCATCCGGGAGTTCGGGATCGAAGGCGCAGGCTGGTCGGCAACCATCGCATACGGCCTGATCAGCGTCGTGATCTTTGTCGCGTTCATGCTGGCGGGCGGCAATAAACGGTCGGACTGGAAACAATTGCTGCCGGATGCGAAAGATGTGCAGGCGCTGCGGGAAATCCCGGGTAAAATTTTTAAAAAATAAAAGTTCCAAATCCCAAAGGTCAAACAGGCAGATTCCAAACCTCTTCTTATCGGGTCGACACTTTTGGGATTTGAACGTTTGTTATTTGTTTGTTTTTTAAATCTATGTGCGGAATCAGCGGCATTGTGAAATTGGACGGCGCCTCGCCGGAGCTGGTGGATGCTGCGCGACGCATGAACGCCGTGATCCGCCACCGCGGCCCCGACGGGGAAGGTTTTCTCGTGGCGGGCGACGACTGGAATCCCGTTCCCGCCTACAGTGAAGAAACCCCGGGCGAGATCACCGCGTCCCGTTTCCCGCATACGCCTTCCGCCCACATCGCCGCCGCCGCGAAAGACGCACGCCTCATCCTCTCCCACCGCCGCCTCGCCATCCTCGACCTCAGCGCAGGCGGTCACCAGCCGCTTTGCACCGCCGACGGACAATTGTGGATCACCTACAACGGTGAAGTGTACAATTACCGCGAGCTGCGCACGGAACTGGAACAGCTCGGCCATCAATTTTTCACGCAGACCGACACGGAGATCATCCTCGCCGCGTATCGCCAGTGGGGAACGGAATGCCTGCAGCGCTTCAACGGCATGTGGGCGTTCGTGATCTGGGACCGCAAGCAGCACAAGCTCTTCTGCTCGCGCGACCGTTTCGGGGTGAAGCCGTTCTATTATTACCACGACAAAAACGTTTTCACCTTCGCTTCCGAGCAGAAAGCGCTGCTGAAAAATCCGTTCGTACACACCGCGCTCAACAACGCTGCCGTCGCCGATTATTTTGTGGCGGGCGAGATCGAATACCAGCCGGAAAGTTTTTTTAAAAATATCATTGAGCTGTTTCCCGGCTGCGCGGCGGAGCTTTCGTTGTCAGACGGGAAATTGCGCACGTGGACCTGGTACACGCTGCCTGCCGTGGAGGAAAAAGCGACGTTCGAAGAAGCGCAGTACAAACGGTACATCGACGAAACGCGGGAATTGCTGGTGAACGCGGTGCGCCTGCGTTTGCGGTCGGACGTTCCCGTCGGCTCCTGCCTGAGCGGCGGCATTGACAGCTCTGCCATCGCGGGAATTATCGGCGATCTTGTCGGGAAGCACGAGCACGTGAACATCGGCGAGAAGCTGAAATTATTCACCGCTGTTTTTAACGAGCCCGACATCGACGAGCGGAAATGGGCGAAAGAAATGGTGGAACGCACCGGCGCGGAATGGCATACGGTGCAGCCGGAGCCGGCCGATTTCGTGCGCGACCTCGAAGACCTGATCCGTTGCCAGGATGTTCCCATCTGGAGCACGAGCACGTATGCGCAATACCGCGTGATGAAGCTTGCGCATGAAAAAGGCATCAAGGTGGTGCTCGACGGGCAGGGCGGCGACGAGCTGTTCGGCGGTTATCATCCCTATTACCTGCCCTTCTGGCGCGAGCTGAAGCATTCCGGGCAACGCGTGCGGAGAAAAGCGGAGATGCGCGCGTTCGGGGAAGATGCGGACGCTTACCGTCGCCGGGAAATGCTCAAGCAGCGCATTTTTCCGTCGCTTCCCGTTTCGCTGCAGTTACAAGTTCAGCGCCGTTATTTTCCCGATCTCGATTACCTCGACCGGGAATTGACGAATGAATTTTTGTCGCACCGCGGAAAAATGGAATTGCCCGAAACGCTGAACCAGGCGCTGGCCGGGGAATTCGTCAATACGCGGCTGAAAGGTTATTTAAAATGCGAAGACCGCTGCTCGATGCGTTTTTCGGTGGAATCGCGCACGCCGTTCTCCGACGATCACCCGCTCATCGAAGCCGTTTTCCGCATGCCCGGCACGATGAAGATCCGCAACGGCATCACGAAGTACATTCTCCGCGAAGCTGCCGCGCCGTTCATTCCCGGAAGCATCCGCGCCCGCCGCGACAAGCTCGGCTACGCCACGCCCAACAACAAATGGATCACGCAGCTGAAAGATGAGTTCCGCCCGTATTTCGAACAGGATCTCGCCGGCATCATCAACCGGGAAAAACTACTCCGCGATTACGACACGTTCTTTAACGTGGAAGGAAAACCGGAGAATGGGCGTATTTTCAAGTTCATCGCGTTTGCCGTTTGGAGGAAAGTTTCGGGTTTGTAGTTTGTCGTTAGTTGTTTGTTGAAATTCACGTTTGCCCCGGGCAAGCAGTACGGACATTACCGGCATAACGAACCGCTAACGAGTAACGACTAACATTTCCCACGATTGTTAATAATGGCTAATGAGAGATCCCCGGGACCATCCGACGGCAAACGACTAACAACAAACAACTAACTTTACATCATGAAAATCTTCTTCCTTTCTGCCGCCCTGGCTGCTCTTGTGCTGGCCGGCTGCAACGAAAACCGGGAGCCGAACGAAGGCAAAGTCGATGAAACTGCTCCTGCGGTAAACGACAAGCCTGAAGCCACTCCTTCCAGCGCGATGATCTCGACCGCTTCGTACAGTGCAATGGTGAAAGCCGATCCGCTCGTGCTGGTTGATTTCGCGGCCGAATGGTGCGGGCCGTGCAAGATCCTCGCCCCGCGCATCGAAGCGCTCGAAAAGGAAATGCCGGGCAAATTCACCGTGGTGAAAGTTGACGTAGACCGCGACCGCGCGCTGGCCGATTCGATGAACATCCAGGCCATGCCGACGCTGGTGCTTTACAAGAACGGCGAAATGGTGTGGAGAAGCACCGGATTGATGTCGAAAGATGATCTGGGTGCTGTGATCAAGAGTAAGTCTGAATAATCACAAATTCAAAGATTCAATCGTTTGTCCCGAGGACTCGGGACTTCACTATTCAACAATTCAACGATTGGGAATTTTGTAAAACAAAGATTCCAGGCTCATAACAAACCCGGAATCTTTGAATCTTTGAATAGTCCCGCTGGGCGGGACGAAGCGGAAGCGTTTGAATCTTTGAATTATTTCCTCTTCTTATCCTTCTGCCCGCCCACGAAATCGTAGTGCTTCTTCACTTTTTCCTTCTTCGAAATTTCGAGTGAGCCTTCGATGCCGTAGCCGTCGATGGTGCCGGTGAGCTTGATGTTCTCTTCGAGCTTGTTGGTCATGTTGCCTTCGAACTCGACGTAGAGCAGCTCTTCAGTGCCGTCGTCGTTGGAGAATACGGAATCCACCATCAGCTCGATGGGAATGGCATCGGCGCCGGCGTTCTTGCCGAAGAACTTGCTGCGGAACTTGCTGCTTTTGAACGAGGCTTCGTCATTTTCCGGGGAGCCCGACTTTCCGCCTTTTTTCGCTTCGGTGATGGTGATCTTATAAACTTTCCCCTCTACGCTGGATGTGTCGCCTTTGAGAACGAAAGAGGCCGCCAGTAGGAAAATAGTTCCGCCGAGCAGCAGGGTTTTGGTACGGGTCATCGTGTTGGTTTGGATTGGGACATAAAGTTAACGATTCGTACTGAAAATTTTATGCCAAAAAAGGTATTAGGTGTTAGGACTTAGGACTTAGGCTACCTGGGTATCTTGCCTTCACTTCTTTACCTAAGACCTAACACCTAAGTCCTAAGTCCTAAGTCCTAAGTCCTAACACCTAAGTCCTAAGTCCTAATACCTAAAACCTCCTTTCCGCCGTATCTTTGCAGGAACTTAATAACCAGAATTTTGAGCATAATTTTTGAATTGTTGAATTGTTGAATCTTTGAATAGTACGATGACCAGTATTCCATTAGCCGAACGCCTCCGCCCTTCTTCCCTCGACGATTACATCGGCCAGCGCCACCTTGTGGGCGAAGGCGCCGTGCTGCGCAAAGCCATCGAGAGCGGCAACCTGCACTCCATGATCTTCTGGGGGCCGCCGGGCGTAGGGAAAACTACGTTGGCCAACATCATCGCCGCCCAGCTGAAACGCCCGTTCTACGCCCTCAGCGCGATCAACTCCGGCGTGAAAGACATTCGCGACGTGATCGAAAAAGCGAAAAGCCAGGCGTTCTTCGGCACGAACATGCCCGTGCTGTTCATCGACGAGATCCATCGCTTCAGCAAGTCGCAGCAGGATTCGCTGCTCGGTGCAGTGGAAAAAGGCACGGTGACGCTCATCGGCGCGACGACGGAAAATCCGTCGTTCGAAGTCATCTCGGCGCTGCTTTCCCGCTGCCAGGTCTATATCCTCAAGCCGCTGGAAAAAGACGACCTGCTTCACCTGCTCGACATCGCGATGAAGAAGGATGAAGAGCTGAAGAAGAAAAAGATCACGATCGCGGAAAATGAAGCGCTGCTGCGGCTTTCAGGCGGTGATGCGCGGAAACTGCTGAACGTGTTCGAGCTGGTGGTCACGGCCTCCGCTTCCGATGAAATAACGATCACCAACGACCTTGTGCTGGAGCACGTGCAGCAGAACCTCGCGCTGTACGACAAGGCCGGGGAACAGCATTACGACATCATTTCCGCCTTCATCAAGTCCATCCGCGGCAGCGATCCCAACGCGGCGGTGTACTGGCTGGCCCGCATGCTGGCCGGGGGCGAAGACCCGCTGTTCATCGCGCGCAGGCTGCTCATCCTGGCTTCGGAAGATATCGGCAACGCAAACCCGAACGCGCTGCTGCTCGCCAACAATTGCTTCCAGGCCGTGAACGTGATCGGCATGCCCGAATCGCGCATCATCCTTTCCCAGTGCGTGACGTACCTCGCCTCTTCCCCGAAAAGCAACGCATCCTACATGGCCATCAGCGAAGCCGACGAGATGGTGGCGAAAACAGGCGATCTTTCCGTTCCGCTCCACCTGCGCAATAGTCCCACGAAGCTGATGAAAGATATCGGCTACGGAAAAGATTACAAATACAGCCACGAAGGCGAAGGCAATTTCCTGGACCAGGAATTTTTCCCGGAAACGCTCAGCGGCACCCGCCTCTACGCCCCCGGCAACAATCCCCGCGAAAACGAGCTGCGCGCCTACCTGAAAAAGTGCTGGAACGAGAAGTACGGCTACTAGCCACAGATTTCACAGATTACACAGATATGGATTAACACGGATTCATTGCAAATACACGTTGTATCTGTGACAATTAATCTGTGAAATCTGTGTAATCTGTGGCTACTCTTCCTCGTGCGGCATGTAAGGAAGCGGCTCGAAGACGAACATGTAGACGAGGCCGATCAATACCCCGCCGATGGCCTGTTCGATTCCCTGCCACGTGATGTCGAGCACCAGGTATTTCAGGTCGAGGCCTTTGTTGAAGCCGATGTTGATGGTGGTGGAAACGATGTAGACCAGCATCCCGCAGGCGAAACCGATCAGCGGGCCGCGAACGAGCGGGTGCTTGGAGAATTTGTCGAAGTACTCGATGAGGAAAGCGCGGCTGACGAGGAAGCCGATGAACAGGTAGGCAATGGATGCGGCGGTGAGATAGATCCAGAGGTCGTACTGGATCAGCTGATAATCATTGAGGATGATCCCGTGAAAAACATAGGACAGCCCGAACATCCCAAGGGAAGAGATGATCCACCCGATCAGAAAACGTTTGCCGTAGGTGCGCATGTGCATAGAACCGGGTCAAAGGTACGAAAAATCGTGCCGGAGGGTTACAAAACCACTGAATAAGCCGTAAGTAAGGGAATGAAACCGCCTTTTGCAACTTTGGGCATATGATGCGCTACAAATAAAAATAGACCACCCTAACGATGGCCTATTTGTTTGTGGGAGCTATGATTTAGACTAATCTACTACTATCTTTTGCTTTTCTATATTGCCTGCAATGCTTACAAGCACAAAATAAACTCCACTGCCGTATTCAGAAATGTCAACTTTAAATTCAGTTGTAGTCATGTCTTTCGTTTCAAATATTAGCCTACCAGTCACATCAACAATCTGAATATACTCGGCTTTATCATATAAGCTTATCGTGATTTTTCCATCTGATGGGTTCGGGAATGCTGTAAACTCTGAATGTACCGTTCCGTCACTGCCAGCTAACCGATTGCAACAACTGCTCCCCCCATATGGGTTAGTACTTACCTGCACAGTAGAAGTCGCTGTTGCACAGCACATACCGGATACGGTTACAGTGTACGTTTTTGGAGTTCCGACATTACACCAGGTAGAGGTAGGTTGAGCAACTGTTGTGCTGCTTAAATTTGTGTTTGGAGACCAAGAATAAGAAAGCCCAGTTATTGCGGATGTTCCGATTTGAACTCCAGTAGTAGTACATCCGCAGCAGCTTGTGTTTTGATTAGAAACGTTAGGGCCTGCACTTGCAACGCAATATGGCATTGTCACTTTTCTTATCCTTACATTGCTTGCGTCAGCGATGAACATGTTATTACTATTATCAAAGCAAATCTTGTATGGCCCACTCAAGTTTGCAGAAGTAGCAGCGGCTCCATCACCACTAAAACCAGCTGTACCTGTTCCTGCAAATGCTGTAATTGTCGCTCCTAATGCATTAACTTCCCTAATTTGGTTGCAAGCCGCATCGGAAACGAAAATATTTCCGTAAGAATCAATTGCTAAACCATAAGCATTAGAAAGCGTCGCCGATGTTGGAGAACCTCCATTGCCTGTGCAAGTTTGTGTTCCTGTGCCTATAAAAGTTGTTATGGTTCCTGATGTATTGATTTTTCTTACTTTACCTAGATCGGCTATATAAATATTTCCACCAGCGTCGCCTATAACATCCATTGGATTTGCTAGTTGTGCAGATGTAGCTGCACCTCCGTCACCTGAATATCCAGATGTTCCGGTTCCGGCAATTGTACTTATAGTTCCAGATGAATTGACCTTCCTAATACGATAATTGAATTTGTCTGCGATATATAACTCACCACCTATAAAAGCGATTCCATTAGGGTTATTTAGTTTAGCAGATGTAGCAGCTCCTCCATCACCGCTAAAGCCTCCAATACCATTGCCAGCATAGGTGCTTATAACTCCAGAGGTGTTTATTTTGCGAACAACATTATTATTAGCGTCTGCAACATATAAATTACCAGACGCATCAAATGCCAAGGCTACGGGATAATTGAGCTTGGCAGATGTTGCTGATCCACCATCACCGGTATATCCAGACGTTCCTGTTCCTGCGATCGTACTTATAATGCCTGATGAATTTACTTTTCGTACTTTATTATTAGCACCATCAGCGATATAGATATTACCTGAACCATCAGCTACTACTCCTTGAGCAGCATTTAAATTCGCAGAAGTGGCTGCTCCTCCGTCTCCGCCAGATCCTTGAGTTCCATTACCAGCAACGGTAGTTATTATAGGTTGTGAATAACTAAGCAGGCCAGACAACCCGAAAGTTAGCAATAGCTGTATCCTTTTCATGCTTTATATTTTTGATTGCTTACTCTTTTAAGGATTTTCCGCTTTCTCCTTATTCATATTGAAATTAAATATATAAATTATTTGTTTATTCACATCTGAAACGTGATTTTTCATGAAAAATCAGTAATGGATAGTTATTGTCCTGAACAGGTAAGAAACAAGCCAACCCGCTTTCTCCTCCCGCCGATTTGGGCTATCTTCGTACAAAACCCATTCTGTGAAGCGATTCCTGCTTTTACTCCTTGCCGGGAGCCTGCTCCTGCCCGCCTGCCGCCGCGACGGCGGACCGTCCTGGGACACCGGGCTGGTCCTGCCCATTGCCCACGGCTCGCTGACGATCGATAACCTCGTGCCCGACAGCCTGACGGCGACCAATGCCGACGGTTCCATCAAGCTCGTTTATTCCACGACCTTCCTCGGGCTGAATACGGATACGATTTTCAATATCCCGGATACGACCATTCCCAATGAATATCATTTGCCGTTCGGGTGGACAAATTTCAACGGGGGAGACCCAATCACACCTACTGCCCCGCCTGAGCAAATCACTTATGATCTTGGGACGATTGAATTGGTAAATGGTATACTGGAAGAAGGGCAATTGATCCTGCAACTCCGGAACGATATCCGCCGCAAAATTGTACTCAATTACCAGGTGCCTTGTGCGACTTACAACGCCGTTTCTTTTGACACGAGCTTTGTTATTCCCGCTGCGCCGGACTCGCTTAATGGTTATAGCATGAGCGTCGTGGTCGACCTGTCGGGCTATACAATCGATTTTACAGGAGTGAACAATGATCGTGTAAATACCCTTACCACACTTTTTTCTGCGCAGATTGCCCCGGGAGAGCCTTCGGTCAGTGTGTATCCAGCTGATTCTGTTGTGGCGAATACCACCCTCACCGGCATCAAACCCTATTACATCCGCGGTTATTTCGGAAATGAAACGGTGCAGGTCGGGCCGGAAGAAACGGGATTCTCCTTCTTCAAAAAGATCACCTCCGGCTCCATCGGGCTCGATTCGCTGAAGATGTCGCTCAGCATCGACAACTACGTGGGCATGGACTCGCGCCTGACGGTGAACAACATCTGGTCGCGCAACAGCCGCACGGGGCAAACGGTTTACCTCAGCAACTCGCTGATGGGAACGCCGGTGAACGTGAACCGCGCGCAATATTCCAATACGTGGCCACCGTCTGTGCCGAGTTCCTACAACTTCGTATTCGACAACGGCAATTCGAATGCGAAAGCGCTCGTGGAAAACCTGCCCGATTACCTCGGCTACGACGTGACGCTGGTCACGAACCCGCTGGGCAACGTTTCCGGCAACAACGATTTCCTGTTCGCCGATTACGGCATCGATGCGAAGCTGAACGTGGAAATGCCGCTCAACTTCTTCGCCGCACAGTTAACGGTGGTCGATACGCTGGTGCCGAACTTCGCTTCGGTGGAACGCCAGGAAAACGTGCTCGACGGGCAGCTGACCTTGTTCGCGCAGAACAGCTTCCCGTTCGACGCCGACATCCAGGTGTATTTCGTGGATGCGTTCGGGTTCATCACGGATTCCGTGGTGGCGTTCCCGAACCGCATCGCGTCAGGGCCGATCAATTCGACGGGATTGTATTACATGAGCAGCGGCTTCACCAGCTCACAGGTCAACATCCCGCTCAATACCTTGCAGACGCGCAACCTGTTCTCCGCCTCGCGCATCATCATCAAAGCGACGTTCGATACGAACTCCAGCCCGTCGTACGTCAAGATCTTCAGCAGCAACCGTCTCGACTTCCAGCTGACGGCTGATTTCAACTACCGTTTCGGCAATTGATTATGAAGCAGTTTTCCCGGAAATTTTTTCTTCCCTTCAGCTTGCTCCTGCTTGCTGAAACGGCATCGGCACAGGATCCCATGACCTTCGCGCATCGCCCCGCATGGCCCGTGCTGCCGAATGATTTTCAACGCTCCATCGCTTTCTCGGGCGAATACGCGGCCGGCTCGGATGCGCTCACGAATTCATTCATCAGTTCCTTCTACCGCGGCGAATACTTAGACTCCGCGCTGAAGAAATCGCAGGAAGACCGGCTGCTTCCCACGAACCGCATCGGCGCATACGCGGCATACGGCATGGCATATTCCTGGCGCGACGACGTCGATTCCACGAAATGGGAATACATGATCGCTTACCGCGACCGGCAGGTGCTGTTCGGCACATTCGCTCCCGACGCATTTACGCTGGCCTTCGAAGGCAACCGCGCCTTCCGCGGCCGCACGGCTATCCTCGACGAGACACGCCTCGTGAGCATGCACTGGCAGCAGCTGCAGTTCGAAGCGAAATATTTTTCGCCCGACAACAATTCGGAAGCGGCATTCGGCTTTTCCCTGCTCAACGGGCAGTCCATGCAGGAGATCAGCATCCGCCGGGGCTCCGTATTCACGCAAAGCGACGGTACGTTCATCGATGTCACGAGCGACGCAACGTATTACAGCTCCGACACGGGCTCCACGCGTTTCGGCGCAAGGAACGGAAGAGGCGTTAGTTTCAACTTCCGCCTCAGCACGAGCAGCCGCAATACGGAAGGCCCGTTCATTCATCATTTCTCCTTCGCCGTGCAGGACCTCGGCTACATCCGCTGGAATGACCGCACGCAGGTGTATGATGTCGACACGACGATCCATTTCACCGGCGCCGACGCTTCTGACGTGATCCTCAACGGCGGCACGGTCGCGGGCCTGCCGGAATCCGATTCCCTCATCGGCGAGCCGGAGCACAACGAGGTGATCATGTTCCTCCCGCTCGGGCTGCGTTTCCGCTACGGGCTGGTTTCCCGTCATCAATGGTGGGGGCTCATCGACGTGCGCTCGTGGAGCCATGCCGGCGCGCTTCCGCACGTGTCGCTGCTGGGCGGCTGGCACACGAAAAAGAACACGGTTCGCCTGCTGGGCGGCGTGGCGTGGGGCGGCTACGCGCAGGTCCAGGTACCGCTGCAGGTGAGCTGGGAAGCATGCAGGCAATTCACGCTCATGGCGGGAACGACAAATCTCGCGGGATACATTGTGCCCGATAAAACACACGGCCAGGGCTTGTATTTCAACCTTTCATTCGCATTCTGATGAAAAAAGAAAATCCAAAATTGAAGCTCCAAATCCCAAACCGGGAACGATTGGGATTTCCGGGAAGGAAACTTTTGGGATTTGTCATTTGTTTTTTTGGATTTTTTACCGTCGCCACAGCACAAACATCCGCCCAATGGCAGCAGGTGTACGGCGGGCCCGGGCATGAATACGGCTACCGCGTGCGTTCCTGCATGGACCAGGGCTACATCGTGGCAGGCAGCACGGCAAGCGCGGGCGTAAGCGATGGTTATGTCGTCCGCACCGACAGCCTCGGGCTCATCATGTGGTCGAAATACTATACCGGGAACAACGTCGACGTGCTGCGCAGCATCTGCCAGCTTCCTGATTCCGGCTACATCATGGCCGGCTATTCCAACTCCGGCGGAAATGGCGGCTACGACGGCTGGGTGCTGCGCACGGACAAAAACGGCGACACGGCCTGGACGCGCTACATCGGCACTTCAGACTGGGATTTCTTTTACGACGTGGCGCCCACGTGGGACGGCGGTTTTGTGCTTGCGGGAGGAACGTACGGGCTGGGCAGCGGAGACGAGGACATGTATTTCGTGAAGCTCGACTCGCTTGGCGATACGTTATGGACGAAAACATACGGCGGCGCCGGGACCGACGAAGCCCGCGCGGTGATCGAGACCGGCGATTCCATGCTCGCGGCCTGCGGATTTTCCTACAGCCTGGGAGATACGGCCGGCGACAGCTGGATCTTGCGGATGAATGACCTGACAGGCGATACCGTGTGGACGAGAACTGCCGGTCAGCCGGCGGTCGCCGATAAAGCGTGGGGATTGACCGGCTATTTGTACGGCCGGATCCTTATTGCAGGCGAGTCGGAAATTGGCGGGGACCTTGACGGGTACGTGATTTCCATGGACACTGCCGGGACTCCTGTTTTTTATATTCCGCTCAATCCCTCCGTTGCCGGCGATGATGTCATGCGCAGTATAGCGACCAAACCGAACGGTGATTTCGTTGCGGTGGGAGCAACTGAAAATGGCGGCGGCGGGGATGGAGACATGTACTTCTTCGGAAGTGTCGGGTTTTCCGGTACAACTTTCGGCACCGTCCAGGAAGACGCGGGCTTCAGTGTCGATGTTGCCAAAGACGGTGGATACATTGCCTGCGGTTATACGGTGGGCTACAACTCCACACTTCCGAATGTATATCTCGTCAAGATCGATTCGGCGTATGCATCCACGCTTGTGCTGAACATCCGCGAACCGCTGAGTGTTGAACAACGGAATAGATCTTTCGCCTTTCCGAACCCGGCGGATGCGGTTTTGTCGGTTACAATAGACGCTGACCGGCCATTTTCAGGAAACCTGGCGCTGGAAGTTTTCGATCTCGCCGGGAAAAAAATCGGCCTTGCCCCGGCAGAATGGCAATCGCATGATTCGCGTTCGGCTACCGGCAGGCTTGAAACGGCAACACTTCCCGCGGGCCTTTACCTGTACACGATCACCGATGATGGAGTGCCTGTCAGCTGCGGAAAGTTCGTCGTCGGGCACTAAAGCGTATCTCAAAAATCACAAAACTGAAAATCCAAATCCCAAAGGCTGGTCAATGTACCTTTCAAAACAATCGATTTTACTGAAGTTTGGGATTTGATTTTTTTGCTTTGGTTTTTCTTTTGAAGGCATACTTCGTTTTTGAGATAACTCCTGGTTTACTCCACTCCCAGGTGATAATTCACCAATCCCGCGATCGGCGTTTCTGAAATGCGCGCGAGCTTTACGCCGTGCTCTTCGGCAATGCGGCGCAGGATGTTGCTGAAATAAAAGCCCACCGAGCCCGTCACGTGCAGCGGCCACGCTTTTGCCTGCGGGTAGCGCATGATGTGATAACGGAAAAAATCCCGGAAATTTTCGGCGGCCAGCTCCACGCATTGCGGGTGATCGATGTTCTGGAAGACGAACTTCGCATACGAAGCCAGGTAACGGTTCGGCAAAGGCTGACGGTAAACGTGATCGAGAATGTCGCCTGCGGAAGGTGTAAAACGTTTGACGAAATTTTCCTTCAGCGCCATGTCCATATCCCCGTACAGGTACAGCCGCAGCAATCGTTTCCCCAAAGCCGCTCCGCTACCTTCGTCGCCCAGCACGTAGCCCAGCGAAGGCCGGTTCTCCATGATCTTCTCCCCGTCGTACGTGCACGAGTTCGACCCGGTTCCAAGGATCGCCGCGATGCCGCTTTCCCGCCCGCACAGCGAGCGCGCCGCGCCGAGCAAATCACTGTTCACTTCGATCTTCGCGCCCGGGAACACTTCCGCCAGCGCCCCCCGCACAATTTCCCTTTTCTCCTCCGACCCGCACCCCGCGCCGTAAAATGCAATTTCCCCCGGCACATTCCCGCCCAGCGCCACCAACACTTCCCGGCGCATGCTTTCCGCCATTTCCGCACCGCTCACCTGGTACGGATTGTACCCCTGCGAACGCACCGAAATCATTCCATCCGTAAGGCGCCAGTCCGTTTTCGTAGAGCCGCTGTCGGCGATGAGTAAATTCATGCCGTGAAGATACTGGGAAATGGTTCTGAGTTCTTAGAGCTGAGTTCTGAGTCCCGTACCCAAGAACTCAGAACCCAGAACCCAGAACCCAGAACTCAGCTCTCAGAACTCAGCTCTCAGAACTCAGAACTCCCATTGACAACGCTCTTCTGCCACCGTATCTTTACAACGATGAAACGGTCCGGTGCTGCTGATCTTCCCCTGCATTATGGTTATGTCCCAAAATGGCTTGCTGAACGCATGGGCCGGCTCGGTCTCGCGATCACCGAAGCGGTCATTGCGGAATACGGCAAGCACGAGATGCTTCGCCGGCTGAGCGATCCGTTCTGGTTCCAGGGCTTCGGGGCGGTGATGGGCATGGACTGGCATTCCTCCGGCATCACGACCTCCGTGATGGGCGCGCTGAAACGGGCGGTGAACCCGCATTCCCGCGAGCTGGGCATTTACATCTGCGGCGGGAAAGGAAAAGCGTCGAAGCAGGCGCCGGTGGAATTGCTGCGCGTGGGCGAAACGACCGGGCTCGACGGGAACCACCTTGTGCGGTGCAGCAGGCTGAGCGCCAAGGTCGACAACACCGCCGTGCAGGACGGCTTCCAGCTTTACCAGCACAGCTTCATCGTGAGCGACGACGGGCAATGGACGGTGGTGCAGCAGGGCATGAACACCGGCAGTACCGCGCGCCGCTACCACTGGCATTCCGACGGGCTCACTTCTTTCGTCAGCGATCCGCACGCCGCTATCTGCGGGAAGAACCAGGGCGACATCCTGAACCTCGCCGACGGCCGGGCCGATCATGCGCGCTCCTCCATTCTCGAAATGACCACGGAATCGCCCGACCGCATCCTCAGGGAAACGCGCAAGCTCGTGATGCCCGCCCACCACGAGGTGCAAAGCTCCGACGTCAACCTGAAGCGCCTCGGCGCGATGCTGTTCATCGCACACGAAAAACAACCTTCCGATTTCGAAGAGCTGCTGCTGCTCGAAGGCATGGGCCCGCGCGCCCTGCAATCGCTCGCGCTCGTCAGCGAGGTGATTTACGGAACGCCCACGCGCTTCAACGATCCCGCCCGCTTTTCCTTCGCGCATGGCGGAAAAGACGGCCACCCGTTTCCCGTGCCTGTAAATATTTACGACAACACGATCAGCGTGCTGCAGACCGCTATCCACAAGGCGAAGCTGGGCAATTCCGAAAAACAGGACGCCATCCGCATGCTATCGAAAATTTCAATGCAGGCCGAAAAAGGCTTCACCCCGAACGAAGATCTCGTCGAAAAAGTGATCGCGAAAGAGCGGAAGGATTCCTGGAAATACGGGGGAAGAACGGTTTTCGGGAAAGAGAAGCCGCCGACGGGAATTCAGCTTGAGCTGTTTGATGAATAATGTGCAGGTGAATGATTAATAATTGGGCGTGCCCGCTTCGCTGCGCTCGGGTCAGGCTATACGCTTCAAGTCCTCCCTCGTCACGGAACGTGACGAGATGCGGGCTTTCCGCTCCTATCCTTCACGCAAATTCATCCTTCGCCTGGGAGTCATAGTGCCGTTTGACGGAGAATATGCACAAGTATCCCAAAAAGCAAAACAAGGATGGCAAGCAGTTTTAGTTTTGAGAAATAACACCAGCAACCGATTAACAGGAGCAGGCCCATTATAAGCTGGTAGCCTTCGTACCCTGATTCAATAACAGGAAGCAGCGGTAAAATGATGCCGAGTGAAATGAGCACCCGGCACGCCCATTCGCTGATTGCAGCGTTATTCCACTTCGCAAGGCTTTCAATCAATTTTTGCATCCCCGAAATATACGCCGCCCGGATTACCCATAAAAAAAAGACGTGAGCACTTTCGCGTCTCACGTCTCAAGTCTCATCCCGATAGCTATCGGGACTCACGTCTCTCAGTTCGTATTGAACAGGAAATGGTTCGGTGTAACGATGTTATTCCGGATGGCAAAAAGCACCAGTCCTGCGGTATTGTTCACGCCCAGCTTCGACATGATGTTCTTGCGGTGCGTGGTGACCGTATGTGCGCTCAGGAAAAGCTTGTCGGCGATCTCTTTGTTCGTGAAGCCTTCTGCCACCAGGCGGACGATCTCGGCTTCGCGCTCGGAGATCTTGACACCTTCGCAGGCTACAGCTTCCGGCTCGGCAGATACTTCGTCGGCAGCTTTCAGCACGTCGCTGAGGATCTTGCCGCAGAAAAACTGCTCGCCTTTCGCAGTGGAACGGATCGCGTCGATGATTTCCTCTTTTCCGCAATCGCGCAGGAGGTAGCTGGTAATTCCGGCGCTGAGGGCATCGGAAAGCATCCAGCGGCTGGGCTTGTCGGAAATGGAAAGGAAATGAACTTCGGGAAAGGACATTTTCACCTTGCGGATCGAGGCGATGCCGAACGCCGCATCCATATGATCGATGATCACAACGGCCGGGCGGAGAAATTTCACCATTTTCAGCAGCTCGTCAACCATTAAAGCTTCACCTTTAAAGGTCATGTCTTTTTCATTGATGATCAATGATTTAAGACCTTCCCTGACGAGATAATTGGTTTGCGCAATGAGAACCGGGATTACCATAGTGCTTATTTAGACTAATTTAAAATAAGTACTCAAAGGTAAAGGTTCGACAGGAACGCACAATGATATTGCGCACTATTTTTTCACAAAGTCCTGTTCAGGAATGCTGAATTTAAGTCCTTCTTCCGCCAGGTACGTTTCCGGGAACTGGGAGCGCGCTTCCTGCAGCAGGGGCAAAAGATCCATGTAGCGGACGGAAAAGTGGCCGATCAGCAGCTTGCCCACCTTGGCCAGCCTTGCCACCTGCCCCGCTTCCAGGGCTGTCGTATGATAGGTCTGTTTGGCCCGTTCCAGCAGCTCGTGCATGAACGTCGCCTCGTGGTACAGCATGTCCACGCCATTCACCGCCGCAATCACGCGGTCGTCGAAGCGCGTGTCGGAGCAGAAGGCGTAGGAACGCGGCTTCGGGCGGCCTTTCGTGAGCACCTCGTTCGGGATCACCCGGCCGTCGGGCAGCAGGGCATCCGCGCCATTTTTAATCCGCATCATCTGGTCGCGGGGAACATTGTAAAAGGCGGTTTTCTCCTTGTCCAGCGTCAGCGGGCGCAGCTTTTCCCTGAAAATGAAGCCCCAGCAGGGAATGCGGTGGTTCAGGATCACCGTTTCCACAGTTAAGAGCTGGTCTTCGAAAATGATTCCCGGTTCCTGGAACTTGTGCTCGAACCAGCCGATCGGGTAGTTCAGGACGGTGCCCGAAAGCTCGAGCTGCAGGTCGATTATGCTTTTCAGCCCGGCGGGACAATAGATGTTCAGCGGGTTTCTCCGCCCGAACAGGTGCAGGGACGACAGCAGGCCCATCAGCCCGAGGTAATGGTCACCGTGCAGGTGGCTGATGAAAATATGGTTGACGCGCTGGAAACGAATGTGGTAGCGACGGAGCTGGATCTGCGTGGCTTCCCCGCAATCGATCAAAAAAAACCGCTCAGCCACGTTCAGCAGCTGGGCGGTCGGAAAGCGTTTGGAAGTGGGCGTCGCTGAGCTGGAGCCGAGTATGGTCAGTTCAAACGACGTCGCCATCAGTGTGAAACGGTGATCCGGCGGGTGACAACTTCGTCGCCCATGCGGAACGTGCACATGTACGCGCCTGCCGGGAGCGCAGAAGTTGCGACGGAATAGCGGTTGACGCCTCGTGCAGCGGAGATCGTTTCCTGCTTCACCACGCTGCCGAGCAGGTTGTACATCGTGAATTGCACAGCCGATGCGCCCGGGACGGTTACGTTGAACGCGGTGTTCTGGTCGGCCGGGTTGGGCGATGCCTGCGCTACGTTGTAGTCGTACGTGGTTACCGCTGGAACCGAATTCGGATCCATGATGCGCACGTGGTAATCGTCTTCGGTGGAAGGAAATTCCTGCGTAGACGTGAACACCTCGACCTCTGCGGTGAAATAAACGACAACAGGGTAAATGCCGTCGCTGTTCGGTCCGCCGAGCTCCTGGCCTGAAACCGGGTTGCCGGTAAGCGCCACGCAGCCGAAGCCGGTGCCGCTGTTGGATGTCGTGATGATCACGCCGTTGCCGGGGTTCGGGAGATAGGTGAATCCCGCGGGCAAGCCGGTAACGCTGTCGATGCGCACGAAATTGATGTCGAACGTGCCGATCTGGGTTGTCGTGTCGGGCGCGACGTTGATCTGGAGGTCAACAACGTAAGGAGTTCCGACGAATGCTGTCGGCAGGCCTGTTGCGCTGTCGGGGATAATGCCGTAATCGGTGGGGCTGCTGTGTGCGGAAGGATTGATAACGCACTGGGCAAAAGCGCCTGTGCTGATCACAACGACCGAGATGAGCGTGTAGATTTTTTTCATCGGGGTAAGGTTTTCAGGGAAAATTTTATTCGCCTCTGCCCTGCTCCACATCTTCCGCCACGAGGCGGTCGATCGCCGTGGTGATGTCCACCGTGATCCTGAGAATGCTGTCCAGCTGCGAGATCGCGATCAGCTTTTTCACCGGCTCCTGGAGGCCCGTCACGACAAGCACGCCGTTGGCATTCTTGCACAGGCGGTTGGCCACGAGAATCGCGCTCAATCCTGAAGAATCACAGTAGCGCGTCTCGCTCAGGTCGATGATCAGGTTCCTGACACCGTCCGCGTTCAGCACCACCAGTTCCGACTTCAGGGCCGGAGCCACCATGGTATCCAGCTTTTCCGCATGGAGACGGATCAGCGAATAGCGTTCACTCCGTTCAACTACAAATGGTTGGTTCATACAGGGCAAAAGTAGGATTTTCCTTCCAAATTCGGGAGGGTGCGAATTACGAATGGTACGAATATACGAATTACGAATCTTCCGGATACGATAAAACCTCGCCTTAATCCTCCATCCGCCCCGCCAGCAAATACAGCACCGCCATCCGCACCGCCACGCCGTTCTCGACCTGGTCGAGGATGATGGACTGGGCCGAATCGGCCACTTCGCTGGTGATTTCCACGCCACGGTTGATCGGGCCCGGATGCATGATCGTGATGTCTTTTCCCACTTTCCGCAGCAGGTCCATGTCGAGGCCGTACTGCATCGTGTATTCGCGCAGCGTGGGGAAGAACCGGATGTCCTGGCGTTCGAGCTGGATGCGCAGCATGTTCGCCACGTCGCACCATTCCAGCGCTTTCTGAAGGTTGTATTCCACTTTCACGCCCAGCGAGCCGATGTAGCGCGGCATGAGCGTTCGCGGGCCGCACACCATCACTTCGGCGCCGAGTTTTTGCAGGCAGAAAATATTCGAAAGCGCCACACGCGAATGCAGGATATCGCCCACGATGACCACTTTTTTCCCTTTCACGGAGCCGTGGCGTTCACGTATGGAATACGCGTCCAGCAAGGCCTGCGTGGGATGCTCGTGCGCGCCGTCGCCGGCGTTTACGATCTTTGCGTCGATATGGCGGGAAAGGAAAACGCAGGCGCCGGGGTTGGGATGTCGCATCACCACCATGTCCACTTTCATCGCGAGGATGTTGTTGACGGTGTCGATGAGCGTTTCTCCTTTTTTGACGGAGGAAGAAGAAGCGGCGAAATTGACCGTATCCGCGGAGAGTCGGCGCTCAGCCAGCTCGAAGGAAACGCGGGTGCGGGTGGAATTTTCGAAGAACAGGTTGGCAATGGTGACGTCGCGGAGGGAAGGAACTTTTTTGATCGGGCGGTTGATGACGTCTTTGAACTGGTCGGCGGTGGAAAGAATAAGCTCGATGTCTTCAGGCGTCAGCTGCTTGATGCCCAGGAGATGTTTCACACTGAGTTTCCTGCTCATGCTCATTCGTTGGTTATAAGCCACACATGATCTTCACCGTCGGTTTCTTTCCATTCCACTTTCACTTTTTCCGAAGCGATCGTATCGACGATGCAGCCGGAATATTTCGCCTGGATGGGCAGGTTGCGGCTGAAACGTCGATCCACGAGCACCAGCAGCTCCACATCTTTGGGGCGGCCGAACGCCATCATCGCATCGAGGCCCGCGCGGATCGTGCGGCCGGTGTACAGCACGTCGTCGATCATGATCACGTTCTTGTCCTCGATGATGAAGTCGATGTTCGTGCGGTTGGGAACGAGGTCTTTCCGGCGGAAATCGTCGCGGTAAAATGTCGTGTCGAGTTCGCCGTAAAGGATATTGTCTTTTTTCAGGATCTGCTGCAGCGTTTCACGGATACGCCGGGCCAGTAAAATTCCCCTCGGCTGGAGACCGATGATGGCAGAATCTGAGAAATCGTCGTGCACTTCGATCAACTGGTGGCAAAGGCGGTTGATCGTGATGGAAAACTTTTGCGGAGTGAGGATAAGGCGTGGAGCCATAACAGCCGGGGCAAAGATAACCCAAAGATTCGAATTGCTATTATTGTTGAAATATTATCAATATGGCATTCGTTAATGAGCTTTTGAACAGGCAGAAAGACAAATTTCAAGAAACTACATGGGTAGTCGACTCTGACACGGGCATCGAAATGCCTGAAATCGATTCTTTGCATGTATTAATACAGGCAATAGGATACATAAAATTTTATTTAAGAGAGAAGGGGAATGTGCTATTCCGTGGCCAAACTAAACTCTATTCCACCTTGACCTCTTCATTGCATAGGCAATTGGAAACTCAAAACAGTTTTGATATTCGTAATGAAGCTTTGAACCAATATTTAACCTCGTGTAGAGGACAACAAGATGTACTAGCAGCAATTCCGACATATGCACATGAGCCATTGTTGCAGCACTATGGGCTTAAAACCAGATGGATTGATCTAGTGGATAATGTTTGGATTGCTTTGTGGTTTGCGTGCCATAAAGCGAATTCACTTACAACAGGCAGTTTTGATTCACTTAGATACGAGCAAAGGAAAAACTCAGCAACAGAATACGCTTATCTAATTTTATTACTTGCCGAGAATCCAATAGACAAAGTTGGATCACCAGGATTGTATGAAAGTGAAAATACCATAACTATTGATCTACGCAAAGCTTGCCCATCTCAATTCGTTAGACCACATGCCCAGCATGGACTATTAATGCGAAAAAAACAGAAAACTAGTGTAGATTCCGACCTCTACGAAAACACTGTTGCCATTATCAGGATAAAACTAGATAATGCATTGAACTGGCTAGGGAAAGGTGGATTGACAGATGTGTTAGCTTTATTTCCGCCGCCTCATTTCGACTTTGGTTATAGAATTTTGTTAAACAAAGCTCCTATTCCTCCAGACATTATTGGACGCTTAAATATAATTCATCCTTGAGATTCATTTCAACCGCTTTCCGCTAACCGGCTCCACCACCAGCGTATCGCGGCGCTCGCGCCTCCCGGGGACGGGATAATCGACGAAAACCACTTTGTCGGCGCACACGATGGGGCGCTCGAATTTCTGGTAGGTATACTTATACGGGTTGAACAGCGAATCGTGCGCCCAGGCAAGCGTGCCGTCGGACAGGTTTACTTTGGCCACCAATCCCTGGCTGGTGACATACGCCGCATCGCCGTCGATGACCGGGATGCCGGGGTTTGCGCCTTCAAAACGGTTCTTCCATTCCGGCTTTTCCGAGCCGGTTTTGTAGAGCGCGGCATAGCTGTTCATTCCCAGGAGCTCGGTTTCCTGCCAGCACACGAGCCACTCCCCTTTCCCCCGCGGCGCCACGATGATCTTATCGACGAGGAATTTTCCTTTGAGATCGAACAACAGCCTCCGGTGCCTGCCCATCGAATCCGCTTTCTCCACTTTTCCTTTGTAGGTGCTGATCAGTACGCTGTCGCCGATCCTGCCGATCGCATCTTCGTACGGGGTTTTGATCCCTTTCACCAGCAGGACGCCGGAAACCAGTCCCTCCTTCTCTTTGAATTTCTCCGCCGTTTTTTTCGGTTTTAACAGGACTGTATCCGTCGTTTTTTTTCCTGCAGGTTTTTCACCGCAGGAAAACAAAAAGAAAATAAGCGGCAGCAACAGGAAAACACGTTTCATATCGCGAAGGTACAGTGTAGAAGCGACCACAGAAATTCCAAAACTCAAAAAAAACAAATCCAAAACTCAAATAGGCAAATTCCAAAACTCAAAAAAACAAATCCCAAAACTCAAAAAGGCAAATTCCAAAGCTCAAAAGAACAAATCCCAAACAGGATGTGAGAATGCTCGAAGTTGATTTACATGGAGTTTGGGATTTGGAATTTTGTTTTTTGTTTTTTTGAAATTTCACCTTTGGTTCTGGTTGTGCAGCTGCTGTGCGGCACGGTACTGGAGAAAACGCTGGCGGATCATCACGGCGAGGTCGTACTCGCTGGCGGTGCGCAGGAATTCGTCGGGCATGTTGAGGTAATTGATGAAGGAATCGTATTCCTCTTCCTCCAGGTCGATCACATCGGCGCGTGCGTATGTGCGGAAAAGATCTTTCAGCACGTCGCGCTTGCGGTCCTCGTTCTCCATGAACGCAACGGCCGCGCGCGATTTTCCTTCCCGGCTGAAACGCTCGTACATATACGTGATCGGGCTGGCCACGGCATCGGTCACCCCGGAGGTGGAACGTGTTTGCTCCACACCGAGGTTTTCACGCTCTTTCCTGATCTCTTCGAGGTCTTTCACCGGGTAAATTGCGACCGGGTTCAGCACGTTCGGTTTCAGCGTCAGCCCGATGCGCACGTTGTACACGCTTTTCAGGACCGAATCGCGGAAGCAGATGCGCATCACTTCGTAGCCGCCTGCTGTGATGAGAAATGTATCGGTTTTCAGCCCGGCGATGGAAAATGTGCCCCCCATGGCCGCCGAGCTTCCTGTTCCCGTGCGCTTGTTGAGCACGAGCGGGGCCGGCATGGCAGCGCTGTCGCGCAGGTCGTAAACCTGCCCGCGCACCGTGACCGGCGGCGCAGGCTGTGCCGGGGAAAAAAGAGGGATCAGCACGAAAAGAATTGCCAGTTTCCAATTGCCGGTTGCCGATTCCAGGGAGGCTCCTAAATTGGAAATTGGATCCCGAAAATTTTCGGGACGGAAATCGGAGATTTTCCCGCGGCCAGTCATTCTATAAAGGTACGCCTTATCGCCGGTTCTTCAGCCATTTGTACACGCGGCTTTTTTTACCAGACGTACCTTTTCGCTTTGCGTTGCCTTCTTTATCGCCGGGCCCGCCGGTTGCGGCAAAAGGCTGCCATTTTACGCCGAACAGGAAAGCGGTATCGGAAATGGAAACGAGATCGCGCTCCTGTGAAGTGACGCGGATGCGGAAATCGAAAAGTCCCGTGAACTGGCTGCCGATGGGATGGCTGAACCCGCAGCCGAGGTTTCCCGCAACCCAGTTCTGGCGCAGGCGCGCGCCATAATAATACGTGTTCTTATCGATCAGCGTCGGGCCGGTGTACGTGCCGCGCCAGTCGAGATAGCTGACGCCGAACGTGGTTCGGAACTTGAGCTGCGTTGCGGGCATGCCCATTTCAAGATTGCCGTTGAGTTCGGCATTCCACGCGTTGATGTCGATAAGGCCGGGACTGGAATTGTGCGGAAAGAACCAGGAATATTCGGCCGACCAGCTGAACCAGGAGCGTGTGTAATAATTAACGTTCACGTTTATGCCGGGCTTATACTGGCCGCGTATTTCTTTGCGGTTGTTGATCACCGAGTACGAAAAGGCGGCCCCGGGAGCAAGATGCTTTTTGAATTTGGCCGGTTTGGCCGTATGATTTCCCTGCGCCTGCGCGCTTATGCTGAAAACAGAACAGAAAATCACCGCACAGGTAAGCGTCTTTTTCATCAGGACAATTTACGGCAGAAATCCGTGGGATGAAACCCGATTTTGACAGGCGGTACTACTAAAGTTGTAACTGGTTCTATGCCCGGTTGTCCCGCGATAACTTTACTTTTGCACCGACCAACCTCCAACTATGCGACTTCTTTTCCCTGTCCTGCTCTGGCTTTCCTGTTCCTGCGCCGGCCTTCATGCGCAGCAGCTCGTTCTCGGCTGGAGCGGCGGGTACGCCACGCCACGCGAACTCAACCGCGAGATCTACGTTTATAATGCCGTCAACAGCGCCGGGCTGAAAAAGCCGATGCAGGAAGTTCACTGGAACCAGGGCCCGGCATTCGGTTACCGTTTCAGCGACGACAACTTTTATGTAGAGCTGATCTACTCGCGCAAAAGGGCTATGGTTTCGTCGGAGTTCGATTCGTCGGGGATTGCCATGGCGCGCCAGCTCAAAGTGCTTTCCAATACGTATAATTTCGGTTTCGCATGGCGCAGGAACGGATGGGCCATCGGGGCGAGCTTCGACGCCGGACGCTTTAAAGGAAAAGGACGCCGGGGTGAGAAGGGCGGGATCAAAGGGCAGGACTGGGAGCGGCTGTGGGTGCTCGACGACACGAAAGTTTTTGTCTTCAGCGCATTCAGGCTTTACCTAGCGCAAACACTTTTTGTGGAACGTTCCTTCGGCGACATCGCCACGGTCCGTCTCTATGCGCAGGTGAACGGAAGAAAATCGAACATGGACGGGCTCGACAAATGGCTGTTCGGCCGGGGCCTGAATCACTTCGTACACAACGAGGACCGCTTCACCAGCTACGGCGTCATGTTCTATTTCACCATCGGAAAAAATTAACCCCATGCGAAAAAAACTTTCCGGTTTCATCCTGCTCATCCTGTTCCCGGGCTTGCTGGCAGCCCAGCTGAAAGCATTCGGTTTTGTCGAATACGGGTATTCGGCCTGCAGGTACAGCGGAAGCGAGCTGCCTGTATTCCTGGAATCGTACAACACCTACTACCAGCCGCTCGGGCTCAGCACGCCTTTTCCCACCAAACTGTCGATCGCGCGGGGGGATTATTTCAAATTCGGCGTCGGCGCCGGCGGGGATGTGCAGGCGGTGCTCGAGTTCGCGATCTATAAAAATGAGACGCAGCCGATCGAAGCGCGTTTCGCCGACGGTTCCGGGCGGAACATCTGGATGGGCCTGCGGAATTCCAACACCACCGTCGGCATCCGTTTCGGCGGTGTGGGCGACGTTCCGCTGTGGATGCAGATCGACATGGCGCTCTGCATCCAGCATACGACCATCCATTCCCAATACGTTTTTGCCGACGGCTCGCGCAGCATGGGCATGGACCACTGGCTGAACGGCTCGTTCACCGACTTCGCGCCGGCCGGCGGTGGCGGGCTGACGGCGGGATGCAGGATCATCGGGCCGCTGAATATTTCCGCGCAGGCCAACTACATTTTCAATTTCGGCCGCACCACGCCGGAGTACCACACCTACGACGACTCGCAGGATTTCAAGATCGACATCCCCTCCTACCTGCCGCGCGACATGGAGAAATACATTGCGGACCCGTTCAACATCGAAAATTCCATTTCCAACGACGTGCAGGGATGGCGTTTTACAGTTGGGCTGCAGCTCGTTTTCGGAAACCTTAAGGACTGATCATGAAAAACCTCATCCGGATATTTTTCCCCGCCGCCTTGCTCCTGCTCGCCTCCTGCGATCCGGGCGACATCGAGATCAAAAAGCTGAACCGCGGCGAAGGAATCTGGCAGATCGCGGGCCTGCGCTACCAGCAGTACGACAGCACCGGCGCAAATGTGGTTGCCGATTCCACGCGCGACAATCCCGGCGAACTTGTCTTTTTCAAAACGACGACGCTCAATGCGCTCTACGATTATTATCTCGTTGTTGCGAACATGTACCAGTCCAACGGCGACATCATTTCCAATCCCGGGGAAGTGTTTTACGACGGCAACCGCGCCAGTCTTGCCGAAGGCACAGGGCCGGTTTATGACTTCCCCGACGAGCTGGAAGGCGTGTGGACCGTGGAAGACGACGGCCGCAAAAAACAGGTTTGGACGATCTACCAGCTTCGCGGCAACAGCTCGTTGCAGACGAAGATCACGATGACGCTGGAAAAAGGTGCACGGGACAACTAAACTGCATTTCGCGATTCGCTGCCTTTATTCACGTTTCCCTTTTTCCCGGTAAACGAGAAAATAATCGGCCGTGTTTTTTGCAATCACCAGTCCCGCGCCGAGCAGGAAGTTGACGTGACTGTACGGGACAAAAATGCCGAGCGGTACAAGCACGACGATCAGCACGCCGAGGATGGCGCCCGCGCGCAGCAGCGTTTCCCGCGTAATGGCACGGTGGTCGGCTTCCCTGAATTTTCCGGAAGCGATATAGCTGATGAAAAATCCCGCAGCATAATTCCCGAGCAGGATCAGCAGGCCTTCCCGGCCGATGGTCGTTACCATTTCCGCGCGTGAGCCGTCGAAAAAATGACCGGCCACGATGAGTATAAATATGTAAAGCATCGTGAACAGCAGGAGCAGCTTGAATATCCGCCCGATCCTCGTAAAAAAACCACCGGCTTTGAACGCAAAGAGAATTTTCAGCGAAGCAAAGCCCACGATAAACAGCAATTCCACGAAAAACAGCAGGAAAATATCGCCGACGCTCCAGTGAAAAAAGAAAATTCCGGCCAGCGGCAGCGCCACGTTAATGCCCAGCTCGATGAAATGCCCGTAACGGGAAAGCCAATTCGTCATCGCAGCCAAAATAGTAAAACGGCCGGCAACCGGCGGTTGGTTTATAACAGCAGGTTGCCGGCTGCTACTTCAGCTCCGCCATCAGCGCTTTGTATTCTTCCGCATTCAGTACTTCCTGTAACACCTGCCTGGCCGATTCGAAAAAGGCTCCGGGCATGTTTGTTTTGACGCCCCGGAACAATACTTCCCGTTCATGGCGGGTCTGCGCGGGAGCCACGTACCGGAACCAGAGCAGCAATGTTTCCGGCAGCAAGCTTTGCATGATCTCGGCGCGGTGCGCAGCCAGCTCTTCGTCGTTGAAATGATCCCATAACAGCTGCTGGGTCACGCGTTCTTCTTCTGCCATGTGCCGGAGGTAATCCGAATGAAACTCTGAAAAATCGAGATAAAACGCTGCGCACTTTACCGAAACGTCATTCCCCGCTTTCACGCCTTCCTGCATCTCGTCCAGCATTTTTTCAAGGCGAGATTGTGTCACGTGAATGCGAATGTGATCTTCCAGGTCGTGGTGCGAAGCCCCTTTCATGCGTGCTTCCAGGTGCTTGAGCGTGACGTTGTTCTCATCGTTTGCGTGCGTTTCCAGCAGCAGGAAAACCTCTTTCCCAAGCTTATGCAGTTGTTCCATTTCGTTCTTGTCCTCGCTGCTGGTTTTTCCTGCCAGTACCGAAAGCTGTGAAAGCGCGTTCCGGAGGCCTTTGTGAGGGACGTCGAAAGGTTTCATTCTTGCCGTGTTCATTGTCGTGTGGTTTTGAGGATCGCCGGTTGCCAGTACGCTCAAGCCGGATGTGATGGCGAGGCCGATCATGCCGCCGGTGCTTTTGGTAATAAACTCCCGTCTTTCCATGGTTTGTTTTTTTGCAAAAGTGGAAAGATGCGAACGACGCTGCTTGTAAAAAGCCGTCGTTTTGCTCATCGGAACTGCGGACCGGGGGATTTGCCGGAGAAGAATTGCTCGGGCGGCAAGCCAAGGAAGGAGCTGAAATCTTTAATGAAATGCGCCTGATCGAAATAGCCGGCTGCGTGAGCAAGCTGCGTGAGATTGTCCATCCCATTCCTGTGCCGGAGAGCCCAGTCAAGGCGGACGAGAGAAGAAAATTTTTTCGGAGAGCAACCGACAACGCGTAAGAACCGCTTTTCCAGCTGGCGATGACCGATAAACAGCGAACCGGACAATTCTCCGATCCGCAAATTCCCGTTTGCCATCCGGATACGATCGATTGCTGCTGCCACCAGCGCGTCTTCATGCCCTTTGCCCAGCCGCGCGAGAAAAAAAACATCGATTACTGCAAGACGTCCGCGATTATCGGGCGCGCCTGCCAGTTTTTCCTCCAGCTCCGCTGCTATAACCCGGCTGGTCAGGTCTTCCAGCGAAAAGCAATCCCCGGCGATCTGGCTGATGGAGAAATCGAAAAAGCGTGCAGCGCCTGACGGTGTAAATTCAATGAGCACGGTTCCTGTATCCGCACTGCTCCGATACATGCGTGTCGAGTCGTTTACGCCGGTGAGCCCGGATGCGGTCAGCCTGCGTTCTCCGTCGCTGTTCACTACCGTGATCGCACCTTTATACTGAACGCCCATCACCACCGCCGGTCGCGGAATGACGCGGTAACTTTCCGCGCCGTAATTTTCACCTACGGTGTAAAAAGAAATGTACGGCCTCAGCGCCTCGTGCGGAAGAAAACGATCCAGCGGCATACTTGCTTAATATGCGCGAAATATACGTTGGTAAAGTTCTGCCTGCTTGTAAAAATGCGTCGTTGCAGTAAAACCGGCAGTCGGCTGATGATTAAGAGTCTGCAAAAACAAGAAAAGCCACGCCTTTCAGCGTGGCTTTGTCGGGGTGACTGGACTCGAACCAGCGGCCCCCACGTCCCGAACGTGGTGCGCTAGCCAACTGCGCTACACCCCGATTTCCCTGCTTTTGCAAGCAAACGGGCTGCAAAAATAGCAATTTCAATTTACCTGCAAACATTCTCCGCGAACCTTTGCGCCTCCTGAGCTTGTTGAAGGGGCGTCTTTGCGGTGAAGAAATTCGCGCGGCAATTCCCGTCCTCAATGAAAATCCAGCACGAAGTTGACGGGCAAAACATCAAAAACCCGTTCGATGAACTGCAGCAAAATCACACCAGGCCAACGCGTTGCAGGGTATTTGTTTAGATTTGTTACACCCATAAATGAATAAAGCCATTTAAACAGGCACTGTAAAATGAGAAATAGATCAACACTGATATTCTCGCTCTTGATTTTGGCCGGTTGTCAGCCCATTGTAAAGAAAATTTATGGCATCAAAGATCCGGGTATAGAGAATGAAAAAACAATCATTAAGAAAGCCCTGGAGTACGAACTTGACACTTCAAATATTGTAACTGTAGATAGCAAAGATTTTCTTGATGTCCTGGCTGGACAAAATATTCCGGACGGAGCAGTGTATGATCAAAACGGGAAATACATCGAGTACAGGCAAACTGACACGTCCTGCAATGCAGGGCTTTTTCAATTTATTCCATCGTTGAATTTAACAGGCAAATACAATCAGCCTGACAGTTCCGACCTTGACACCGAATTAAAAAGGATCAGGGATTTAAAAGGAAATAGTTTGGAACCCCGTGAGCCGGCAGACTTTTATTTATTGATTTACTGGACAGTCTGGACAGGAAAACTCAACAAAGACCACGTTAAAATATGGGAAGACTTAGCCCGTGAGAATAAGAATTGCAAAATAAAAGTAATTAAAGTCAATCTCGACATACAAGAATACTGGGAAGAACAAGAGCGGGAGAAGATCATTAATGCAATGAGTAAAAAGAAATCCTGAACAGCCTGGTAACAGCCACGTTTGGTAACAAACCCGCCGAAGGCCGGCATTCTCCTTTCCCGCGCCCCCTGCGCCCTGAATTTACCGGGGATGCTTCCCCGCCCTTTCCCAAAAAAAGCCTCTCAAAGTTGACAAACCGAAAAAAGACTATTTTTGCTGAAACCACATTTCCGACCGAAACGACTCCTATGAAACAACGCTTCCTGCCGGCTGCCGTGCGCCTCATTCCTGTTGCCGCATTGGCATTCGTATTGAACTCCTGCGGCGACGATACAACCACTGATACGGTTGACTCCGCTACCGAAGATTCGACAGCCGTCGTTACCGGCGACACCAACACCTTCGATCCGGGCGTTCCTTCTCCCAGCGAGATCTTCGCATTCATGAAGGCTGCAGGGGCTTCCAACGCCAACTTCAACCTCATCAACCCGGTCGAAAACGAGAAGAAGTACGAAAGCAAAAAAGCCCAGTCGTTAAATCTTGGCATATATTCTGCAGACCTGCTGTACTGCTCCACGTTCGGGGCCGGCAGCAACAAGATCGTTCCTGCATTCGGTGTTTGCGTTCGCATGGGCGACAAGCTGAATGTGGCAACCAACCTGTCGGAAAAGGACAAAGAGCGCATCAGCAATAACGCCGGCAACGCCGATTCGCTCGTAGCGATTTCGAACGACCTCTACCTTTCTTCGTTCGAGAACCTTTACAACGGCGACCGCGGCGCCGACCTCAGCCTCATGCTCGCAGGCGGATGGGTGGAAACCCTTTACCTCACGAGCAACATGGTGAAGGATTATGAAAAAGACAAAATGACCGTCGAGCGTATCGGCGATCAGAAAGCGTCACTGGAAAACCTGATCGAGTTTATGTCGAAGTACGAAAGCAATGCAGATGTGAAAAGCGTTTCTGACCAGCTGAAAGAGCTGAAAGCAGTAATGGACGAAGCGCAGACTTCTGCCGGCACGAGTGGTGGAATGACGGTGAAGAACGGGAAGCGTGTGCTTGGCGGAGGCGCTAAAACAACGATGACCAAAGAGCAATTCGAAAACGTAAAAGCAAAAGTCACGGAGATCCGCACCGGCTTCGTTAACGCTCAATAACCGCAACCTACATTCCTAAATACTCACCCACATGAAAAAGTTGCCCGTCTACCTGATGCTCGCTGCCACCATCAGCATCAGTCTCCCGCTCACCTCACAGGCACCTTGCGTGACGTTCCATCGCCAGGAAGGATGCAGCCAGGCTTCTGAAGAAGGCTTCATCTACAACTCACAGTCGAAAAGCGGGCTCTTCGCCAAAGGAACCACTTCCAAGCTCAAAGCCGTTTTCTATTCCGGCTTCGACTACTCCATTTCCATCTGCGCCGACAAAGCGCTCGGTGAAGGCATCGGCCTCGTGCTCTCCGACGCCACAACCGGCGAAGTGCTGTACGACAACGCCACCGACAACAAAGCTTCGCACATGGAATTCTCCTGCGAAACCACCCGCAACATGTTCATCACGATCAGCATCCCCGGCACCGGCCCCAAAAAGGGAAAAGCAGTCGATGCAGCCTGCCTCGGTATCCTGATCGAACAAAAAGTAACCACGAAAGTCGGTTTTTAACCGCCCGTCCGCCGCAGGAGCGGTTCGACATTTTTTGCTGAAAAAGCCCCGCCAATCCTTGAATTGACGGGGCTTTTTCGTTTTCTTTGCGTTCGCCGGCGCGGCCCTCAATTAGGGCCGGGTAGATCCGGCCCTAATCAAATTTTTCCATGAAACTCCGCCCTCCTTTCTTCATCGTCCCGCTGGCGACAGCTGCCACGCTTTTCCTGCTCTCCGCAACGGCCGACAAACCCCAAAAATGGGAAGTCGGCAATCCCCCGGGGAATTACAAAGACGTTTCCTTCACCGTCACCGAAGGCACGTGGATGAACCTCGACGTGAGCCCCGACGGGAAAACGATCGTGTTCGACATGCTCGGCGACATCTATTCCATTCCCGCAACCGGCGGAACCGCAACGGCGCTGCAAACCGGCCATGCCTGGCAGTGCCAGCCCCGTTTCAGCCCCGACGGGAAATGGATCTGCTTCACCAGCGACGCAGGCGGCGGCGATAACGTCTGGAAAATGAAAGCCGACGGCTCCGACGCAAAACAGGTGACGGAAGAAAAATTCCGCCTGCTCAACAACGGCGTGTGGACAGCCGACGGGCAATACATCATCGCGCGCAAGCACTTCTCCTCCACCCGGTCCCTCGGCGCGGGCGAACTCTGGATGTATCACCACACCGGCGGCGAAGGCGTGCAGCTCACCAAACGCAAAAATGCGCAGCAGGACCTCAACGAACCTTCCGTTTCCCCCGACGGGAAATACGTGTACTACAGCGAAGACATGTACCCAGGCGGATATTTCCAGTACAACAAAGATCCGAACGACCAGATCTACATCATCCGCCGCTACGACCTGGGCACGGGCGAGATCGAGAACATCACCGGCGGTCCCGGCGGCGCATGCCGTCCGCAGGTTTCGCGCGACGGCAAGATGCTGGCGTTCGAACGTCGCGTGCGTGAAAAGTCCGTGCTTTTCCTGCGCGATCTCGCCACGGGAGAAGAATGGCCGGTTTACGATGACCTCAGCAAGGACCAGCAGGAAGCGTGGTGCATCTTCGGCGCTTACACCGGCTTCAGCTGGACGCCCGACAACAAGCACATCGTGATCTGGGCGAAAGGAAAGCTGAAGAACATCGACGTTACCACGCAGAAAGCAACGGACATTCCTTTCTCGGTGACATGCAGCCATCGCGTTTATAACGCGCTCCGTTTTCCCCGGCAGCCCGCGCCCGACAAGTTCACCGTGAAGATGATCCGCACCGCGGTGACGTCGGCGGATGAAAAGACGCTCGTGTTCAACGCAGCCGGTTATCTCTGGAAAAAACAATTGCCGGACGGAACGCCTGTTCGTCTTACGAAGAGCACGGATTTCGAATACGAACCTGCGTTCTCGAAGGATGGCAGCAAGCTGGCCTACGTAACCTGGAACGACGAAGAGACCGGCTCCGTCATGCTGCTCGACGTGAAAACCGGCGCTGCAAAAAAAGTGACGAATGAAAAAGGGATTTTCCGCACGCCGTCATTTTCACCCGACGGCAAATCGATCGTGTTCTGGAAAGAGGAAGGGAACGATCACCAGGGCTATGCGTTCTGCGTGAAGCCCGGCATTTACACGGTTCCCGCGACAGGCGGCAACGCGACATATTGGTTCAACGAATATGCGCAGAAACCGACCTATTCGCCCGACGGAAAACAAATTCTCTATTACGTCGACAACGGCGATTCGAAAGAGCTGAAAGCATTCGACCTCGAAAAACGCACGCACCGCGCGCTTGCTTCTTCGCAGTACGCGTGGGAGATCGTTCCCAGCCCCGACAACAAATGGGTGGCGTTCCGCGAACTGCACAAGGTTTACGTATGCGCGTTCCCCGTTGCGGGAAAAACCATCGAGCTCGGCAAAGACATGGGCCAGGTGCCCGCCACGTGCGTCACGCGCGACGCCGGCCAGAGCCTGCACTGGGCTTCCGACAGCAAGAAGCTGCACTGGACGATGGGCGATGCCTATTACACGCGCGATATCGCGATGACGTTCGGCTTCGTGGAAGGCGCGCCCGATTCACTGCCCGGCTTCGATACCACCGGCACAAAGATCGGCCTCGTGCTCGACAGCGATAAGCCGAAAGGAACCGTTGCATTCACCAACGCACGCATCATCACCGTCAACGCAAATGATGACGTGATCGGGAACGGCGTTGTCGTGGTGCAGGACAACCGCATTCTTGCCGTGGGAAAAACCGGCGAAGTGCAAGTTCCTGCGGGCGCGAAAGTGATCGACTGCGCTGGCAAAACGATCATGCCCGGCATTGTCGACGTGCACGCGCATATGGGAACGTTCCGTCACGGCATTTCACCGCAGAAGCAGTGGAGCTATTACACCAACCTCGCGTTCGGCGTAACGACCACGCACGATCCGTCTTCCAACACGGAAATGGTTTTTTCGCAGTCTGAAGCTGTGAAAGCCGGCTACATGACGGGCCCGCGCATTTTCTCCACCGGCTGGATCCTTTACGGTGCGGAAGGCGATTTCAAGGCGGTCATCAACAATTACGACGACGCGCGTTCTTCCGTTTACCGCACGCAGGCCAATGGCGCATTCTCGGTGAAGAGCTACAACCAGCCCCGCCGCGAGCAGCGCCAGCAGGTCATCACCGCGGCCCGCAACCTGGGTGTGATGGTGGTTCCCGAAGGCGGCTCGTTCTTCTACCACAACATGTCGATGATCCTCGACGGGCACACGACCATCGAGCACAACGTTCCCGTGTCGACAGTTTACGACGACGTGGTGAAGCTCTGGAGCGCCAGCGAAACAGGCTACACGCCTACCCTGATCGTTGCTTACGGCGCGATGAACGGGGAAAATTACTGGTACGAGCACACCAACGTCTGGGAAAATAAGCGCCTGCTGAATTTCTACCCGCGCGGGATCATCGATTCACGCGCGCGCCACCGCGAGATGACGCCGGACGAGGAATACCAGAACGGCCACATTCTTGTGGCGCAGTCGTGCAAGAAGCTGGCGGATGCCGGGGTAAAAGTGAACCTGGGCGGTCACGGGCAGTTGCAGGGCCTCGGCGCCCACTGGGAACTATGGATGTTCGCGCAGGGCGGCATGACGCCGGTGCAGGCCATCCGCTGCGCCACGATGAACGGCGCGTGGAGCATCGGCATGGACAAGGAGATCGGTTCGGTGGAAGCCGGGAAGCTGGCGGATATAATTGTGCTGGATAAAAACCCGCTGGAGAACATTCAAAACTCCCAGTACGTAAAATACACCATGGTCAACGGCCGCCTTTACGATGCCGAAACGATGAACGAGACCGGCAATTATGACAGGAAGCACTCGAAGTTCTGGTGGGAATCGGGCAAGTACAATGCCGTATATCCTTTCCACGAGGAAACGAAGTCGTTCATGCAGGACGCTTGCGGGCTCGACGATTAAAAGTTATTCAAATGCGCGGCGATTTGTCAACAAACCAAACGCCGCGCATTCTTTAAGGGCACAGGATTTGCATGGTTTATCGTAAATTTGTTAAGCTATGAAATACGTTCTCGCCTTTTTCTTAACGGTTCTTACCTCCTCTTTCCTCTTCGGGAAAGACACGACGCATGTGACCACTTATTACAGGGGTGGCCAGCTGAACGAACGTTACATCATGAATTCAAACAACCAGAAGCACGGTGAATACGTTCGTTATACACGGTACGGTAAAAAATACATTACCGGAACTTATGTGAATGGACTTCCTGCGGGCACCTGGAATTACTACAGCTCCGACACTTCCGGCACGCTCGTCCAGACACTCGACTTCGACAACCACAAGGAAACATTTGTCGACTCCCTGCGCGTCCATACGATCATCTGCGGGCCGCGTTATTTCGGCGGGAACATGCTGCAGTACGAGTACGTTTCCTACCACGTCAAAAACGATTTCACGCCCGGGGAGCGCGCTGAACACAAAGGCAAAACGTACACCGTTTCCTTCACCATCGACAGCGTCTCCATGAAGCCGGTAATGATCTCCGTCGACAATCCCGATCTCCCGGAAGCCTTCCGGAAAAAGCTGGAAACCATTGTGGCGGGCATGCCCGCGTGGTTGCCGCCGGTTTGCAAGAACAAGAGCGAAGTGTGGCGGTTCAGCGTGGCGATGGTGTTTTGATTTATATCCCAGAAAAATTATTTTTATTTCCTACAACCACCCCTGCCCCTCCTCCTTGAGGAGGGGAGCTAATAGGATATTAGCTTGCAGTCAAGGAGGAGGGGCAGGGGTGGGCAGCCCGTAAACCATGAAAAATCGAATCCATAACCTTAAGTACCTGAAGGAAAACCGGAAATCGCTTCGGAATAATGGCACTTCTGCTGAAGCTTTTCTTTGGAATTTTCTCAACATAGTATCGGAAATTACATTGTAGACTTTTATTGCCCCGCAGAAAAACTGGTTGTTGAACTGGACGGTGCGCATCATTTTACGGATGATGGGCTGCAATATGACAATGTCCGCACAGAATATCTTAAAACACTTGGTATTCGTGTTGTCAGGTTTGAAAATCGTGTTGTATTTGAGCAAACGCAATATGCTCTTAACCTGATCAGCGATTCATTTTCTAAGGAAACAGTGCATGCAAATAACCGGGCTGAACAGGGGTAACCAATCTCTCAATCTGCCGTACCTTCACCTTGGTGCATGATCCTGTTTCCATACTTCGTCAATACTGGGGCTTCGACGAATTCCGTCCGTTGCAGGAAGACATCATCCGCAGCGTGCTGGACGGACGTGATACGTTGGCGCTGCTGCCCACCGGCGGGGGAAAATCCATTTGCTTCCAGGTGCCGGCGTTGTGCATGGACGGCATCTGCATTGTCGTTTCCCCCCTGATCGCGCTGATGCAGGACCAGGTGGACAACCTGAAGCGGCGGGGCATACCGGCCATCGCGGTGACTTCGGCGATGCGGAAACGGGAGCTCGACATTGCGCTCGACAATTGCGTGTACGGCAAGATCAAATTCCTCTACCTCTCTCCCGAACGTTTGCAGACGGAGCTTGCGCGCGTGCGGATCGCGAAGATGAAGGTGAGCATGATCGCGGTGGATGAGGCGCACTGCATTTCGCAATGGGGTTACGATTTCCGCCCGCCGTATTTGCAAATTGCGGAGCTGCGGGAAATTCTCCCGAACATTCCCGTGCTTGCGCTCACCGCCACCGCCACACCGAAAGTCGTCGATGACATCCAGGAAAAACTCGCGTTCAAAACCAAAAACGTTTTCCGCACCAGCTTCGGCCGCGACAACCTCGCGTACGTGGTGAAAAAGACAGAAGACAAACCCGCGCAGGTCTTGAAGCTGGCGAAACAATCCTCCGCCACCGGCGGCGCGTGCGGCATCGTGTACGCACGGAACCGCCGCAGGACGCAGGAGATCGCCATGTACCTCCACCGCAACGGCATTCCCGCAACGTATTATCATGCCGGGCTGAACGCGCAGGAACGAATTCTCCGCCAGCAGCAATGGCTCAGCGGGCAGGCACAGGTGATGGTGGCCACCAATGCGTTCGGCATGGGCATCGACAAGCCGGACGTGCGTTTCGTGGCCCATCTCGATCTGCCCGACAGTCCCGAAGCGTATTTCCAGGAAGCGGGACGGGCGGGGCGCGACGGCAAACCTGCGGGTGCCGTACTCTACTGGAACCCGCGCGACCTCGATGACCTGGAGCGGCAATTCGAAGCGTCGTATCCGCCCATCGACGAGATCCGCCGCACGTACCAGGCGCTGGCGAACATGTACGAGATCCCGGTGGGCGCAGGACAAGGCATGACCGTGGTGCTCGACCAGGTGAAGCTGTGCACCACGTACAAGCTTGAAGCGATGACTGTTTTTCACAGCCTGAAATTTCTCGAGCGCGAAGGCTACATCGCCGTCAGCGATTCCGTTTTTATGCCTGCGCGGCTGAAGTTCACGGTGAACAACGAAACGCTTTACAAATTCGAAGTGTCCAATCCGGCGCTGGAGGAATTCATCAAAACGATCCTTCGCATGTACGCGGGGCTTTTCGATGAATACGTGCGCATCAAAGAGAAAGACATCGGCAAGCGCACGAACAAATCGGAGGTTGAAGTCTCGCACATCCTGAAAGACCTCGAGAAAAAAGACCTGCTCAGCTACATCCCGCAAAACGACAAACCGCTGCTCACGTTCATTGCCCCACGCGCGGATGCGAAAAAGCTGCACATCTCACCGGAACATTTTGCAGAGCGGAAAAAGATCGCAAAAGAACGCATCGTGGCGATGACGGCATTCGTGCAGGACGAGCAGCATTGCCGCCAGTCGAAGCTGCTTGCTTATTTCGGCGAAACGAAGGCGGGAGATTGCGGGAGATGCGATGTCTGCAAAAAGAAAGCGGGCAAGGACAAAAAGATCGACCGGGAAGAAATGGCGAAGAAGATCGTCAGCCTGTTGACGCTTCAGCCGAAAAAAGCAGCGGAGCTTGTGACTTCCTTCCCGGACGTCGGCGCGGAGGAGCTCACGTTCATCGTGCGGCAACTGCTGGATGCGGGGCGGATCAAATTCAACGGGAACCACCAGCTGGCACCTGCGGAGAAGAATTGAAGATTGAAAATTTCCGGCTGACAAACCTCTTTCTTAAAATACGGCATGTGCCGTATATCCTGCCATTTCCGCCGGGAATAGCTTTGGTCCCGCAAACCTAAACTTCTCCCGATGAACGCAATTATTACACGTCTATCCGCTGTTGTCCTGTTCAGCCTCGTTCTCCAGGATGCAAACGCACAATGGAACCTGCTCGGCCACATCACCGACGGAACGGATACCGCCACTTCCTGCTACAGGATATCCGGCTACGGCACAAACGTATTCGCCTGCACCAGCAAAGGCTTATTCCGCAGCGCCGACAACGGCCTTACGTGGCAAAATCTCACCTACAACGAACCGAACACATCGAATCAACCGGTCAACTGTGTTTTTGTTGATTCCAACAGCGACCTGTATGCCGGCTCCACTACTCGCCTTTATAAAAGCATTGATAATGGCGCAACATGGACGTGGCTGAATACATTGCCCGACAGCTTATCGTATTCCGACGTTTCGGAACTTAACGGGAACATTGTTGCCTCCTACAGCATCAGCTATACTGCAGGCGGCGCGTATTATTCTTCAGACGGCGGCGCAACGTGGACCGTTTCTTCCGGGCTGACGAACCTTCCCAAACACCGTTTCCTGATTTACGGCGACACTCTTTTTCTCGGCAGCCAGAACGGCCTGTTTCGCAGCGTGGACAACGGGCAGGCGTGGACGCTCTCCGGCACCGGTTTCCCGGCGACGTGCGGCCTGCGCTCGGTGATCCGTTCCGGCGATTCGCTTTTCACGAACGATGTCGGTGGAAACGGGCTCTTCGTAAGCGCTGATCATGGCAATACGTGGAGCAATACAAATCCTGCAGTATTCAACGGTTTCTGCCAGGTGTTCTCAATCGTGGAATCTAACAACATGATCCTCGGGGCGATGGACGGCGCGTGTAACTCCGGCGCGCCAGTCAAGATGTCGAACGACACGGGAAATACCTGGACGATCTTTATGACGGGGCTCCCGGTAAGTTATTATCCCGTTCTCGGGCGCAACGCAGCAGGCACCAGCTTTTTCGCGTACAAGAATAATTCGCGCGAGGTGTATCGCTATGATCTCGTGACAGGCGTACAGGCGGCTGAACGTGCCAGCGTTTTAGAAATTTACCCGAACCCGTTTTCGATTACGGCAACGATCAGGCTCAGCGCTCCGGCTGCACAAGGCACACAACTTGTGATCTGCGATATGCTGGGTCGTGAAGTCCGCACTGTTCCGGTCGCGGTCAATGCAGGGAACGTGGTGATCGATCGCGGCGATCTTTCTGCCGGGATTTACATGTGCCTGCTCGTTACGGGCGACAATATTCTTGCCAACGGAAAATTGGTGATCGAATAATACACGGCATTATTCGTAGTAATTTTGCGGCGTGAGAAAGCGCCTCCCGAAATCGTTTTACCGACACCACGATGTCGTTTCCATTGCAAAAAAATTGCTGGGGAAACGCCTCTGCACCTTCATCGACGGGCAATACACTTCGGGCATCATAACGGAAACCGAAGCTTACGCAGGCGTCACCGACAAAGCGTCGCACGCATACGGCGGGCGATTGACCGAACGCACGAAGGTGATGTTCGATCATCCCGGAACGGCGTACGTTTATCTCTGCTATGGGCTGCATCACCTTTTTAATATCGTCACGAACAAAAAAGGCGTGCCGCATGCCGTGCTCGTTCGCGCCGTTCAGCCGGAAGAGGGAATTGAGATCATGCTGCAGCGCCGGAAGAAAAAGAAAGTGGACAAAACGCTTTCCGGCGGGCCGGGAACGGTGGCGCAGGCGCTGGGCATCCATGTCAAACATTCCGGCATGAGCTTGCTGGAAGAGCTGATCTGGGTGGAAGACGCAGGAATAAAGGTTTCTGACAAAGACATCATCGCCGGCCCGCGCATAGGCGTGGATTATGCGGGTGAAGATGCAAAGCTGCCGTACCGTTTTATTTTACGCACAAATGCCGAACGAACTTCCAAATAAACGCCGATTCATTATGCCGGAACCGTTGAAGAATTACATCAACACGGAATTTGTCGCGCAGCTCGCTGCACAGCTGAAAAAAGCCGACACGTCGTTCAACGCCGCAGGTTTCCAGAAGAGCGTGTTCGGCAAAAGCTGGAAGGAGAAAGAGCTGAAGCAGCGGATCCGCCACGTGGCGCAGTGCATGAACGAATTTCTGCCGTACCCGTACCGGAAGCAGCTGGCGATCCTGCTGAAAGCCGCGCCGGCATTCCGCGGGCTGGGCGCGCTGGTTTTCCCGGATTTCGTGGAGATCTACGGGTTGAAAGACATCGACGCTTCCCTCGACGCGCTGGAAATGCTGACGCAATATTCCACCGGGGAATTCGCCATACGTCCATTCGTTTCTGCAGAACAGGAGAAATGTTTGAAGCGTGTGAAACAATGGGCGAAACACCCGAACGAGCACGTGCGGCGCCTGGCCAGCGAAGGGATCCGCCCGCGCCTGCCGTGGGCTTCTCCCCTGCCCGCTTTCAAAAAGCAGCCGAAACCCGTGCTGGAAATTCTCGAGCTGCTGAAGAACGATCCGAGCGAATACGTACGGCGAAGCGTGGCGAACAACCTCAACGACATCACAAAAGACAACCCCGCGCTCGTGCTCGAAACCGCCAAACGCTGGTACGGGAAAACCGGAAACACCGACAAGCTGCTGAAGCACGCCTGCCGCACGCTGCTGAAACAGGGAAACACCGAGGCGCTGAAAGTTTTCGGTTTTGAAAGCAAATCGAAAGCTTCCATAAAAAAACTGGCCCCGCATAAAACGAAGCTCCGCATCGGCGAAACGCTGATGTTTACGTTCGACCTGCATAACGAGCTGAAGCAGGAACAGCAGCTGCGCGTGGAATACGCCGTTTATTTCCGCAAAAGCAACGGCACGCATTCGAAGAAAGTTTTCCAGGTCGCTTCAAAGCATTTCCCGCCCGGCCCCACGACGATCAAACGCACGCACCGTTTCACCGATTTCACGACACGGAAACATTATCCCGGCGAACACATCCTGGTGATCGCCGTGAACGGCGTGGAGAAATCGAAAGCGACGATCGTGCTGGTGAAATAAAATGTGCAGATGTGCAAATATGCAGATGTGCAGATGCGGTGTGTAAACCTGGAAATGTGCAAAACAAGGCAGTTGATTGAACCTTTTCCACTTACGTCTAACTTTGTTAATCCGTTCGCTACCGGCTCATAGCTACTTTTTCATTTGCACATCTGCACACCTGCACATTTGCACATTACCTTTGCCCCCACTATGCCAGCAGAACGTTCACACGTCATCCTTTCCTCGGGGAAAGACCAATCGCTCCGCCGTTTTCACCCGTGGGTGTTTTCGGGCGCCATCAAGAAGATCAAAGGGCCGGTCCAGGACGGCGATATCGTGGACGTTTATTCCAACAAGGACGAGTATCTCGGTACGGGGCATATCCAGGACGGATCGATCGCGGTGCGCATTTTTTCGTTCGAACAGATCGAGCCGAACGCGGATTTCTGGAAAGAAAAGATCCGCAGGGCGTACGATTACCGGAAGAACATCGGCGTGGCGGAAAACCTGGCGACGAACGTGTACCGCCTCATCTACGCGGAAGGCGACGGGCTGCCGGGGCTGATCGTCGACTTTTATAACGGCGTGGCGGTGCTCCAGGCCCACTCAGTGGGCATGCACCAGCAGCGGCACGATATCGCGAATGCGCTGAAAGAAATTCTCGGCGACAAGCTGAAAGCGGTTTACGACAAAAGCAGCGAAGCGTTGCACCGCAATGACGCAGGCGCGAGCACGAACAGTTATATCCTCGGCAGTGCGGAGGGCGCGGGCGAAGTAATGGAGAACGGCAACCGCTTTTACATCGACTGGGAAACGGGGCAGAAAACCGGCTTCTTCGTCGACCAGCGCGACAACCGTGAATTGCTGGCGCAATATTCGGCAGGGAAAAAAGTGTGCAACACGTTCTGCTACACCGGTGGATTTTCCGTTTACGCGGGAATGGCCGGCGCCACGGAAGTGCACAGCGTCGATTCTTCGAAGAAAGCCATCGCGCTTACCGACCGCAACATGGAGCTGAACGGCTTGTCCGGCATCCACACGTCGTTCGCCATGGACACGTTCGATTTCCTCGAAGGCAAAGACAACATTTACGACGTGATCATTCTCGATCCGCCGGCTTTCGCGAAGCACGTCAGCTCCCGCCACAACGCGGTGATGGGCTACAAGCGCCTCAACGCAGAAGCGATCAAAAAGATCCGCCCGGGCGGCATTCTCTTCACCTTTTCCTGCTCGCAGGTCGTCGACCGCCGCCTGTTCGCCGATACGATCATGTCGGCCGCTATCGTGGCAAAGCGCAACGTCCGCGTGATGCACCATCTCACCCAGCCGCCGGACCACCCGGTAAATATTTTCCACCCGGAAGGCGAATACCTGAAAGGCCTCGTGGTTTACGTGGAGTAGCTCGTTCGCGGGAACATTCCCGGGGGAGAGACGCGATGCGTTTCTCCCCTTTTTCGTTCAATAAAAAAGCATCGAGATCAACGTGATCAGCACGACGCCTGCAAGATCGACCCAGATGCCTGCGCGGTACATTTCGGCGGTTCGTATCCGTTTTGTGCCGAATACGATCGTGTTGGGCGCTGTCGCCACGGGCAGCATAAAACCGAGCGAAGCAGCCATCGTTGCGGGAATCAGCAGCGCGAGCGGCGACAAGCCCAGCGGTTCGTACAAGGCCATCAGCGCCGGCAGCATGAGAGAAATGCAGGCGACGTTGGAAGCGAACTCGCTGATGAACGCGATGAGCACGCACATGCCGCCGATCATGAGCGGGTATGGCAAACCCTTCAGCCCGTCGAGGTGGCCCGCGATCCAGGAGCTCAGGCCGGTGACACGGAACCCTTCGGCCAGCGCAAGCCCGCCGCCGAACAGCAGGATGATGTCGAACGGAAGTTTTTCGGCCTCTTTCCACATGATCAGGTTCCTTCCTTTTTCGTTGCGGGATGGAATAAGGAAAAGCTGGAGGGCGGCAAAGATGGCCACCGTGCTGTCGTCGATGTACGCCGCATATTTTCCGAAGAGCGACGCCCACCCGGGAAATTCGAACCCGCCGAAATCGATCGGGCTGCGCGTGAACCAGAGCAGGGCCGTCTGGATGAATACGGCGAGCACCATCTTTTCTTCGTAGCGCATCGGACCCAGCTGGTGCAATGCGTCGCGGAAATAATCCTTGCCGATGGGCACCACCTGCATGCCGCGGATGAAGAAGAAACGGAGCAGCGCCCATGTGAACAGCAGCAGCGCGAGGGAAACCGGCACGCCCACTTTCATCCAGCTGAGGAAATTCACATCGTTCGAGCCCGGGAAGCTGTTCTGCCATTTGCTGTAAAAGATCATGTTCGTCGGCGTTCCCACCAGCGTCGCCATTCCCCCGATGGACCCCGCATACGCGAGACCGATCAGCAGCGCTGCTGCGAAACGGCGTTTCTGCTTTTCATCCTCCATGTGCACTTCCACCTGGTAAAGCACCGCCAGCACCGCGGAAAGCAGCATGAGCACCGTCGCCGTGTTGGAGATCCACATCGACATGATATAGGTAGTGAACATCACGCCGAACAGGATGCGCGACGGCCGCGTTCCCACCGCCATCAGGATGCGCAGCGCGATACGCTTGTGCAGGTTCCAGCGTTCGATCGCGAAAGCAAGAATAAACCCGCCGACGAACAGGAAGATGATGCTGTCCATGTATTTCCCCGCCACGGATTCGATCTCGTCGCTGATGTCTTTCGCGGGAAGAATGCCGAACAGCGGGAACAGCACGAGGGGCAGCAAAGCCGTAACGGCAAGCGGAACAGCTTCCGACAGCCACCACCACGCCATCCACAGGGCGATGCCGGCCATGATCGTTACCGGGTCGTTGCCGGGCTGAAGGTCGGCGAGCGTCCAGGTGAGAATTGCCAGTAAAGGGCCGAGGAACAGGTGAACTTTATCGCGTTTCATTACTTTTGGGGCAAACAAACTCCTATGCGCAAACTTAAGCATCTTCTTCCCGCGATCCTTATCCTCTTCACGGTCGCCGCATGCAACCTCTGCAAAAAGAACCAGAAGACCGACGCCGAATGGGAACAGGCCGGTTACGTAAAAGCATTCGTGACCGAAGTGCACCTCGACGGCTGCAAGTGGATGCTGCAGCTGGAAAGCAACAGCAAACGCCTCGAACCGGACGGACTTCAGCCGGAATTCGAGAAGGACAGCTTAAACGTGTGGATCAAATACCAGCCGGAAGATCGCATGAGCGTTTGCATGGCGGGGCAGACGGTGAAAGTGCTTGACATTAAAAAAAGATAATTCAACAATTCAATCGCTCTCGCTTCGCGAATCACTTATTCAAAAATTCGGTTAGCACAGTATCAATCTTTGAATTGTTGAATAGCAAGGATCGCCGCAGGCGAGACGAGCGATTGAATTGTTGAATTTGAGAAAGACCATGCCCGATCCAAAAACCATTCGCATCATCTTTATGGGCACGCCCGGGTTTGCTGTGGCCTCCCTGGAAAAATTAGTTGCGGGCGGGTATGACGTCGTCGCCGTTGTTACGGTTCCCGACAAACCTGCGGGGCGCGGGCAGCAGGTGCAGCAGAGCGAGGTGAAACAATTCGCCGTGCAGCACGACATCCCGGTGCTCCAGCCGGAGAAGCTGAAATCGCCGGAATTTCTCGAAGCGCTGAAAGCGTTGCGCGCCGACTTACAGATCGTGGTTGCATTCCGCATGTTGCCGGAAGCGGTGTGGCAGATGCCGCCGATGGGCACGTTCAACCTTCACGGCTCGCTTCTTCCCCACTACCGCGGCGCCGCGCCGATCAACCGCGCGGTGATGAACGGGGAAACAAAAACCGGCGTCACCACTTTTTTCCTGCAGCACGAGATCGACACCGGCAACATTATCTTCCGCGAAGAAACGCCCATCGGTCCCGACGAAACTGCGGGCGATGTGCACGACCGCCTGATGCACATCGGCGCAGCCCTCGTGGTGAAAACCGTCGACGCGATCGCCTCCGGCAGTTGCCCGCAGGTCCCGCAGTCGACGCTTCTTGCGCCGGGCGAACCGGTCAAAACCGCGCCGAAGATCTTCCGCGACGATTGCAGGATCGACTGGAAGCAGCACGGGAAAACGATCCACGATCACGTGCGCGGTCTTTCGCCTTATCCCGGTGCGTGGACGATGCTGCACGTGGCAGATCCGGCCGTGGCGCCGGTTCCGGTCAAAATTTTCCGCACGCGTTTTATCGCGGAAGACGACGCGGCGGATAAAAATGCGGAAGAAAAATTTCCTCTTATTAAGGTAGAAGGTGGATTGCTTCGCGTGGATGAGCTGCAGGTCCCGGGAAAAAAACGCATGAAAAGCGAGGAATTCCTGCGCGGATTCCAGGGAAGCGGCATTTATTTCGTGTAAATACAATTACCGAAACCTGCCTCTGCCGGGGATCACAGCGGCTTAACGCCCGGAAACCCCTATAAAATAAGGAAAATTTTCGCGTTTATTAACAAAACCCCGTATTTATCAACAAATCCGGCGATTTTCTTTGCGCAGCCCTTGACTGGTATGGGTTTCAGTGTATATTTGTTCAGTTGACAACTGAATGTCAAACTTAAAAACCAACGCAACATGAACAAAGCAGAACTCATCGAAGCAATCGCTAACGGAGCAAAGATCTCTAAGGCTGATGCAGGCCGCGCTCTCGACTCCACCGTTGAGGCGATCACCAAGTCACTCAAAAAAGGCGACAAAGTTTCTCTCGTAGGCTTCGGCACCTTCGCGGTAACCAAGCGTGCAGCTCGCACCGGCCGCAACCCGCAGACGGGCAAGACCATCCAGATCAAAGCGAAAAAAGTCGCAAAGTTCAAGGCTGGTTCTGAACTCGCTGCTACGGTTAACAAGTAATCTGCAGTGGCCTCACGGCCGTTCAAAGCCTTCCCCGAGTCCTCGGGGAAGGCTTTTTTTGAGCGCCTGTCAGAGCATTTGCTGCGCCTGCCACGCCAGCAGCTTGCCCGTAACCTTAAGGTTGAAAGCCATTTCTTCCGCCGAGCTGGACAATTGTCCCCAAAGCTCCCGCTCGAAATTTTTCGTGGTGCGTCCGAGGCGGTCGTTCACCTGGTCCGTGCCGTCACCGATCATTTCGTCCAGCGAAGCGTTCAGCTCTTTTTGCTGTTCCCTGTTGATTTTGTCGTAAAAAAGTTCCCCCAGCTTATTTTGCACGTCAGCCTGCAGCATGTTCCATTCCCTCACATCGAACGACGGGCTATGCAGGCTGAACGTGTGCGAAAAGATCTCCTGCCCCTGGTAAAGAATATCGTAGACGACATAATCCGCGAAGTACGCGTCGACGTTAATATCCTCCCTGATCGCCGGGAAAAACGCCCATACCTGGAGCTCCAGCCCGCAGTCACGGAATTTCCGAAGACCGGTTTCGATGGCCAGCTGTTCGGTGTTTGCATAGTGCGATCCCGAAACAAAATTCTCCGGTATTTCCACCCCGCCGTCGCCGTGCCCGATGAGGTGGCACCACTCGTAGGAAATCCCGTTCCTGATATTCCCGGTAACACGTTCGTCCTGGTCTTCGCGTATGCGGCCCAGGTGCCCCGCGTATTGCGTTGCGCTCGCTCCCATCACCGAATTGGCGCTGTCTCTTTCCTGCTGGGGAACATTGTGGTCCTGCTTTACCATGCGCAAATCCCTTCCCGAATCCACAAGGTCCCTGAACGACGGCGTTTTCGTATTCATCCGGTCCGGCGTCTTTTGCTTGAAATAACGGATCCCGTGCTTCCCGGATAAATGAGATTCGAAATAATCCACGGGAACATCGGCTTGCGACTCGACCCTGCGCGACGCGGACATGCCCAGCATCTGGCCTTCCACGGGGTCGCCGATCCAGCGATACTCGTTTTCATCCGTACGGGAGTATTTCAGGTTCCTGCCTTCATGCACATATCCCGCAGCGGAAAGCTCGACGACTGCGTCGTGCCCATCCTCGAAATAAACGCTGAACGTGTAATCGATATTTGTGGCGCTTCGATAAGTAACGTTCCGCTTTTTTCCTTTCCGCAATTCCACCGTGTTGTCGGCTGTTTTATTATACGTGGTGAGCTTACCGACGAATTGGTCATTCGCGTTGTGTGCCGTAAGGAGCATTTCACGCAGTTCGCCGGACTGCCCGCGCTGTGTATCGTCGAGGTTGCCGCGTTGGAAAACGCCCTGGATGACCGGCAAAGGGACCGCTGAGGGGACCGCCTGCTTTCGCTGAATCGAAGCCGCAAAAGGTGCCGGGCTGCTTTCGTTCCCGCCGAGCGGCTCCGGCTCGCTGACCTGCCGGTGAGGTGGCGGCGTAAACCCAACCGCCTGCGCCCGCTTGTCGTGCTGGTGTGCCCGCGACTGATCGTTCTCGGGGGAGGAATGGGAGCGCATGGCCGATCGAATAGTACTGTTAATGCGACTTTCGTTTACTCAGTATAGTAAGACGACATCCGCCGGCAGAACCTGCGTCTTTCCCTTCTTTTCCTTGCAGCTGCACAGGCGCATCGTGACCGGGTTATTCACAATACCGCGATCGGCTGTTAATAAAAATTTCCGGGTTTAAGGAGCTGAAAGCCTTGCCACGCGTTGATTTTAGAATAGTTTTGCCCGGTCAGAATCTATTAATCACACAAAAACAAAACAACATGAACAAAGCAGATCTTATCGAAGCAATCGCCAACGGCGCAAAAATCTCCAAAGCTGACGCAGGCCGCGCGCTCGATTCTACGATCGAAGCAGTGACCAAAGCCCTCAAAAAAGGCGACAAAGTGTCTCTCGTTGGTTTCGGTACGTTCTCTGTGACGAAGCGTGCAGCCCGCACGGGTCGCAACCCGCAGACCGGCAAAGCGATCAAAATCGCTGCCAAGAAAGTTGCGAAGTTCAAAGCAGGCGCTGACCTCGCTGCGACCGTCAACAAGTAATCGGTTTTCACCGGTAACAAAAAACCTCGTTCCGCAAGGGACGAGGTTTTTCTTTTGAAGGCTGTGAAACTTATTTCACGAGGTACGTTTTAATGTATGTTTTGATCCGTTCCCCGTTATTCTTCGAGAAATCGCTGTACTGGTCGTAACAGGAATAATGGAACAGGCTGACGAAAACATAACAATCGAGGTAGCCGGCTTCCTGCATCTTGTTTGCAAACGAGAGATCGTCTTCTCCTCCCGACTTTTTCAGCATCTGCTTCCAGCTGTACGTCTCGAGATATTTCGCGCCGTCTTTTTCTTCCCTGAGGATGCCTTTGTCGTCGGTCTTCACCTGCCCTTTCGCTTCCCGGTAATATTTCCACGGCCCGCTTTCTTCTCCCGGCTGCTCTATTTCGGCATTGTTCGGCAGGCATAAACGCGGCATCCAGTGCCGGTCGAATTTCTTATCGAGATGTTCGCAAATGTCCGCCAGCTTGATGAACATGCCCACGTCGGGATAAACGAGGATCCCTTCCACGCACGCGTCGTACGCATCCTGGTAGCGATGCAGCTTCGTGTACACGTCGGTCAGGTATTTCCATCCTTCCAGCAGGCCCGGCTGCATGCCGACAGCTTTTTTGTACCAAACCAAAGCATCTTCGTATTCTTTGTCATTGAAATAGCTGTCGCCGACGTACAGCGCTGCTTTATAGTAAGTGCTGTCTTCCGCAAAAGCCCGCTTGTAGCCGCGCACCGCCTGGGTGAATTTCCCCTGCCTGAACGCGCTTTCGCCTTCTTTAAATTCGCTTTTGGCCGATTTGGACACGGCCGTATCGGGATTGAAATCGACAAGGAAAGCGCGCAGGTACATCGATGCGATCTCCTGGTCCTCGCAATACAAGGTTGCAAGAAAGCAGGCGTCGAGCATGCGCTTTTCGTAAACAGGATAGGAGATCGTGATCTTGCTTTTTCCTGCCAGGAGCTGGGCGCCCAGCTTTTCCATGTCTTCCTGGTAGCGCTGCTGGTAAAGAGCGCTCGCATAATAAATGCGCAGCGTCCACAGCTCGCAGTTGAGCAAGTGTGTGCTTTGCGGGCCGGACAACAGCTGCAGCGCTTTGTCGTATTTGCCTTTGTTGTACATTTTTTTCGATTTCTCGATCTGCTTCAGCTCTTTTGAAGTAAAGCGTTGCGGATCCGGCGCCTGCGGAATGTTCTGCGCATACGTCCACAACGGCAGCAGGCAGAAAAGAAAAACCCGTGCGATTGTTTTGAATAGGGTCATGGTGATTTTTTTGTTTTCGAAATATACTGCTTTAACGTGTCCTGTTCATTGCGCATTCTTCCCCGGTGAAAATCTTTTCTTTTTCCCTCCCGGCCTTTCGTAAATTTGCCGCGCACAATGATCAACCCGATAATCGAATTCCATGAGCAAAGCTGATAAGATAAAATCATTCGACCCCAACAGCCCGGGCGACCCGGGCAGCAACATTTACGGCCTCCCGTTCACGCCCGATGAAGCGGAGATCGTGATCGTGCCTGTTCCGTGGGATGTGACGGTTTCATACAGCGACGGCACTTCCGGCGGGCCGGCAGCCATCTTCGACGCTTCGTTCCAGGTAGACCTTTACGAGCCTACGATTCCCAACGCATGGCAGATCGGCATCGCGATGGATGAGATCTCCGATGAAGTGGCGTCGCGCGCGGCGGAACTTCGTACGGAAGCGAAAGTGTACATCGACGCGATCATCGACGGCGTGGACCCGGCGGAAGATCTTTCCATTTCGAAGATCGGCGGGATCGTGAACGATGGCTCGCGCTGGATGAACGCGTGGGTGAAAGAACGCTGCCTCTCGTGGATGAATAAGGGCAAAATGGTTGCGCTGCTCGGCGGCGATCACAGCACGCCGTTCGGCATGATGCAGGCGCTGGCGGAAAAATACCCGTCGTTCGCCATCCTGCAGATCGATGCGCATGCGGACCTGCGCGTGGCATATGAAGGATTTACGTTTTCCCACGCGTCCATCATGTACAACGCGCTCACCATCCCGCAGGTGAGCAAGCTCGTGCAGGTCGGCATCCGCGACTATTGCGAGCAGGAAGCCAATCTCGCACGCGACAGCAACGGGCGCGTCGTCACCTATTACGACCGCGACCTGAAGCAGGAGAATTTCCTCGGCAAAACGTGGCACGACCAGGTGGAGGAAATTCTTACGCAGCTTCCCGAAAACGTTTACATCAGCTTCGACATCGACGGCCTCGATCCGAAGTTGTGCCCGCATACGGGAACGCCCGTCCCCGGCGGTTTCGAGTTCGAGCAGGCGGCATACCTCATCCAGCGCGTGGCCCGTTCCGGCAAAAAGATCATCGGCTTCGACCTCAACGAGGTGGCGCCCGGTCCCGAAGGCGACGAGTGGGACGCCAACGTGGGCGCGCGCATGCTGTTCCGCATGTGCAACATGATGGCCGTGTCGAACGGACGTATCCCGCAATGAGCTACCGGCACGACCTCTACGAATTTCTTTGCAGCTTCATCACCGAACAGCGGAGGATGAAGTTCGAAGCGACGCTGGAGCAGCGCACGCGCTATGTGACGGTTGCGGTCGAAAATATTTTCCAGCCGCACAATGCCAGCGCCGTTCTCCGCAGCGCGGAAGGGTTCGGCGTGCAGGACGTGCACATCATCGAAAGCAGCTACAAATACAATCCCAATCCCGACGTCGTGCTCGGCGCCAACAAATGGCTCACGCTGCACCGGCACACGCGTTCGGAGAACAATTCGCTTTCCTGCATCCGCGCGCTGCGGGAGAACGGCTACCGCATCGTCGCCACCACGCCGCACAAGAACGATTGCCTCATCAGCGAGCTGGATCTTACAAAAGGAAAAATCGCGCTGTTCTTCGGCACGGAGATCGACGGGCTGAGCCCCGACATTCTCAACGCTGCGGATGAATTCGTGAAGATCCCCATGTACGGGCTGACGGAAAGCTTCAACATTTCCGTGTCGGCCGCGATCTGCATGTACGAGCTCACGAAGCGTCTTCATGAAAGCGACATCGCATGGCAGCTGACGGAGGAAGAAAAGCTGGACCTGCGGCTCGCATGGGTGAAGGAAACCGTGGAGCGGCCGGATTTGCTGGAGAAAGAATTCAGGAAGCGGTCCGGGCAATAGACTGCGCGAAAACGCACACGGTCAATTTTTTTCTTTCCACGATTTTTCTGGTATGATCTCCCCGATACTCACGATCGATTGCACCTGCAACAACCCGAACAGCTTGTCGAGCGTTTCCTGGAGTTTATAGTCCGTCCCATAAAGATCTCCGCCTTCAATTCCGCCGATCCAGACACTCTCATTTTTGTCAAACAACAGGTAAGTGCCGGAATCGACATAGAACGGGCGCAGGTTGTTCAGGTCGAGCGACGCATCGGACCGGCGCTGATACTCCCGGGCTGTTTCCCGCAAGTATTCCGCATCGTATCCGGGTTCTTTCATCCGGGCGATCGGGATGATCTCAGCCGGCGGCAGGAAATTACCGGAAGCACAAGTGCTGTACAGGTAAATTTGCCCGAACCTGTATATTTCTCTTAACGGTTCCGGCAATTGTGAAAGATCCTGCCCGTCATCCAGCACAACCGTTATTCCGAAAGACGGCCACTGCGCCTTCCACTCGTTATAATAACGGAGATCGGTGAACTGGATCCCGTACGACGGGAGCTCTTGTCCTTCGTGGAAGTGACGTTCCAGGATGATTGTTTTTTCCGCAAGCTTTTTCAGCCATTGGGAGAACTCCTTGCTTTTTGAAGATCCGGTGAGCTCCCCGATCATTTTACCCGGGTCTTCAAAAAAGGCGCGATAATTTCCCGGGAAATGCAGCTCTTCAAAACCCGGGGAATCCAGGAATCGTGCATCCGTGATATAGAACGACTGCGGCATGTCTTCCAGGCCGATGGGATGATCATAATAAAAGCTGGAGGGGAATTCTGTTTTCATTTCGCAGTGGTCGTTACAAGATGGATTGCCGGGAAAGAATGGGTCTTCGAATTTATGGAGATACAGAACCGGGCCACACTTTGACCCCGCTTTTTTTTACATTTGTACGTAACCAACCAAACCGCGACGCGGAATAAACAATTACACAAATGGGAAAAGGCGATAAAAAATCCCGCAAAGGGAAGATCTGGAGAAAATCTTACGGCGTAACGCGCCCGAGAAAAGCATCGGTTACCGTAGCCAGCACCAAGGCAGCTGCTGCAAAGAAAAAGGCTGCCGCGAAGAAGCCGGCGAAGAAAGAAAAGGCAGGCTGATCCGATTGAAAATTTTTAAAATGCCCTGGCTGTTCGCCGGGGCATTTTTTTATTCAACAATTCAATAATTTGAATGATTTGCAATCCGGATCTTTGAATTGTTGAATAGTCCCGAGTATTCGGGACGTTTGAATTGTTGAATTGTTGAATTTTTTCAGAATTAGCGGTACATTTAATGATATACAACAACTTCCTGTCGTGAAAAAACTTACCCTCCTCAGCCTCTTCGCGTTCGCTGTCGCTGTTGACACTGCCGCGCAATCTTTTCTTCAGCAGCCCGACCTCCAGGATCGTCCGGCGGCGAAAAAAGTGACGTTCTGGGACGTACGCAAAGCGTTTGACGCCTACTGGGCGGGAAGAACGGTGTCTTCCGAAGAGTCGGAGAACCGGGAAGGCGGCGGATGGAACCAGTACAAACGCTGGGAATGGTTTGCGGGACAACGCACGTTCCCTTCCGGTAATTTTCCCGATCCGAACATTCTTTTCAACGAATACAAAACCTACAGCAGCCAATACGCGAGCCGCATGGCTGCTTCGGCGGCCAACTGGTCGTTCATCGGTCCGCAGGTGATTCCCGGCAACGGCGGCGGCGCGGGGCGTGTCAACTGCATGGCGTTCGACCCGTTCAACGCGAACGTGATCTGGATCGGCGCGGCTTGCGGGGGATTGTGGAAAAGCACCGACGGCGGCGTAACGTGGACATCGAACACTGACCTGCTTCCCGTGCTCAGCATCTCCGAAATCGTGATCGACCCGGTAAACCCGCAGAACATGTACATCGCAACCGGCGATAAATACGGCATTTACTGGCAGTATGAAGTGTGGGGCCATTACAGCGCAGGCATCCTGAAATCGACCGACGGCGGACTGACGTGGAACCAGTCGGGGCTTTCGTATGCGGCAACGGGCGTTACGCTCATCCAGCGCCTCGTGATGGATCCGAATAATCCCAATACATTATTCGCCGCAACGTACCAGGGCATTTTTGAAACGAACGACGGCGGCCTGACCTGGACGAACGATCTCGCGGGCCAATTTTACGACGTCGAGTTCAAGCCCGGCAGCAGCACAACACTTTACGCAGGCGACAGCATCGGCTTCCAGCGTTCGCTCGACGGGGGAACGACATGGAGCTATGTTCCGCTCGTGACATCCAACGGCCGCACATCGATCGCAGTTACGGCGGACAATACAAACGCGGTGTATGCCTGGAGCGAAGGCGGCGACTTTTATTACTCGTCGAATTCCGGCGCTTCATTCGTCACCCGCACCGACCCTGTGGGCATCAGCGGGCCTTACGGGCATTACGACATGGTGCTGGAAGTTTCACCGCTCGATGAGAACACCATTTTCACCGGCGGGCTCGACATTGCGAAATCGACGGACGGGGGAATGACGTGGGCCGCAGTTTCCGACTGGGCAGGATGGCCGAACCCGGACTACGTGCATGCCGACAACCACGCGCAGCAGTTTGCGCCGGGAAGCAACACGACCATCTATTCCTGCAACGACGGAGGAATTTTCCGCTCCACCGACGGCGGCACAACGTGGACCGACCTGAGCGGCGGCATCGACATCAAGCAGTATTACCGCATGGGATCTTCCTTCCTCACGCCGAATTTGATCTACGCCGGCGCGCAGGACAACGGCACCGACAAGATCACGGGGCTTGCCACGGCCACCATGGTGAACGGCGCCGACGGGGAAGAATGCCTGGTGGATTACACCGACGACAACATCGTGTTCGTGTCGAGCCAGGGCGGCTATTTCCTGAAGTCCACCGACGGCGGCGCAACATTCAGCGGGCTGTCGGAATACGGCTGTGACTGGACTTCCCCGCTTATCATGGACCCGACGAACCACGACGTGATGTACATGGGTTCGAGCGACGTGCACAAATCGCTGGACAACGGGAACACGTGGACGAACGTCACGAACGGATTCTTCGACGGGAGCTGCGTGTATTCCCTTGAAGTGTGCCCGGCCTCCACGAATTACATTTACGCCGCCACGTTCGGCAACATTTACCGCAGCACGAACGGGGGCGCATCCTGGTCCACGATCACCGGCACGCTTCCCGTGAACAGCGCCGCGATCTCCGGCATCGCCGTGAGTGATTCCGATCCTGATGCGGTGTGGGTGACGTTCTCCGGTTTCTCGGCCGGCAACAAAGTGTATTATTCCGCGGACGGCGGCGCGACGTGGTCGAACGTTTCGGGAACACTTCCGAACTTGCCCGCCAACTGCATCGAATACCAGAATTCCAGCAACGACATTCTTTACCTCGGCACCGACATCGGCGTTTTTTACATGGACGCGACGATGAACGATTGGCAGCCATACAACACCGGTCTTCCGAACGTGATCATCGACGAGCTGGAGATCCACTACCCGACCAGCAAGCTGCGCGCCGCCACGTTCGGCCGCGGGCTGTGGGAAAGCGACCTCATGGCGTCGACGTTGCAGAACATCGACGCGAGCGCATTGTCCATGACGTACCCGCCGGCAACTACCTGCGACACGCTGATCGCGCCGGTCGTTCGCATCCGTAATGCGGGCGTGGACACGCTCAACACGGTCGACCTGTATTACAGCATGGACAGCCAGCCCTGGCAGGTGTACAACTGGAGCGGCGCGCTGGCTTCGATGGGCACGGCGAACATTACGTTGCCAACGTACACGCTCGGCGCGGGCATTCACACGCTCGAAGCGTACACCACCAACCCGAACGCATCGACGGACCAGAACATGAACAACGATACGATCGTGCGCTCGTTCACGGTGCTTTCGGGAATTCCTGCGAATGCCACCGCACCACCGGTGACCGAAGGATTTGTCGCGAGCGCATTCCCGCCGGCAAACTGGACGCTTGAGAATTCAACCGCCATCTGGGACCGGAGCACAACGGTCGGCGGTTACGGAAATTCCACGCAATCCGCTTACGCGAATTTTTACGGCGTCTATTCCGGGGAAGACAAGATCGAAACGCAGTACATCGATTTCTCCAACGCCATCGCACCGATCCGGTTGTATTTCGACGTCGCCTACGCGCCTTACGGCACGACCTATCCCGACTCGCTGATCGTGGATATGTTCAACGCGTGCCCGGGCGCCGGCCAGCGCATTTATGCACGCGGCCAGAGTACGCTCGCCACCGCGCCACAGACGTTCAACGTGTTCGTCCCCTCGCCTTCGCAGTGGCGCACCGACACGATCAACCTCGATTCGCTTGCAGGCCGCCCGGGCCGCACGATCCGTTTCATCGGGAAAAGCGGTTACGGCAACCAGCTTTACCTCGACAACATCAACCTCACGGCAAACGGCGTCGGCATCTGGGAAACGAACAATGCCGCCGCGCTCTCTGTTTACCCGAATCCTGCAAATACACAGCTGAATATAGAGATCACAACAACCGGCAACGACAAAATTCAGCTCGCCGTTTACGACCTCGCCGGCCAGGTCGTACAATCCACAACACAACCGTCGGCTCCCGGGAAAAGCTCAATGCAGCTCGACATTTCCACCCTCGCGGAAGGTGTTTACATTTTACGCGTGGAAGAAAATGGAAATGTGATGACGAAACGCATCGCGATCATACGCTGAGGCTTCGATACGCCCTTCGGGCTACTCAGCCTGACAGCTTTTGATTCATAAGCTGTCAGGCTGAGTAGCGGCTCGTCTTTTCGACGAGACGCGTATCGAAGCCTAGGGTGCGAGCCGGGCAATTTCCCATGAATCGCCTTTTTTGAGGTAGACGATACGGTCGTGTAAACGGCTTGGTCTTCCCTGCCAGAATTCGATCATGTCGGGTTCGAGGACGTATCCGCCCCACCATTCCGGGCGGAGCATTTCTTTTCCTTCGAATTGCTGCGTGACATTATCGAGGGCCTGTTCGAGGTAATGGCGATTGGCGATGATCTCGCTTTGCGGCGAGGCCCACGCGCCGAGCTGGCTGCCGCGGGGACGGCTGAGAAAATACGAATCGGAATCTGCAGGCGTTTGTTTGCGCAGCTTGCCTTCGATGCGCACCTGGCGCTCGAGCTCGGGCCAGAAGAACGTCAGCGACGCAAACGGGTTCCTCCGGATCTCTTGTCCTTTGCGGCTGTTGTAGTTCGTGTAAAAAACGAACCCGTCGTGCCCGAAATTGCGCAGCAGCACCACGCGTGCGGAAGGACGGCAGGCCTCGTTCACCGTGGCAAGCACCATGGCATTCACTTCGTTCACCTTGGCTTCCGCGGCGGCATGGAACCACGCGCCGAATTGTTTCACCGGGTCGCGATCCACCATCGATTCGTCCAGCGACATTTTCGAATAGTCCTGGCGCAAATGTTCGATACGTTTACGAAGCTCGTCCATAAGAGGGTACGAATTACGAATGTTACGAATATACGAATTACGAATTGCTGCGAATCGTAAACCCCGGAGGATTGCCCGTGCGCATGGCCGCGCGCAATCCTCCGGGGTTTATAGTAATTTCGTAATTCGCACCCTCGACGTTTTTCCGTAATTTTATCAGGTATGTTTGCTGAGAATAAGCTTAAACCTGTCGCCGGCCGGCTGCTCATTGCAGAACCGTTCCTGCACGACAGTTACTTCCGCCGCGCGGTCGTTCTCCTTGCCGAGCACAGCGACAAAGGTTCCGTCGGTTTTATCCTCAACAAGCCGCTCGACATTCTCGTGCAGGAAGCCATTCCCGATTTCCCCGAATACGAGAACTATTCTTTTTTCGGCGGTCCCGTGCAGCGCGACCAGTTGTATTTCATCCACACGCTCGGCGACCGCATCGAAGGCTCCTTCCCGATCGGCAACGGGCTTTACTGGCTCGGCGATTTCGACCAGGTGAAAGACCTCATTGCAAAAAAAGAGATCGGCCACGACGAGATCCGCTTCTTCATCGGCTACGCAGGCTGGGAGGCCGGGCAGCTGGATAAGGAGCTGGAAGACAAATCCTGGTTCGTGTCGCGCGCCGACAGCCGGCTTATTTTTTCAGTGGATGCCTCCGCGATGTGGACCGAAGCGGTAAAAGGCATGGGACAGGCATTCGCGCCGATGGCGAATTTCCCGGAAGATCCTTCGATGAATTGAGGAGGGTTTACCGCGGCGAATGCCGATTTGTAAATTCGTAAGATTCTTAATTCACAACCTCACGCATTTACAATCTCTTCCAGGCGTTCCGGTTTCAGGAGGCGGATCTTGCGGCCTTTGGTTTCAACGATGCCGCTCTTTTTGAATTCCTGGAGCACGCGCACGAGCGTTTCTTTCACCGTGCCGACGTACGAGGCGAAATCGTCGCGGGAGAGGTTGATCTCGGCGGGGTGGTCTTTTTCCTGGTAATGTTTGTTCAGCACGAGCAGGGCGAGGGCGACGCGGTGGCGGACGGGCTGCTGGGTGAACACGGTGATCTTATTCACCCACACGGAAAACTCATGGCTGAGCGAGGTGAGCAGCAGGCGCAGTATTTCCGGCGACTGGTTGACGACATTGAGAAAATATTCTTTCGGGATAAACCAGTAGGTGCAATCTTCCAGCGCGGAAGCGGAAACCGGGTGCGTTTCATTGCACAGCACAGGACGATAGCCCATGATCTCGTCGCGGGTATAGATGTGAAGTATCTGTTCACGCCCGTCGCGGTTCGACTGGTAAACTTTCAACCTCCCTGTGCGCAAAATATAAATGCCTTTTGGGAATGAGCCTTCGCGATAAAGCAAACGTCCTTTCCTGATCTTTTTCTGTTCCAAACCGCTTTCTAAAAGCTTTCGGGAATGAGGCGGAAGTGAATGAAACAGCAGGTCGTTGCGCAGATAATACTTCCCTAACTGAAGTGTCATTTTTTCGAGATTCAAATATAAAAGCGGAGCGTTTTTTGAAAATTGACTTAAGTCAATAAATAGGATAGTGTTTAGATTTATAATTGCAGGCATCCAGCTTTTGGTCAGTTGCAGGTTTGCCATCTCCCGTGCCGCATTCAGCCTGAACACAGACTTCTCCGCCGATCTTATTGTTCCTTGCCGGGACGCAATTTGAATTTGTATTTATTGGTATCAATATTTTGTCATGGGAACAGCATATATGGTTTTCGACGGGGCCGGGACAACGCAGAAAGGCCCTGTTTATTTTGCCGCCGTTTTATCCGACTCGCACGTCATTGAAGGATTGCAACACATGGACGGCTATAAATACCGTGTCATCTGTAAAAAAGAAATGAGCATTCCCGTCGAACGGTGCCAGCCTGTTACAGAAGCTGAATTCTACATCCTGCTGGACAAGCGGGCAAAAACTATCCGGCATTTTGTTGATGTTTACCGGCATTACCTCACACGGCTGGGCAGCCATCGCTGATTTACTACCTTTGGCGCGTGAACAAGATCATTCACCCCGCAGAGCGTTTCATCGAGTGGCTTCACGACAAGCTCGACAAGAAGCAGTTCCTCATTCTTTCGAGCATTCTTGTCGGTCTCACGGCAGGACTTGCCGCGGTCGTCCTCAAATCATTCGTGCATTTCCTTCAAAAAACATTTACGCACGATTACCATTTTCGTTTCCAGTACATTCTCTATTTAGCGCTTCCGCTCATCGGCATTCTCCTCACTGTTTTTTTCGTTCGAAGGTTCTTAAAAGGTAAACTCGGGCGCGGCAATTCAAACATACTTTACGCCATCGCCAAAAAGTCGGCATTCTTGCCCAGAGACCAGATGTTTTCCCACGTGATCACAAGCTCGATCACGGTAGGATTCGGGGGGTCGGTAGGACTGGAATCACCGATCGTCACCACAGGTTCGGCCATCGGGTCGAACTATGCGAAGACGTACAAAGTTACGTATAAAGATCGTACGTTGTTGCTCGCAAGTGGGGCGGCGGCGGGCATTGCAGCGGCTTTTAACGCCCCGGTGGCAGGCGTTTTATTCGCCCTCGAAGTGCTGCTTGCCGACGTAACGATCTCCGCTTTCATCCCGATCATGATCGCTGCGGCCACCGGCGCGCTGTGCTCGAAAGTGATCCTCGGCGAGGATATCTTGTTCGCATTCAAGCTCAGAGAGGCGTTCGATTACCACAATGTCCCCTGGTACATGGTGCTTGGCATATTGTGCGGGCTCGTATCGGTCTATTATTCCCGCGTGTTCCCGAAAGTGGAAGCCTTTTTCAGGAAGAAGAAAAAATATCCCTGGCATTCCGCCGTCTTCGGCGGGCTCATGCTGGCGTTCCTGATCTGGCTGTTTCCCTCGCTGTACGGGGAAGGGTATTCTTCGGTAAAAACACTGGCAGACGGCCATCCCGAGCTGTTGCTGAAAAATTCTCTCTTTGAAAACTACTCCTCCACTTCGCTCTTCCTGCTTATTTTCATCACGGCCATCACGCTCATCAAAGTGATTGCAGCCGCGGCTACGATCGGCGCTGGCGGGAACGGGGGCAATTTCGCGCCGGCGTTGTTTGTCGGCGGCTACCTCGGCTTCGTCTTCGCCTGGGGCCTTTCCCTGTCGGGACTGGTGGAGCTGCCCGTGGCCAATTTCACCATCGTGGCGATGGCGGGATTGCTGACCGGGATCTTCCACGCGCCGCTGACAGGCATCTTCCTGATCGCGGAGATCACCGGCGGCTACGAGCTCATGATCCCGCTGCTCATCGTGTCGGCGCTGAGCTATACGCTCGTCAAATATTTCGAGCCGTATTCCATGGACACGAAAAAGCTGGCTACCAAAGGCCACATCTTCACCCACGACCGCGACCGCAACATCCTGAGCACATTGAAAGTGCGCAAGATCGTGGAAACGGAATTCCAGCCGGTGCTGCCCACGTTAACGCTCGGCGAGCTGGTCGGCATCGTATCGAAATCGCAGCGGAACATTTTCCCGGTGGTGAACAAGGACGGGAACCTCGAAGGCATCATCATGCTCGACCACATCCGCAGCATCATGTTCCGCCAGGAACAGTACGACAAAGTGACCGTTCAGCAGCTCATGCGCCCGCCCGCGGCCATCGTGCAGCCGGAAGAAGACATGTACACGGTGATGAAAAAATTCGACGAGACCGGGGCATGGAATTTACCGGTGGTGGAAAACGAGATGTACATCGGCTTCGTCTCCAAATCGAGCATCTTCACGAAGTACCGGTCGCAGCTGATCAAGAGCACCGTGGAATAGGGTTCGATACGCTTCGCTACTCAGCCTGACAGCGTACAATCCAAATTGTTTTTTCGGGAATTCCCATCAGAACGCTGTCAGACTGGGTAGCCCCGCTCGCGGGGCGTATCGAAGTCAGGCATCCGCTTTCCTGTTCAGGAACTCATGCAGCTTCTTCGCGGAGTTGTTGAAGTAGCGTTTCGATTTGTAGGCGCCCACCCATTGGATGCCGCGGACGGCGTTGGTGAGGAAGATCTCGTCGGAGTTGAGGAGGACACTGAGGGGCAGCGGGACTTCGTAGACGGCAATGCGGTTTTCCTGGGCGATCTCCATGATCACGCCGCGCATGACGCCCGACACGCAACCTTCGGAGAGCGGGCTGGTATAGAGCACGCCATTCTTCACGGCGAAGAGGTTGGAGCCGGTGGCTTCGATCACGTTGCCGTTGTGGTTGATGAGCACGCTGTCGTCGACGTTCATCTTGCGGGCGTGCAGGGCGGCGAGCACGTAGAGCTGGGAATTCGACGTTTTGAGCGTCGACAGCTTGTTGATCGGCTTGCGGATGTCCTGGAAGAGCTCGATGGTCATGCCTTTGTCGTTGAGCAGGTATTCGTTGTGGTCGAACGGCCAGAGTTCGAGCAGCCAGGAGGCTTCGTTGACAAGCGGATGGTAATAGCCTCCGTCGTTGCGGTAAACGGTAAGCCGGACGCGGGCGCCGCCGGTGATGTTGTTGCGGTGGGCAAGGCGGGCGCACCATTCTTCGAGTGAAACGCTGACAAAATTATCGGGCAGGCGGAGCTGGAGCAGGTTGACCCCGGCCATGAGGCGTTGCATGTGCCGCTGTGCGAAGACGAGCTTTCCGTTGACCAGCCGCATGCTTTCGAACAGGCCGTCGCCGTAGCGAAAAGAGCGGTTGTGCGAGGTAAACAGCGGTTCGGCGGAACGACGTTCTTCTCCGTTGAGGTACAGGATCTCGGCTTCTCCCATAATTATGAGGGTGCGTCCCGATAGCTATCGGGATACGAATTCTACGAATATACGAATTACGAATTTGAAGGAATCGTTATGAGCGGCCAGAATAGAAGTTATCTTAAAAACGAAGCATATCCTCAAAAGAAAATCTCAAAGCAAAAACCCAAATCCCAAACTTCAATAAAATCAATGATTTGAAAGGCGCATCGATAAGCCTTTGGGATTTGGGTTTTCGGTTTTGAGATTTTTAAGATGAGCTCTAATGTACCGGTGCATTACGGAGCTAGAGCACAATCCCGTAAACGAAATACATTTTCACTCTTTCCATGAACATTGTCAGCAGCTCCGGCTTCAGCACGATGGGCAATATGAAACCATAAGCGGCTCCCCAGAAATGCGCGGCATGCGCGATGTTGCCGACGCTCCTGCGGGCCATGACCAGTGAAACGACCATGATCAGGATGCCGAAGATAACCGCGGGAATTTGCACAGGAATGAATAAAAGCCCCATGGGCATCACCGGGTGTAAAAGAATAGCCGTGAAAATAACGGCCATTACCGCGCCGGACGCCCCGAGCGCGTTATAATAGCTGTCGTCCTTATGTTTAAAATAATCATAAATGCTCGATGCAAATAAAGCCCCGACGTACAGCAGGACATAAAAAAGCGTGCCCATCCCCGGCCCGAATATAACCTTGAATGCAGGCTCGACAAACCCGCCGAAGCCGTAAAGCGCATACATGTTGAACAGCAAATGGAAAAAATTCGCATGCAGCAGGCTGTGCGAGAAGAACCGCCACCATTCACGGTATCTCGAGATCGCGTAAGCATTGAACATGTACCTGTTCTTGATCTCTTCATTGTTCATTGCGAACAGCGAAATGCCGATGGTAACTGCAAGGATGATGTAGGTAATCGTCATAGAACTTCTGAAAGTTTACCACGGAGGCACGGGGACACGGAGGTTCGAGCGCAGTCGGGAACTCCTTGACTCCGCGTCTGCGTGGTCATTTTGCAAAATAATTTCCTTTGTTATGCTCTTTCGATTTCCCTTTGGCGATCGACAATGTTTGCCACTCCTCCCCTTTCCATTCCTTCGCCAGCTGCACGATCTGCCCGACATGGTAGCTGTAATGGGAAACCTGCCGGATGAGCGCCTGCGTGACGGTGAGCGGTTCTCTGCGGATGTAAACGTTCTGCCGCAAATGTTCCGGGGCAACCGTGTCCAGCGCGGTAAAAAGCGTTTTCCATCCCTGCTCCCACTTTTCCATCAGCGCTGCACGGGAAATTTCCTGCTCTTCGAACTCCGCGTCGCGGTTGCGCCATTCTTTTTCACCGTCGCTCGTGAGAAAATCGGTCCAGCGCGACAAGAGGTTTCCTGCCACGTGCTGCACGATGATCTGCACGCTGTTGGATTCCCCGGAAAGCTTTTTTGAAAATTCGTCCTCGTTCAGCTGGGCCATGGCTTTTTCAGCCAGCGTTTTCATGCGGGCGAACTCGAAACGTACCGTTTCAAGAAAATGAGCTGAATTTTCCGTTTCCATAACGGCTTAAAGGTACGGAATTCGTACGCCGCAGGCAGGGCAACGGGCGATGCGACGGTTGGGTGAAAATGCCCCGGCAATGCGCAACTTGCCGGGACATTCTGCAGCGTGCGTCTACCCGATCTTAAAAATTGCGATGCGCGCGGCGACGTGGCCGTCCGAACCGCCGAGGCGCAGGTAAGCTTTGGCATCATTGGCGCCGCGGCCTTCGTAGGTGCACTGGTGGCCGAGCGTGATGTACATCTCCTTGTCGACCTTCACCACGCAATCGAAAATGCTCGGGCCGGAATCGTAAGCGGTGCCCATTGTGCCGATCGCAAGCGCCTTCGAAAGATCGTTCAGCTGCGGCGGGTTTGCAACGTCATACAGGATGCAGTAGCCCGGGTAAATGTCGTACAGGTTGTCGAGGGAGATGGGCCTGACAGGCGGCTTTCCGGCTTCCAGCATGGTCAGGAACGACACGCCGTTGATCCGGTAATAACCTTTCAGCAGCCTGACCTGGTCGCACTTTGCAGGATCTGCGATCGATATCAGCTGCTTCGGATCCGGCTTTGGGGGGCGGCACCGGGTATGCGGTTTCACATTTGTTGAAGATCCTGCTGGGAAGGCCCGGTTCCATTTCGGCCGTGTCGAGCTTCACATCCAGGCTGGAATCGGTAGACTCGGAAAAGATCGCGTACGCGTCATAAATCATAAGGGTTATTTTTTTCGTTAGGGGGCTAAGATGCAACATTAAGTGTAAAAACCGACAATTTATTTTAAAACCGTCTTTTTAGCGTACGGAACTGCTTTTGCGGTGACGCTGAGTCATTTCACACGGAAACCTCGCCTTTTTTCTACCTTAGCCGCCCTTATGCACTTCAACCGCGAGGACACCATTGTAGCTTTGGCGACTGCCCACGGGACGGCCGCTATTGCCGTGGTGCGTCTTTCCGGTCCGCAGGCGTTTCCCATTGTCGAACGGCTGTTCCGCACGCGAAGCGGTAAACCCAAATCGCTTTCCGGGAAACCTTCGCACACCGCGCATTTCGGCGTGATCGCGGAAGGCGACGTGGTGCTGGACGAGGTGCTGGTAACGATCTTCCGGGCGCCGAATTCGTTTACGGGCCAGGATGTGATCGAGATCTCCTGCCACGGCTCCATTTTCATCCAGCAGCAGCTCGTGCAGTTGCTCATCCGCCATGGCGCGCGCCTGGCCAATCCCGGGGAATTTTCGCTGCGGGCGTTCCTCAACGGCAAGTTCGACCTTTCCCAGGCCGAAGCCATCGCCGACCTCATCGCTTCGCAGTCGGCCGCTTCACACCAGGTGGCGCTGTCGCAGATGCGCGGGGGATTTTCATCGCGGATCAAAGTGCTGCGCGAGCATTTGCTCAACTTCGCGTCGCTGATCGAGCTGGAACTGGACTTCAGCGAAGAAGACGTCGAGTTCGCCAACCGCGACGACCTGAAGAAATTATTGTACACGATCCAGCGTCTCGTGCAGCGCCTCGTCGATTCGTTCGAAGTCGGCAACGTCATCAAGAACGGCATTCCCGTGGCCATCGTCGGCAAGCCCAACGCCGGCAAGAGCACGCTCCTCAACGCGCTGGTCGATGAAGAGCGCGCCATCGTCTCCGAGATACCCGGCACCACGCGCGATTCGATCGAAGACGAGATCACCATCGACGGCATCCTTTTCCGTTTCATCGACACCGCCGGCCTGCGCGACACAACCGACGTGATCGAGAGCATCGGCGTTTCACGCTCGTTCGAGAAGATCAAACAATCGTCCATCGTCATTTACCTTTTCGACGTGCGCGAAATGACCCCGCGTGAGCTGCAGATGGCGCTTGACGAAGTGAAGAAGCACATCGATCCCGCCAGCTCACAGCTGCTCGTGATCGGCAACAAGATCGACAGGCAGGATTTCACCGAAGTGCAGAAAGAGTTCGGCGACTTCGAAGTGCTGTTCCTTTCCGCCAAAGAAAAATTGTACATCGACGACCTGAAGCTGAAGCTCGTCAGCCTTTTCGACAGCCGCACCGTCAACGTCACCGAAACGATCGTCACCAATGCGCGCCACGTGCAGGCCCTGCACCACACCGCCAGCGCCATCCAGCGCACGATCGACGGTTTGAACAACAACGTGCCGGGGGATTTACTGGCGCAGGACATCCGGGAGGCGCTGCATCATTTGGGGGAAATTACGGGGGAGATCACAACGGAGGACCTGCTGGGGAATATTTTCGGGAAGTTCTGTATCGGAAAATAATCAGCGTCAAACCATCGCAAAGAATATCCGGTCGTAGCCAAAACATCTCTTCGTCCTAAAACCGGATCGTCCATGGGTTCACCGTCGGCACCTGCTGCCGGGGCGGCGGCAACGTCCAGAAATTTGGAGGCAGCTGCGGCGCACGCGGACCCGCCGGCGGCGGATAGAGCCACTGCTGAAGCTGTCCCGGTGTGGGGAACAGTTGGTTCAGCGGTATTTGCGGGGGGGGTGCGGGCTGCTGGTAAGACGTCATCTGCTCGGCGCGCAGCGCTGTCTGCCGCGTGTTATACGCCGGGTTAACAGCGCCTGTCCCCGGATCAAACTGGGAAATGCTTCCACTGGTGCCGGTGCTGTCGATCATGTGACCGCTGATCACATGATTGGAGAGTGTATTGCCGTTGGCAACGCCGATGGCAAACAGGGCGGCCTCTTCGATGTGCGTGGGTACTACCGTCAGCGAACCGATCGAACGGCCTCCACCGGGCCCCATAAAATCGTACCGGTAGCCATACTGGTTCGATGCGAGTCCACTGCCGCCGCTATAGCGTTCGTCGAAACCGAGCAGGTGGCCGGTTTCATGGACCAGCGACTCGCCCATATTGGCCGGCAGGTTCGCAATGGTCGCGAGCGTACGCGAGATCGGAGAACCGCTGATCGGGCGGGCGGCATCCTGTTCGCTGAACCTGTATGTTACGCCACCCACATTCCGGCCCGATGCGTGCATCATCATGATGTTGTCGCCGGCCTGGAATCCCGGCACGGCGGCAGTTCCCGCAGCCAGCCGCGTGCGGTAAGAAGCGGCAGAAATTCCTGTTCCCGCGTGAATATCGTTATACAGGGATTGCAGATCGGCAGGCAAAGGATCTGTGGCCACATCATGGAAAACATAATTCACCTGGAACCTTACCGTCCATTGTGTACCTCCCTGTGTAAATGTGTTTGTACCCGGGGTGGACGGCAGGCTCCGGAAACGCAGGGCCGTCTGGTCTTCCGCTTCCACCGGCGGCGAATTATAAAATTGCTCGGCTGAACGGGCGAGCGGTGTAAGCTCCCGGATCTGGTCGGCTGTACCGTAAAAATGCACGGTCGTCGCGTAGGTGATCGTATGCGTGTTCTGGTCCACGCTCAGCCGCACATCCCTTCCGCCGGGATCATTGAATTTGACCGGGTTGCAGGCGCCGTAGAGATACAGGTTCATTCCCGTACGGATGCCTTCAGGATCGCATTTTGTCCACCGGCACAGCCAGGGCGCGTAATAACGGGCGGTATGATAGCTCAGCCCGCTTTCTTCGTCACGCTCTTTTCCCGTAAACCGGTAACGTTTCGCCGGCACCTCGCGCGTGCTGTCGACTGCCTGGAAAGACGTTGTGCCGTACGGAAAATATTCTTCATACGAGATCTGCAGGCCGTTGTCGTCCAGCTCAAGCGCCGCCGATGAAAGATGGTTGCCGAACTGGTACCGCTGCAGGGTTTCTGCCGCAGCGAGCGGAACGCTGTTCTTCACGGTGAGCGTTTCCACGACTGCGATCCGCTTCTGGTCGTCGAGAATGTGCAATGATTCCCGTTCGGTTTTCAGCACAGCGGCGGGCGTATATTCCCTGTAAATTTCAAACGCCCCGAGATACAGCCGCTCGTTCACTTTCCGTCCCATGTCATCTTCGATCACTTTACGGATACGTTCACCGGAAGCGTCATAGGTGTAATACGCATCCTGCGACCCGGCACGCACATGCACGAGGTGATCGAAATGATCCCAGTCCATCGCGGAAAGGTGCTCCATCTTCAGCAGGTTCCCGTGGGCATCATAACCGCCGTCGCCCGAAGTACCGTAAGTGAAGCTGAACGCTCCCACGCTGCTTTTCCAGAGCCGGTTGTTCTTATTCATATCCGCACCCGACTTGCCGTATTCGAAAGTGCGCGTCCAGCTCGCAGGCGCTTCGGTGGTGGCATGCACCTGCTCCTGCAGGTTCCCGGCTTTGTCGTAGAGGTATGTCTCTATGTAATTGCGGAATGCTTCGGCTTCATTCGTTCCCGGGGCCAGTGTCAACGGGATGAACGAATGATTGCGGTAATTTCCTGAAACGCCGCCGTGATCCACCGCACACTGACCGCGATGCTCGCGCCCGCTGGCAGAAACAAGCCGGTAAAGCGGGTCGTAAATAAACTCGTTCAGCGGCTCGATCTTAACGCCGAGATGGAAGAACGTATCCTGCGCGTTGTCGGAGATGCGGGTGATGTTACCCACGGGGTCATGCACGTAAGACAGCTCCTGGAGAATCTTGTTATCTGTCAGCCGCTGGGTTTGCAGGGCTGTCATGCGCCATGTGAGCGGATCGTATGTGTATTTTGTTTTTACCTGGTTTCCGTACAGGATAGATTCACGCTGCCCTTTTGCGTTATAGGAAATGGATTTTACAAAATCGGTGGCCGCCGCATCGCCTCTCAGCTTCACCTTTATGCCGGCGAGCAGTCCCGACAGGTTATAACCGGGGATCACTTCATTGGCCGGGATGGTGGCGGTATGCGGCGTGAACAACTTAATGGGACGATTGAGTGCATCGTATGCGCCGCCGCTTTCAAAAATTTCCGCTTCCATCGTCACTGCCGCGATGTTCGTCCAGTCGGCAGCCGTCTTGTAATCGCTGCGCAGCTGCCGCGTGCTGAGCAGGAGGTTGTTCTTAAAATCGTGATCGATATTCGTCAGCAGTCCTGCGCTGTCGTAATGCTTCCAGGTTTTCCCTCGCAGGTTGTGCGAGGCGGCAGCAGGTGCGGTTTCACCGTATTCAAAACGTTCGCTGGTGACCGTGACACCGTCTTTGTCCACGTATGCGCGCAGTATGCGATGCACAGCATCGTAGGCAAAACGGAAGCTGTGCCCGCGATCGTTCCAGCTGATGAGCGGTTTGCCGGTCGCATCCGCCAGCGCCCGGAGCCGGCCGGCATCCATGCTGTGCTGCTGCAGCTTATCGCCGGGCATGCTGTAGTCGTACGTCACGGCCTCGCGACCGAGCGCATCGATCACACTGCGGATGTTGCCTTCGCTGTCGAAAACGTTTTGGTTAACGACCGTATGCGTTTTATTGTCGGAGACGGTGAGAAAGCCCCGGCCCAGCGCATCGAAGTGGACGATGTTCGCCGTTTCTGCATGCGCTGCCGCCAGCCACGCGGCTTTTTCACCGGGCGTGGCGCCGCCCGCCAGCGGGAGCTCCGGGTCAGGCGCCCCCCGGTCACTGTACCACCGGCTTCGCCGTACGGTATCGTTCTCGTCGTGCATCGTCTGCAGCCAGGCCAAATAATAGACTTCGGAAAACGTACCGGCAGGAAAATCCGTACGTATCACGCGCCCGGCAGCATCGTAATGCAGGATCGCCGTTACGCCCAGCTGCGCCATTTCTTTTTCGTCGTCAAAAACAGGGGCGGCGCTGAAATACGGCTCGTACTGTTTGACGGGCTTTCCTTTATTATTGACGATCGTTCTCCCGTTCCCGATCCATCGTTTCGGTACAACGACTGTCGATACGTTTCCGCCGGCGTCCACCTGCAGCGCTTCACCACCTTCCGCCTGCATTTTCTGCAGCATGACCTGCCCCTGCCCGTCCGACCACGCATAACTTTCGATGAATTCGGTGCTGCGTGCCGGGTTTTCCCTGTAATGCACTTCCCACGTTTTCACATGTACATAACACGGTTTCGGTTTGTACGGGAGCAACACATCGAACCCGGGTGCCGTTGATTGATCGTACCATTCAAACCGGTGATAGACGATCTCCGAAGACGGTCGGTCGGACAGCGATTCTTCTTTTTTAAGTGCGTCGAACACATCGCCGTTATCGGTGTCTTTGCCTGCGACGAATGTTTTGGTAACGCTGCCGAACTCGTCGAAGCGAACGGCAGACCTGTTGCCGTTGATGTCCTCCATACGCAGGGGCGAGAGCACGCGGAAATTATAATCGAGTACTTGCGTCTTGTTCCCGAGCGCATCTTCGGCGGAACGTACGAACAAGTGGTAATCGCTGTCGTATGTTACGAAAGAAGACTGGTTAAAAACGTCGCGGAATTCGACCGGGAGGAAAAAGAAAGCGGTGTCGTATTCCTGTTGCCCGGATGCGATCCAGAAATAACCATCGGCTGCCACGTAGGCGCCGCCGCCGTCGAGGCTGGTGCTTGTCAGCATCGCTTCCAGGGTCGCATATGGGATCACCGGCAGGAAAATATCCTGCAGCAGCTCCGGCGTGAACGCAGCTTTGTACGTCTCATGAACCAGCGCTTTTGTCGCCGCCGTTCCGAAAGCAAGCGCCGTCGTTCCATCGTTCGCCCGGTACTTTGTCCGCGTCCACTCCACCAGCCGTCGCCGGGGCCCCGGGGCTACAGGCGTTTCGTGGTATGCGATCGTTTTGCCGGGAAGATCTTTGCAGGCCTCCAGCATTTCGGTGAACGAATAATACGTACCGGATGCAGGAGGCGGAAGCAGCGCAATCTCGTAGATGCGCGATTGCCACCCGATGGAGAAACGGTATTCCGTATCGCTCTGCTGCACCAGTGTAAAATCGTTTTCCGTGCAAAGCACGGTGCTTCTTTTCTGCACCGCGCGCTGGCCAGGTGTCAATCCTGCCCCGTCGGTGACGCGACCGTAGCCGATTGCCACCTGTTGCTGCACATTGCCGAAATCGTCCACCTTCAGCACAAAACTGTGCGAGATCCGCGGATCGGCCAGGGTACGTTCATACTGGTAGGTCACGGATTCACCGGCATATGCCAGGAAAACGGCATGCCGGTTGATCGCTTTTTCCTGCAGGCGTTTGACGAGCAGGCTGTGCTGCTCCACGGCGTACGGTTTGTCCTCGTCGACGCTCCCATCCAGCGCATAGATCTCTTTCCGGAGTAATGTTCCCCGGGCGGCACGGAACGCCTCGCGCAATTCTTCCGCCGTCATCAGTTCATCGTCGAGCTGCAGGCTGTCGAGCGGCTTTTCCGTATGCGCAGGGTTCGGGAAATATTCGCCGGCATACTGGTCCAGCATGCGTTCGGCCGCGACAAAACAACCCGTGTGAAACCAGCTGCATGTGCGCACCGGCGGCTGGTGCAGGTCGCTTCCGACGACGTTGTTCGACATGCCGCCGCTTTCCTTCACGAAGTGTACGATGTCTTCCGTGTCCTGCTGCTCGACATAGCCGAAGCCGCGGAATTCACGTTCGGTCGTGTCGTAGTACCCATGACGGTAACGGTAAAGGCTGGCAAAACGGGTTTTGCGGATACGGTCGTAGGTGGTGACCTTCGCAATGCACTGCACGGGGAAAGGCAGCTTCGTGATCCACGGCTTGCCGTTCTTTTTATCCTCGAGGTAATATTTCGTCGAAGGCACGTAATCGATCACCTGCTCCTTTCCCAGCCCGTTACTGATGCGGGTAAGTAAATGTGGTTTTTTCCCGGCCACCAGGTCGATGTAGCGCAGCGGCGCAGCGGCGTGCTTTTCCAGCGTACTGTTCCAGGTGATGCAGGTCGTGCCGGTACCAAGGAGATCGGTCACTGAAACGAGGGAAAGCCGGTCGAGCTCGGGGAACGGATCAATTGCCACCGGCGTTGCCGCAAAACGATTGCCCTGCAGGTTCAGCCATGCGGAAAAACGGTGGCTTCCGAGATAAATAATATCCGTAGTCCCTGAGCCGTCGATATCGGCGAGCCTGACCGAAGCGGTGCTGAATTGTTCGGGCGTATCGAACACCGGCGCGTTGTCCATGGCAATACGGGCCCCGAACTTTCCGTAGCCGAGGTTCGGCCAGTAACAAACTTCCCCGTTGCGGACGCGTACAATATCCACCAGGCCGTCGCCCGACATGTCCGCGAAAAAGATGCGTTGGACACCGTCATGGAAAACCAGCGCCGGACCTTTTTCCTCGTTCAGCGGTTTTCGGACGGCAACTGCACCGGCATAACCTTTTTTCCCCATCGATGCGTACCAGGTCAGCACTTCGTCTTCTGCGATGAGCAGGTCGGCAATACCGTCGCCGTTGAGGTCGACCTGTGCGAGGTTTGGATTATTCCAGTCGATGTTGGGTGATTGCCCGAACGCAACGAACGATCGCCATTCTCCATCCGGACCCAGCGGAAAAAAACCTTCGGGCGATGTACCGGTTTGCACCAGTTGCTTTTCACCGTTGCTTTCCAGCTCGCGCAGCCGGAATGCCGTTCCCGGCCCGGCCGGTGCAGGCTTCTTTGCGATCAGCACGCCGGCCGAGAACTCGCCGTTGCCGAGATTGCTTTTGTAGAAGAAGCCGCCGGCCTGCTCGCTGAAGATCCCGGAGAGTCCTTCGCTGTAGTAATCGATCCATTGGTACGACGATCCGTCGACGCCTGCCGGCGCCTGAGCAAGCTGACCGGGGGCGACGCTTTTTACCGATGTGTCCCACACGTGGGGCTGATAGCTGAATGTGACGGGCGGCATTGATTTTTCCGTGTAATGCCCGTCATCGTGCCTGGTATAGCCGGTGAGCGTGATGCTGCGGAGAAACGTAAAACCCGCCTGTCCGTTGCTGTCGTATTCAAAGTTCATGGAGCGAACGAGCGCTTCGCCTCCCGGCAGATCGCCGGGTTTGAAGTTGCGGTGATATAACAGGACACGCCGGCAAAGGCGGCAGGTGCGAATATCGAACCCGGAACGAAAGGCGGAAAATGCATCGCTGCGGTAGCTCCATTTTACGCCGGGCGCCGGTTCGCAGGGCGCTGCAGCGGCATGCTCGCCATAATCCAGCACGGTCTCGAAAAGGAAATCGGTATCCGCGGGGAAAGGATCGCCTGCATTTTTATACGGCGTTTTGTTGCCATAGCGGATGCGTTTGAGATATGTATTCGTAAAGGGCGAAATCGCGTTCACCCGGTTCCGCAGGTGCAGTTCGCCTGCCGGTACGTTATCGTAATTTTCCGTTACGTACTCGTATTTGATAAAATGATGCCTGTCGTCGAACGAGAATTGCACGAACCACTCGAAGATCCGCAGCGCGTCGGCAGGGTCGGCCAGCCGCGCTGAAGCATCCATTCCGAAGATCGACGTCGTGTTGTCTTTCGAAAGAACGCGCCAGTGGATTGTTCCGTCCGACTTGCTTGACCATCGTTCGATGCGGCCGAACAATCCTTCGGTCCGGGGACGGTAGTACCTGATGCTGTGCTCTGCCGTTTCCCGCCCGTCCTTTTGCCAGGTGTTTCCCATCTTTTTCAGGACAGGCACAAGGTCTTCCGAACCGGAAAAGATATAAGTATCCGAATCGTCGGCATCTGCGTACAGCGGGAGTTGCTTTTCCGTTTTGCGGCGGATGGAAGGAAGCGCGGCCGACCATCCCATGCCGAATATGCCGTTTCCCGCCCCGGAATTGTATCCCAGCGAAAGCCCTGCCCCGCCACCCGTCGTCGCAAAAGGAAGCGGGTAAGAAAGCGAAAAAGTTCCGTTCACTGCATTGACGGAAAATTTTTCATCAATTGCAGCGATCGCTCCTCCACCTTTGGGCAATGTTATCCGGGGCATCCCGGTTGCCGAAGGAGTACCCTGGTTTTCCCTGGCATCAAGGGTGTTCTTCTCTTGCCTGCCGGGCATAGTGCCGGCATTGTCCGGGTGCGGTACCATGTTTCCAATGTTTACAATAACGATGGAGCGCGGGCCGGGGAATGAACTCCCCGGCCCTTTGCCGTTATGCTTCTAATGCGTAGTGAAATACAAGGAATACATCCTCCACTTCGTCGGGATTTGTCCCCAGCGATTTGTAATTCCCAGCCAGGTGGTGCTTCACTTTAAGCTTCATGGTCTCAAAGAGGGCCGTCTGTTCGAAGTCCACGTCCCCGTTTGTTTCGGTGATCGATGCTTTCCGCAGGTTGCCGTAGGTCGCACTTTCCGCTGCCGATATTTCATCGGAATCGACCAGCGCGGGCGATGTATCGGTTACCGAGAAGACGAGCTTGTAATCGCCCGCCTGTTTCCCGTCGATCAGGAAGTCGATCTTCTTCACGACGATGTTGCGGTCTTTCGTGAAGAACGGGAAATGATCCGGCGTAAGCTTCATGCTGAGTACCTGTTCGGCATTGGCCACGACGGGATGCAGGAAGCGATACCATTCAGTGGGGAAATCGTGCTTCAGGCTGAACATGCGCATGAGCGGCTGCGCATCGAGCTCGGCGGCATTCGTCAGGAAATTCTTCAGGTACGTCACGGCCCCTTCACGGAACAGCCCGCCGTCGGCGCGCGCCGTGTAGTTCATATGCATGATCACGTCCGAAATGTTGGCGTAATCGAACTGGCGCAGCTCCGAATCCGCCGTAAGTTCGATCTTCCACTCGCTGATCGCGCCGGCGCCTTCGAAAGGCAGGTAACGCTCGTCGCGGAAGTTCAGCTCGAACAGCCCGCTGTCGCGCTGGGCCGTACTGGTGGCAATGGCCTTGACAGGGATGTTGCTGCTCCGGAAACGGTCATCGTCGATAAAGATGCCCTGGTCGTTCGCATGTTCGTAGTTACCTTCTTCGTTCATGCTCGTGTTGATGCGGACCGAATTCTTCAGCAAACGCAGCGAGCAGCTTACCGTGGTGTACGGACCGGCAATGCACGGTATGGACAGGCTCACCGACTTGATGCGGCGGAAGTAATGGCCCTGGTAGTCCATGTCGAACAGCTCTTCGGGAACCGACAGCGTGCATTTGCCGGTGGTTCTCAGCTGCTGCAGCGCCAGCGGGTTGAGCATTGCCAGCGAAACATTCTTCGTCAGTTCCAGGTCGCGGCGATTTTCTTCGATGAACGATTTTTCAAGCTGGCGCAGCGCGAGCTGCAGCTTCTCGCCCGAACACAGGCCCTGCTGCGTGTTATCCCAGTAGCCGTACTGGATGAAATTCGTGATCTCGTTGCCGGTTTCGAAACGGTAGCACTTCTCCGCTTTCTTCGCCATGTCGTACGCCATGTTGTAGCTCTGCTTGTACACGGCGAACAACTGCTCTTTCATCCACTGGTACAGTTCCTGGTTGGAGAACTTATCCTTGAGGAACTGTTCCACTTCTTTCGTGTTCTCGATCTGCTGCTTGTGGTTCGCCAGTTCTTTTTCAGCAATCTGCACGCGGATGTCGGCCGACGTGATCTGCTTGTCGAGCTGGACGATCTCGCGTGCAGCGAGGTTGGCCTGCAGCGTCCAGTCCTGCTCGCGCCGGATGAACGAAGCCATTTTGCCGGCCTGTCCTGCTTCGAACGCATACACCGCGCCGACGATCTGTGGAATTTTGGCAGCGGCGGAAATTGCCGAGCCGACATTCGACCCGCCGAACGTCACCTGTCCCCCGATGCCGAAAGGCTGACCGGAGATCGACGCATTCGGGAAGAAATGAGCGACACCCGCAGCGGATTCCAGGCCGGTGGCCACCTGCTGCGAGATCATTGCAGACCTTGATTTATCGAGGTCTTCTTTTTCTTTCGGGATGATCTTCACGCCGCGTTCGCCGCCCTGCACGAGCGTCGTGTCCACATCCGGGACCAGCTTCGGTACGCTGGTATCCGCAGGCAGCGAGCTTTCGGAGTCGATGTCGACATCGATCGTCGGCACATCCGCTACCGTTACATCGGCATTGCCGAGCATCGCGTTGTAATACGCCAGGCGCATCGCCGCGGTTTCCCTGTTTTTCACCAGGCCGGCGCGGTTCGATCGCGCTTCGAGCACCTGGCGTTCTTTTATTTCCTGCATTAGCCCCACCATCATCGTTTCATGGGATGCGCGCAGGCGCCCGAGCTCTTCCCCGTCTTTCTTCTCGAGTGCGGCCAGCAGGGAGCTCCCCAGCGCTTTCACTTCCGAACAGAACTCGTTCGCTTTTTGCAGCAGGTAGCTGAAGCGATAAAGCGGCGGCGGACTGCTCAGGTCTGCAAGAATGCTGCCGAGGCTGAGGCCCTGCGCGGCCGCATTGATCAGCGCTGCCGGGTCGATCGCCGGTGCGAACAGCGCGAGCTTGCGCTCCATCCCGTCGATGTTCATGCAATGGCGGATCTTGAAAAGACGGTCGGCTACTGTATCCCAGTGCCCGAGCAATTTCTCATTTCCGGGGATGCAGAAGTACAACGTTTCGCCGATGCCCAGGAGGCTTGTACCGCTTCCGCTGTCGCCGACAGGAATGGAACTGCTGTACGGGAAAATGTTCTCGAGCTCAACCAGCGCGTTGGAGAAATCGTCCCACTTGTTCTTGAGCGAATGGTAGGTTTGCGCTTTCACCAGCCCGCGTTTGGGCACCGGCTGCGGCCGACGCCCGAGGATGTGCGACGCGATCACGTAGATCTGCAACGCTTCGTTCACGGTCTCCATCGTATCGATGCGGAACAGCGAATCGCCCCAGGCAAGCAGGTTTTCCACGTACTTGATCACCACGTTCTTCATGTACGACAGCGGCCGGTTGCGTGCCACAAGATGCGGCTTGAAGGGATTGTCGCGCCATTCGCCGATCACCGCATTTTCCGCGTTCGGGTTATTATTGGCCTGCACGTTATTCCTGAACCATTCTTCCAGCATTTCTGCAGGCGTCGTTTTGAAGGGAAGCACTTTCCAGAAACGCGCGTTCTCGTCCTGTCCCGCCGGCGGCATTTCATCCGTCGTAGGATCAAAAATGTAATGGAACCACTTCATCGCTTCTTCGTACTTCCCGTTCTTGCTCAGGCGCGTAGCGATATACAACGGCGCGTGGAAGAAAATTTCCCAGTTGTACAGGCTGTTCGATCCGTACACGTCGAAGCAGATATTCTCTTTATAATAGGTATAGGCTTCGCCGGGCTTATACTCGTTGGTTACAGGCGCCTTCAGCACCAGTTTCGGGTAGTTCGGTTTGTAATTGTTCGTGAAGGTGCTCCCGTTATCGTTCTTCCCGGGCTTCGTGTCGCTGTCCATCAGTGCCGTTACACCTCCCACGTTCAGGTTTGTCAGGAATTTGCTTGAGTAAGGATGATAGAACGTGTAGAATTCGAAGCCCGTTACAGGTACATCGACAGGAGAATAGATACCGTTCCACCAGCCGGTAACATTGCCGAACGCATTGCCGACATAAACGTAACCGGCCATATTCCCGTTCCCGTTCTTATACATGTAGGCCTGCTGCCCTTCTTCTTCCCCCGGAAACGAGTCGCCGCCGGATGAGGACTTCACGGAAGACATCATGAACATAGGCTGCGCAGTTGTGCTCCGTTTAACACCACCGGCGCCGCGTGCGAAACCCCGGACGTTCACGTCCATCGCCGTCCCGGCACGTTCATTTACCACCGGGTTCATTACTCCTCCCTGTCCCTTGTTCATCGCGCCCCACTGGAACTTCCAGGGCACGGGATCGGTAAATCCGCCTCCCGGGAGTATATCCAGCTCATCGACAGGAATAAAATCGTCCGGCCCGACGGGACCGGGTTTCGGAAACGGCCTGTAACTGTCGTCAATAATGTCGATGACGGGCGGAGCAAATTTGCCCGGATCTTTGACAGCGCTTGTCAACGTGGTATCGTAGGGCCGGACAAAATAAGTGCGGTGTACATCGTGGTAGAAGAACGGATCTTTCGGATACTCCTCTTTCGCCGGGCTGTTGTTCGAGAATATGGTACTGTGATCGGTAAACTCATCCAGGTAGGTATAGCCCCAGTATTGCAACTTATCCAAGGTGTGGTGCTTCTGGTAATTGTTGAAATAATCGAGTTCGGAATCGAAGGTAAGATTGTAACTTACCTCCCCGACCCCGATGACCTGGACTTTCGCCTGGATATCTGAAAATTTGAAATAGTCTAAAGGACGTTCATAGGAAGGGCCACAGGAAAGTATTTTCACGTAAGGACGTACAGCCAGCCCGTTGGACTGGAATTCGGTCCTGAAGTTCAGTTCGGATGGTCCATACGTATTTACACGAACGAACTCTTTGGTCATTTGTTTGGGCGCCCATTTCCCGTCTACGCGCTCCGTCCATGACAACCGCATTTCGTAATAGCGTATCGCTTCCAGTTCGCCCAGCGTTTTTCCGGCGGCGCCGGAAACCGTTGTCAGATCGTTGTTTTTTTCTTCGTGTTTTTCAAGGAACTCGGGCCAGAAGAGGAAGATCCGGTTTTTCCAGACGACAGGAATGACATGCACCCCGCTCAGCCCGCCTGCTTCCACGCCGCGGATATCGACAGGTATTTTTTCCCAGGCGCTCCATTTCCGGAAACGGTTCCAGGTGCGGTAATAAAAGCTGTAGGGTACTGTATGCGTGCGGCCGATGACATGGAACAGCGCCGCTTTACCCTGCCCGTCTTTTTCGAGGTAAGTACCGCATACATCCAGGTTCGACACTTCGTTCAGCTTGCCGAGGTAATTCCGGAATGCCGTTTCCACGCTGCGTGTCGTGATGTCGTTCTGCACCAGCTCCGATTCCAGCTCTTTGAAGAAGGGGCTGCGGTCGTCTCTCCATTCGGGCTCCAGCCAGTTCTCCGGGTAGAGGAATACTTTGCGGTTGGCTTCCCACACACGGTAATATTTCATCCATTCCCAGCGCTTCACGTCGAGCGCATCCGGCGCTACGCCTTTTTGAAAGCCCGTGGCCAGGTCGCTTTCAAGGTTGAGGAAACAGCGGTTGACAAACATCTGCACGGATGAGTTCGCCTGTACGACGCGCGATGTATCCATGCACGATCCCATCTGCACGTCGATCAGGAAATATTCGAACAGCCCGTCGCCATCGGTCGCTCCCCATTCCTGCAGCTCGTCTTTCGTGAGCAGGTGGCTGATGAGCGCCTGCTTCTGGTTCTGGCGGATCTTGTCGCTGAGGCGGCCGGCAATCTCCAGCCAGTCGTTTTCTTCGTATTTCGCTTTCAGCGTGCTCTTCACCAGCTGGGCCATAGCCGCCAGCTTGTCGAAATCCGGGTCAGGGTCGGCCCACTTGATGAGTGTGGCCACATCCACGCCTGTGCGCGCCACCAGCTGGATACACTTGTGCAGCTTCGCGGGCGCGATCTCGTTCCTGAAATCGGGTACGGTATAGCCGAAATGCGCAACAAGCTCCGTGAGCGCTTTGCCGTCCCATGCCGTCGCGAGGCCCAGCAGGGCGACAAGATCACCGGTGACCGGCGCGGGATTGCTCTTACCGGCCAGTGTAAACACGTCGAGCAGGGTGGCCTGGGTTTGCGGCACCACGTTGCGCAACTGCACGTAATCGTTGACGCGTGCCCAGTGTACCGCCGTCAGTGCTTTGAAATCGATCCCTGCAAAATTCGCATCGTACCGGCTGAGGTGATTCACCTCCTTCGCATCGAGCCTGAACCCGGCAATGAATTTTGCTGCGCGGTGAAACGTCGTTACCGTCTGCACGAATTCGTTGATCTGCAGCGCCGGGAATGTCGCCCGTGGCGGGATCACTTCTTCCGCAGTAGTGCTCGTTTTCCATGCCAGCGTAACGCCTGCATTGTCCACCGCCTCGGTGTATTCGAGGCGCACGTGGTGCATCGACGCGGCATTCAGGGCAACGGTCGCTTCGCCGCAGACATCGCCGACATTGGGGTCTTTTTTCAGCACCTGCACGCCGTCGAGGAAAAGCCTGAAGGCTTCGTCCTGCTCCTTCACGCGCACCACCAGCGCGTAGTCGCCGCTCGAGGGCGGGCACAGGTAGGCTTCCCAGTTGACGTTGAAGTTGTCGGCCGGCAATACTGCCGCAGGAGAGCCAGCCCCCCAGCTGAAGTCGACCGTCTCGTCGATGCGGGAGAAGGCCATATTCGTTGTCGAGCTGGCCGATAAGCCGGATTTTGCAAGCGACCCGATGATCCCGTCGATGTCTTCACCGATCAGCACTGCGGTCGTTTCTTCATCCAGGCGGACGAGCGCGGCGATGTGCTGCGTGATGCTGTCGCGGCGCAGTTTTTTGCGCAGCAGCGGAACATATTTTTCATAGAGCAGCAGCAGCTTCGCACCGAGCTCCGGCTCCGGCGGCGTGTCGGGGCGATACAGCAATGTTTCCACCGCGCTGTCGACCGCTGCGGGATTGCTTCCGCCGGGATCGAACAGGCCGGCGAAATTTTCGCGGACCAGGTCTTCCGGCATTTGGTACAGGGCGTCGACGGCATCTTTGAAAACCGTATCGGCACCGCCAAGTCCTTTCAGCACGGTCTGCTCGGATGTCGTCATCACGCCTTTAAGCGTGAGGCGGCCGGACTTGATGTATTCGTATTTCTGCTGCAGGGCCGGCGGAATGGAGAGTATAAGGTTCGCCGTGACGGGCAGGCTGCGCAGGGTGCACGCATTGATGTGATCGTTGGTGAGCATGAACAGCGCGTCGACACCGGCTTTGAAGTCGTCCGTAGCCGCGACGATCGCCCGCAGCGCAACACGCTCATCACCGGTCATGATGCCGGTGCAGGCGAGCGTACCTTCTGCATCGTTATACGAATACTTCGTCGAATGCGGCGCGGGAATGGTCAGCCCGGCGATCGCGTCCGTCACGATGCTGAACGTTTGTTTCGCCTCGATCGCTTCGATGAGCTGGCCGACCGTTTCAGCGGTGAACGAAAGCAAAAGCTGGTTGCGGAGCACTTCCGTGGTCAGCGGAACGGTGGGCTCGTCGGGGTAATTCTGATCGATGGTGGCAAACTCTCCGTAGATCGCGCGCGCAGCCTGGCGGATCTTTTCCGCGTCGAGCTTCAGGGACGATTCGGCCGGCAGCGATCCGCTGAAAATGTACTGCAGCAGCTCGGCTTTGAAACCGGAGGCTTTGACCTGGGACGCCGTTTCGACAAAATCGCCGGTCGCCGACGGGAAAATATTTTCATACGATTTGTTGGCAATGTCCCAGTTGCTGAACGGTGTGGCGGCGAACAGGCCGACCAGCTGGCAGAAATCCGTCACTTTCAGCTTGAGCGCCTTGCTGAGCACGATGTACCGGTAAATTGTGCTGAGGATGCCGATGTCGAGCTTGTCTTCGGTATCCGGGTTGGCGTCGTTCTTCAGCACGATCGCGCGAAGCGCACCGTCCTTCACCCGGGCGCTGCCAAGGATCGCCTGGAGATCTTCTTCCGACATGCGGAACGCGGCGAGAATTCCCGGTATATGATTTTTCAGCTTTTGCGTGGGATCGGCCAGGTACCTGCCGAGCTTGTCCGGCTGGAAGGCAGGGTCGATGCGCTGCACGGCTTTGTTGAGGAACAGCTTTTTGTACAGCGACTTTTCGCCGTACGTTTCGATATTGCCCCAGAACGTGGCGAGCTGGTTGACCGGCAGCTTCAGCTTTTTCGCCAGCCCGGCGACGAATGTAAGCTTCGTGATCGTGGATGGGGTAATGTCGTTCTGGCCCAGCGCCGAAAGCATGAGGTCGACTTCTTCGATCTTCCATTTCAGCTTCCTCCACAAGCGAATGAAACGATGCATCTTCGACCAGGTATTGTTCGTGATACCTGACTGGTTGACGGCAGCGTACACATTTTTGACCGTGCGGAGATACGTCGAATCGAGGTCGCACGCCGAGCCGGCCTGGTAAAGCGTGATCACATCATCGAACGCGGCGAAATTGGCCCTCACCCACGTCTCGAAATCGGCCACGGGAATACCTGCGGCGTTGAGCACCGCTTTGATGTCGTTGTCCGCCGGGTTGTTCTGGCTGATGCTTTTGAGCTTGTTGTAAATGTCACCCGGCGTGAGCGCGCTTCCCGGGAAGACCTGTTCGAGGTATTCCAGTGCAAACTGGCCGGGGTTGATGAACTTCGTTTTGACAAGCTCAACCAGCTCTTTATAACTTACACCCGACCGTCGCAGGAATTCATGGATCCCGTCGCTGACACCTGTGCCGGCCATTTTTTCAATGTCTCCTGCATTGTTGTACCCGAAATATTCATGCAGCGGCGTGGCGTCGTTCGTACCGTCGAATTCATGCCGGGTGAGAACGAGATATTCTTCTTCCGCCATGGACAGGCTTTCCGCTTCGATCGCACGCACTTCGGTTTGCGAGACGGCGGCTTTGCGCATGGCCTGCATCACGTCGGCGCGCGAAGCGTTGAGGTGATCGCTGTAGGTGCGGATCACGTCGAGCGGCTGGTGATACGGGAGCGAGAACGGGTAAACGGAATCCTTCAGGATGCAGTAAGCTTCCAGCTCGAAGTACTGTGGATTTGCACGCAGCTCTGCGGCGGTCGTGTCGCCGGTATCGCGTGCGGCATCTTTATCGAGCTGGCTGTGGATCGTGTAATATTCCATCACTTCGTTCACCAGGTCGATGTACGGGATGACGGTGTTCGTATTCTCGCACGTCAGCGGCAGGTGCAGCAGGTCGGGCCGGCGTTTGGCGAACATGTCCAGCGGCGATTTGGCGTTGGCGTTCTTCTGCCCTCTCCACAGGAACCGAAGCTGGTCGACGAGATATGCGGCGGCGCTGTATACGGAGCGGCAATGTTCGCACTCGCAGGTACCGGGGCTGCCAAACAGTTCGGAATAATTGGGCACGTGATTGTTCAGCACGCGCATGACTTCGTCGCGCTGGCTGGCCGACAGCACGGTTCCCGGCGCATCTTTTCCCGCTGTGTCCATCATTTTCACCGCCTGCTCGTTCGACCTTACGCTCATGAACGATGCGCGCTGGTAAACAGCTTCGGCTTCCATTTCGCCCATCGATTCGCTGAACATCGCTACGAACGTTTTCTGCGGAATGCTGTTGATCGCATAAGCCGAGTCCAGCCCGTTTTCCAGCAGGATGCTCATTGTGCCTGGCATGGTGCTTACCTGGTACACACGCTGCATGCGCTTCAGCTCGCCGGATACTTCGGCCGCCTTTCCCGGTGCGATCTTCGCGATCTCGTCTTCGAAATCGTAAACACGCGACGCGCTGATATCGAATCCCGGTGTCGCGTGCATGAAAGTCGCAACCGCTCCGCGCAGCTGTTCGTCGCTCACCGGCAGCTCCTGCTTGTCGAGCATCATCGCGATCTTCCGGGTCGGGAAAGTCGCGTTCAGCAGGCCATTGATCTGCCCGGCATAGTTCTGTGCACGCTGCTTTTCGTCTTTGCCCTGTACGAATGCGGGAACGCCCGTCTTCCCGAGGATCGTTTCCCATTCCGTCGGTTCGAGCGCAAGCAGCTGCACCGGCGATGTAATTTTCCGGTTCACCTGGAGCTCCGTGATAAGCGGGTTGTGGTTGCCGCTGATGAGCGCCAGTTGCTGGGTGAGCAGCAGGCTGTCGATCAATGCCGGTTTTCCTTTGAATTCGTTAATGCCCGGCAAATAGGTCTTCCAGAAATCGGCATAATCTCCTTTGAAGTTGCGATAGGCCTGGGCAAAGGCTTCGCGCTGCTTCCGGTCGGGCAGGGCATTGGCAAGCACCTGGTCGAGCGTCGCACCTGCGCCATTCTTTTTATGATCGAGCATCGCCGAAACCGAGCCGGTTTGCAGGAGTGCGAGGAAAGCCGCAATCTCCTGTTCGCCGAATTCGGCGATGATCTTTTGCGCTGTTGCAGTTGAGATCGCGCTCCTGAGCTCCTGTTCCGTTTTTTTGTAGAGCACCTGCCCGTTCAGCACCAGCACGACCCGCCCGATGCCGTAGAGCAGTTCGTGCGAAAGCGATTGCGCGCCCGGTACCTTTCGCATGATTTCCGCGTCCGCCGCGAGCTGGATCTTCCCGGGCGATTCTTCGAGCTCTTCGGCCACAAATGCAACCTGCTCGGCCGACATGGCGATATCGGCCAGGCCCACACCGCTCTCGTCGAGGAACGGCAGCAGCCGCGACATCAGCCTGTCATATTCCGTGCGTTCGTCGGCCTGGAAAAGCGCAATATCGACACCGGTCACCTGCCCTGCGGCGGAATAATCTCTCGACAGCACAAGGTGCGAACGGCCGGTGATGCGCGGCTCCGCGATGGCGTAAACGACAACATCTGCGCGGCTGCGCTCCGCCTTTGCATATTGTTCGACTGTAAAACGGATGGAATAATTACCGTTCGAATCCGTGATGGCTTCCCCAAGATATTCAAACCCTTCGCCGAGCAACTCCTGGTGCTGCGTGACTTTGCGGTACACAGCCGCACCTTTGAGGTCGACGTCGACGGCCATGACGCGGTAGTTCCGCGCCGGCGCGCCGTTCGTGCCCGTAACGGTTCCCGAAACACTGTATTCGTTGATGCCGTCGGGCGGCAGCAGCAGCAGCGCCGGCGGCAGCCTGACCGCATCGGGAAGCTCCACGGTAATCATCTTCGTCCGGCTGCTCACGTTCCACGTCACCGCTTTTTCCGTGCTGAAGAGGAGACGCTCTTTGAAAAATATTTTGAAATAAAGGTCCGGCTTCCGGTCGACGAACAGCTCGGAAAAATATTTCTTGTCGAATGTGAACTCCGCTTTGCCGTCTTTATTGGTGACGGCGCTGCCGACGAGATCGTCGAAGATGAGGTCTTTGTCCCAGGCCTCAACGCGTAGACCGGGAATGCCCTGCTTGTTCTGGTTAACGAGCAGTGTGACTGTGTAGGAGCTTTGTGTTGCCATGAGTGATGTGTCTGTATGTTCTGGATTCGGTTATGTTGTATGAAGTATTGTCATTTCGTTCTGTATTGCGCAGTGATCTGGTCGATGAATTGCGTGCCTGTTCCGGCAAAAGGCTTTCCGTCGACGCCGATGATGCCGTGTTTTTCGAGAATAGTGCTGGAATGACCGAACGGCGCGCCTTTTACAGCGAGGTAGAAATGTCCCAGAAATTCGTGGATCGCCGTTTTACCGTCTGCCGCTATCGTGCTCAGGTAAAGCATGGAAACATCTTTATAGTGCGACGTTACGCTGCTCGCTAATTGAGTTCCGTCAGCCCTTGTTTTTACACCTTCCGAATCCACCAGCGAGCCGTGCACTTTTTTCTGCAGGTCCTGCGAAGGCAACGTCAGCCCTGCCTGCCGCATGATATCGTTCATTGCAATGGTCTCCATTTTACCGGCGGGCAGCACCTGCCTGTGCATAGCGACATTCACTGTACCAGTCGAAAAGCCGAACAACACTTTTTCCCCGCTCTGCGCTATCTCCTTGATCATCCGGAAATAAAGTGGATTATCGGTTGGCGAAAAATTCTGGTCAACTTCCAACTTGACATAACCTTTCGGTATACCGACTTTCTCTTTCTTTCCGTCAGGTTTCGTGACGTGGTAAACTCTCGGAGCTTTCACGGACCGAATACCGGCGGCATCTTTTCCCAGTTGCTTTTGCAGCACTTCGAAAATGCTTTTCGGAAGAATCACATTTCCCCCGATGAAGTCGGGTTTCAGCGGCGCAGGAGGCGTCAGGGTTCCGGAATCCGCGCCCGGAACGTTTCCTTTATCATCCGGCTTCCCCCCCGCATCCGGTTTGGGTTCCGGTTTTGGATCAGGCGGCGGCGGCTTCTTCACAGGCGGCGGCTGATCCTCCGTTCCTGCAGGATCGATCCGGTTGACAGGATTGTTCTTTGTATATAAATACCTGTTCGTCCCGTCCTTTATCCCGATCGGGTCGCACGCTGTCCACCGGCACAGCCACGGCGCATAATACCGCGCGCTGTGATACGCCAGTCCCGTTTCCTGGTCCCGCTCTTTGCCGGTGTAGCGGTATCGTTTTTCTTTTACTTCTTTTTCGCTCCTGCCTGACTGGTACGAAGTCAGCCCGAACGGGAAATATTCTTCGTACGTGATGATCGCGCCGCTTTCATCCAGCTCCAGCGATGCCGAGCCGAGGTGATTGTCGTACTGGTAACGCTGCAGCGGAACCGGGCCGGCGATGTCCGCGCTTTTTTCCCGGGTGAGCGTTTCAACCAGCGCCACGCGATGCTGATCGTCCATAATGTGCAGGGATTCCCGCTCCAGGCCGATCGCGCCGGCAACTGTATATTCGCGGTACAGCTCGAAGCCGCCCAGGTAGATCCGCTCTTTCACTTTACGGTCCATATCGTCGTGGATCACTTTACGGACGCGCTCGCCGCTGCTGTCGTATACGTAAAAAACATTCCGGCCGCCGGGAAGATCGGCGCCGCAGAAATGGTCGCTGAAGTTCCAGCGCATGTCCGGCAGGTGCTCCAGCTTCGTGAGGTTCCCGTGCGCATCGTAGTCGTATGCCATTGCGGGGCCGCCCATGCCGGTTTCTTTCAGGCGGTTGTTTTTGTTGTCGCCGGCCGCAATTCCATAGCTGAATGTCCGCGTCCACGGGAACTTTGCGGAAATGTGCTTCTGCTCTTCCAGGTTGCCGCCCGCGTCGTAGCGATAGGTTTCCCGGTAATTGCAGATCGCGTTCACGTCGTTCGGATCGGGGCTGGCGATGAAAGGATGGTTGCGGAAATCGTTGCTCACCCCGCCGTGGTTCGGCAGGCATTGGCCCGCATGCTTGCGGCCTTCGGCCTGTACGAGGCGATACAGGGCATCGTAGAGAAACCTGTTTTCCGGCTTTACATCCTCGCCGTTGTAAACTTTGTCATCCTGCGCATCGTCACGGATGTCGGTGATGTTGCCGACCGGGTCATAGGTATAGATGATATCCTGCAATGTTGCGGCGGGCGTGGCGCGCGTCGTTTTCAGCCCGGTCAGCCGGAAGCTGAACGGGTCATATTCGTAGCCGGTGCGCGTGCCGTTCTTGTACACGATCGCTTCGCGCTGCCGTTTCGCATTGTAATCGATATTCGTTACGAATTCCGTCAGTGTGCCCGAGCTGCGGAGATCGGCTTTCAGCGTTTCGAGCTGGCCGGCGAGGTTGTACCCGGGAAATACGGTGCTGGCAGGAATGCCCGCGCGGTGCGGCGGCGTGAGGCTTACCGGGCGGTTCAGCGCATCGTAAGCGGTCACGGAAACGAACGGGTCGCCGTCCATCGCCACGGCCGCGATATTCTGCCAGTCGATCGTTTGCCGGTATTCGCTGCACAGCTGGCGTGAAGCGCTGAGCAGGTTGCCTTTGAAATCGTAACTGGTGTTGACAACGAGGCCTGCCTGGTCGTATTGTTTCCAGGGCCTGCCGCGGAGATTGTTCGCTGTATCGTCGGGCGCACCTTCACCGTAAACGATCCGTGCGAATGTTTTTTTCATCCCGCCTTCGGTCACAAAAAACAGTTCCGGGCGGCGAAGCGCATCATAAGCTGTGCTGAAATCAAAGCCGCGGTCATTGTATGCAAGAAGCGGCTGGCCCGTTACGTCGTTCACCGACCAGCGCTTTCCGCCATCCATGCTGTCCAGGCGCATGCTGTTGCCGAGCATGTCGTAGTCATAACGCATCACGGCGCGGCCGGAAGCGTCTTTCACCACGCGCACATTGCCTTCGCTGTCGAAAACAGTCGTTGTTTTCAGCTGCTGCGTTTTGTTGTCGGCAATGACCAGGAATTTTCTTCCCTGCGGATCGAAGAATGCCTGCAGCGGCGTGGCAGAATGATCCTGCGATCTTACGTTTGCCTCCTGGTGCTTCGCAACGCGGTACAATTTGCGCTTCAGCAGATCGGGGGTATGTGCGGGCAGCGCCTGCAGGAAGGCAAGCATCGTGGCGTTCCAGTCGCCAGTCGCGATCGTGTCGTTTTCATCCCAGTCCGTTTGTTTCCACGCGGTGAAAACCGTTTTTGCAAACGAGCCGTTCGCATGCACCACCTGGATCTTCCGGCCGGTGGCGTCGTAATGCAGCACGGAAGTAAAGCCGAGCTCCACCATTTCCTTTTCATCGTCGAAGGTAGCGTCCACGCTGAAGTACGGCTCGTACTGCTTGACGGGGTTCCCTTTGTTGTTGAGGATCGTTCGCCCGTTGCCGATCCAGCGCTTGCCGGCGACGTCGACGATCTCGACGGTGCCGTCGTTCTTCACGCGCCGCGCTTCGCCGGGTTCCGCCTGCACTTTCGCCAGCAGCACTTTTCCGTCGCTGTCGAAATACGTATAGCTCTCCAGGAATTCCGTACTGCGGGCATTGTCTGCGTTGTAATGCACTTCCCAGTTTTTCGTGTACGCGTAATTCGGGTGCGGCTTGTAGTACACATTCGTATCGAGACCGCCCTGCACCTGGTTGTACCACTCGTCGATGAAATAAGTGAACTCCGCGCCGGGGCGGTCCAGGGCGGAAGGCTCGTCATTCGTCTCATCGAACACATCGCCTTTGTCGGCGCCTTTCCCGGCGGCAAAGGCGGCTGTCACCATACCGAGTTCATCAAAACGGATGGCCGTGATGTTCCCGTTGGCATCTTCCATGCGCAGCGGCTGCAGCGTGCGGTAGCTGAACTGTTTTACGGAAACCGTGTTCAGCATCGGATCGGTGATCTTTTCCGCGAAAAGCCTGTAAGGCCCGTATTCCACCTTCGTTATTTTCCCGAACGGATCGGTGAACCGGGAAGGAAGGAAAAAATCAGCTGCGACATAATCCTGTTGCCCGGAAGGTATCCAGTAATGCCCGTCTTCTTTTACATAACCGCCGCCTTCCACCGTGGCCGCGATGAGCACCGGGCCAAGCAGCAGGTCCGTCGTTTTTGTTTTGAATAGCTCATCCAGCAACGCACCGGAAAATGCCGCTTTGTACGTTTCGTGCACCAGGGCTTTCGACCTGAGCTTGCCGAAGGCGAGCGGCGCAACGCCGTTGTCTTCGCGGAACCTGGTGCGCACCCATTCGATGAGCCGGCGTTCAAGGCCCGTCGACGGCGTTTCGTGGTACAGCAGGTCCGTTCCTTCCGCGGGATCCGTTGCGGTGTCCATGTCTGCATACGTGAAATACGGCGCCGCGGAAGGCGGACCGTTCCCGGTGATCTCGTACGAACGCGTTTGCCAGGTCACCGGCGCACGGTAATCATCCGCCGGCGCTGTTACGGCTTCCGTTACATCGTTCCTCGTGCACGTCAGGAGCAGCCTGCTCTGCACATCCTGCTCTTCTTTTACAAGATCCGGGTCCTTTCCCTGGCGGCCGTACTGTACAACCGCCGACCGGAGCAGGTTCCCGTATGCATCGACCTCGAGGTTGAACCGGTGCATCACGCGCGGATCGGCGGGCTCGCGCTCGTAGTGGTACGCGATCGACTCACTTTCGTGGGTGAAGAACACGCCGTGCTTGTTGATCGCTTTTTCCTGCAGGACCTTCACCATCAGGTTGTGCTGCTCGGCGACGAACGGGATATCCTGTTCGCTGCTGCCGTCCAGCGCGTATATTTCTTTTCGCAGCAGCGAACCCTTACAGGCGCGCTGCGCTTCGCGCCAGTCTTCCGTGGCGGCCGCCAGGCCGGTTTGCGGCCCGGGCATGTCGTATTCCGTGAACTGGTTGTTGCGGTAATATTCTGCCGCAAAACCGTTGTGTATTTTTTCGCCGGTGAGGGAAGCGCCGGTGTGGAACCAGGATTTCGTCAGCACGGGGGGCTGGTGCAGGGAATCCTCCACGACGTTGTTCATCATGCCTCCGCTGTTCTTCACGAAATGTTCGACCTGTTCGGCATCGGTCTGCTCTACCCTGCCGAAGCCGCGGAACTCGCGCTCGTGTGTGTCATAGAACCCGTGGTGATACGTGTATTCGCTCGCGAAACGAGTTTTCCGGATGCGGTCATATGCGATCGTCTTCGATACGCAGTGCACCGGGAAAGGCAGCTTCGTGATCCACTGATGACCCGCCTGCTGGTCGTCGAAGTAATAATGAGTTGACGAACGATATTCGAGGAAAACTTCTTTGCCCGCATTGTCGCGGTAGGCGGTCATCAGGTGCGGCTTTTTCCCGTTGAGCAGGTCGATGTAGCGGAGCGGCGCCCCGGTGTGCGTGGGAAGCGCGCAGTTCCACACGATGCAGCTCACCCCGTCGCCGAGCAGGTCGAGCGTAGAAACCTGTGCGCTGCTGCTCAGCTCCGGGAACGGCGCAATGTCAACGGGCGCTGTGGCAAAGCTGTTGCCCTGCCGGTTCATCCATACGCTGAATGCACCGCGACCCAGGTAAACGATGTCGGTCGTCCCCGAACCGTCGATGTCGGCCGTGCGGAGCAGCTTCGGATCGAACCGGTCGGGCGTGTCGAACAGCGGCGCATTGTCCATGTTCACTTTCGCCCCGAAGCGGCCATAGCCGAGATTGGGCCAGTAACAAATTTCACCGTTGCGCACGCGGACAAGATCGGCCAGGCCGTCACCTGACATATCGGCGAGCAGGATCGCCTGCACCGGGTCGGAGAAGACCATTGCAGGCCCTTTTTCTTCGTCCCGTGTTTTTGCTACACGGCCGGGAATTCCGTAACCGTCCGTTCCTTTCGAAGGATACCACACGAACACATCGTCTTCCGAAACGAGCACGTCGGTCAACCCGTCTCCGTCGAGGTCGAGCCGTTTCACATTCGCAGCTTGCAGATCGATGTTCGGTAGCTGCGCGAACGGCCGGAAAGGCAGCCAGGAACCGTCATCCTCCATCGCGAAAAATCCTTTCGGTTCTTTTTCCAGCTGCACGAGCTGGCGAACGTTGTTGCTGTCGAGATCGCTTACCTGCAGCCTGCTGAAAGAAGGTTTCGGGCTGACGAGCTGCGCGGGTGCAAAATTTCCTTCCCCGAGGTTGCGCTTGTAAAAAAGGCCTTCCGCCTGTTCCGTCAGCAATCCCGACACCCCTTCGCCGAACAGGTCGATCCACTGGTAGTGCGGCTCGCTGATGCCCGCAGGCGCATGCACGAGACTGCCCGGGTCGATGGTGCGCACTTCCGTATTCCATTCGTGGCGCTGGTAATCGAACGTGAACGGCGGCAGCGAGCGGTGCGTATACGTTCCGCCGGCATGCTTCGTGTAACCGGTCAGGGTGATCGCGCCGAGAAATGTAAAGCCGTCGATGCTGTTGTCGTGGTAGGTGAAACGCACCGAACGGACCAGCGCTGAACCGCCCGGCAGCTCATCGATATGGTGATAGAACAACACGCGTTCACACCTCCGGTACGTACGGACCTCGAAACCGGGACGATACCCGGAAAATGCATCCGGCCTTCGTAACCATTTTCCGGTTTCAGCGAACGGTGGATTGTCCGGATCGTGTTCTCCGTAGTCGAATACAGCTTCGAACAGGAATTTCGCCGGTAAGGTGTCGCCCATCGCAGGCGTATACTGCTGCACGTTGCCATACCAGATCCGCTCCAGGTAAGTGTTTGCGTATTTCGCAAGGCCGTTCAACCTGTTCCGCTCGTGCGGCGCCGTTTTGTCAATTCCTTCCCCATCTTCTTTTTTATAGACATACGAAACGCAATGTCCTTTGTCGTCGTACACCAATTGCGGGAACCATTCGAAAATGCGAAGCGGGTCAGACGGGTCCGCGATCCTGGCCGCGGGATCTTTCCCGAAGATGGTGGTGAGGTTGTCCTTCGTGATCACCCGCCAGTGAATGCTCCCGTCGCTGTCTTTTGTCCAGCGTTCGATGCGCGCGAAAAGGCCTTCGATGCGCGGGCGGTAAAAACGGATCGTATACTTGCCGCCGGCATCAGGTTGTTCTTTTTTCTTCCACTTCTCTCCAACCTTTTCAATTACCGGGACGAGATCTTCCGCGCCTGAAAAAATGTAGGTATCTGAATCCGTTGCATCCTGGTAGCGCGGAAGCTCTTGTTCTGTTTTTCTCCGGATCGAAGAAAGACTGAGCGACCAGCCCAGGCCCAGTATCCCATTGCCGGAACCGGAATTATAGTTCAGAACAAGCTCCGGGACAGGACCACGGGAGGGTGAGAACGGAAGAGGAAAACTAAAAGACGAGGTTCCGTTAGACGGGTTAACCGAAAATTTCTCATCGATACCTTTTAGTGCTCCACCTCCTTTCGGCAGTTCAATAACAGGCGCTGTTGTCCCTTTATAGGAATCCTTTTCCCGGTCTTCACCGATCCTCCCGCCATCTTTTTTACCCAAGGGTGCCATCAAAAAAGAATAAAGACCGCCAGCGGCCAGGTGTTCGATTTGAATACATTTAAATATTGCCGGCTCCCAGTGCGGAATTATGCCCGATGCATAATCCGTTTAATTGCACGATGTGTTAAAGGGGGTAGCTTTAACGACTTCGCATGCGTCGCCTCGCTTTCACATTTCATTCTGCCTGCGATGCCAGCCAGCAAGATCAATTGAATCTTGAAATTACTGGTCTCAGGGGCTAATATATTACAAATATTGAATTATAAAATTTATTTTCAATTAAATCATAAATACTGTACTTACATATAAAGCAACAAATAATTAACGAAAACTTCTGACTTATGTCGCTGTGGATGCCTTAAGCTATACGTCCGATCATCATTTAATGATATTGCCGTTGATGTGACGCATTGGCCGGCAGGTTTGTACTTTATTTTGATTAATTTGGAGAAACTTCACAACAAGAATTTTCCCCATGAAAAAACTTTTACTCCTCTTCCTGTTTTCAATTTTCTCTTTTACATTAAACAGCCAGACCTCTTCCGTTTACCACGTCGAATCGGAATACACCACGGCAAACGGTTACCGTTACTACTTCGACAAGCTGGACCCGCAGACCGGCGTTTCCACCCGTCTCTCCCAGCTGCCGGTTATAGGATTCTTCAACGGGTACTCATTTTTTAATTGCCTGGGCCATTATGTATTCCAGGGAGTTGACACCATTGGAACGGGCTATTCCGTGCACAGGTTGTTCGAACTGGACACGCTCGGCAATCTCATCCGCACGATCCCGATGGATACGGGAAGCGGCACCTGGTACAAAGCTTGCCTGCCTTCCGCCGGCCTGGCCCAATATTATGCACTGCGCTGGAGCACAACTGCAAATCAATGGGTGCTCGAAACCATCAATGCATTTACTGGCACCCGGACGACGCAAAACTTTCCTCAACTGGCGAACTGCAGCTTCATCAGCTCGGATGCGACCATCACACGCAACGACATTCTCTGGTTCGGCATGGACGACCAGTCCACCGGCAACAGCGTGCTCATCCGTCTCGACCCGTCGAACGGGCAGCTTGCTTTTGTGGATACGCTCAATCCCGGGTATTATTATGACGATCTCAATTACGATTGTGCGAACGATACCATTTACGGGTTCATCGCGCATGGTGACAGCGTGAGTGGCGCGGAACTGCTGGCCGTGCACGGAACATCGGGTACCGTCATCCATACCGGGAAAACCGCCATCGGCAGCGGCTTCTTCACAGCCGGAACACATACGCGGCTGGCTGACGGGCGATTTTACGCGCGGACAACCGGGCCGACTTATTTGCTTCCCAACTTCAACGTAAGCGGCCCGACGTTCACCATGCCCGTGGCGCCGAATCCATCCGCGATTACTTTTTGCATTTCTGCGCCGCGTGAAAGCTGCGTGTTCTACCCGGCCTGCGTGGAAGAAACCGGCACCGGCCCTGAGCTTGCAGCGGACCAGCCCCTGCTGTTCCCCAACCCGGCCGGCAACGGCACGCTGCACGTGCAGCTCGGCGGCGCCTTCTCCATTTCGATCATGGATGCTTCCGGGCGCATCGTATTTACCGGCAAAGGCACGGATGCGATGACCGTTCCGGTGGCCTCGTTTGCATCGGGCCTGTACGTCGTCTGCGTGGAGCAGGAGCAGCAACGCACGTTCAGCAAAGTGGTTATTGCGAATTAGGCGGAATTTTTAGCCTGTAAAAAATGCCGGACCTTTTCGATCCGGCATTTTTTTGACAGTACGGTTTTGCCGAATACATTTTGCCGGGTAATATTGATCACAAGGTCATTCGCTTCGGCATTCAGTTCTCAATCGTTGAAACGGAATTATCCTTACCGGCATTTTTCTTCACCCCGCTTTTCCCGCGGTTCTTCACTTCGATCAATCTTGCCAAAACACTTATCGCGATCTCTGCCGGGCCTTCCGCACCGATATCCATCCCCATCGGCATGTCTACACGGCCGAGCTGTTCCTCCGTCGCGATCCCCGCTTCGCGGAACATTTTTTTCGTGACTTCGGTTTTCCGCCTGCTCCCGATCATGCCGAGGTACGCGAACGGTTTCCCGATGCAGAACGCAAGAATGTCGCGGTCGACGGGGTGGCTGTAGGTCATGATGCAGATGTACGTATCCGTGTCGAACGGTAATGCGGAAAGCGCCTGCATGTAAGGCAAATTCATTTTGGAAACCGTATCGGAATTCACCTCGTCGAGCAGCTCGCGGCGTTCGTCGACCAGGAAAATATCGAAGCCCGTTCCCGCCGCATGGGCCGCAAGCGCCTGTCCCACGTGGCCTGCGCCGAAAATGTAAAGTCGTTCCTGTTTCATGACAGGTTCGATAAAGATCTCGACGGTTCCGCCGCAGCACATGTTCAGCTGGTGCAGCAGGTCGTAGCGGAAAAGCTGCGGCGTTTTTTCACGGATCATTTTCACCGCATCGGTGATCACTCTTTTTTCCAGCTCCCCTCCGCCGACCGTGCCGGAAATGGAACCGTCGGGCAGCACGATCATCTTCGCGCCGATCTTCCGGGGCGTGGAGCCTTTCGTATTCACCACCGTGCACACTGCAAATTCGCGCCCCGCGCGCGACAGCTTCAACACCTGTTCTGCCAGCTTGTTCATGTTACCCGGAGTTGGAGATAATCCCGGTACGCCTCTTCCGTGTTCAGGTTCAGGAAAATTCCGGGGTCTTCCACGCGCACTTCCCGGCGGGGAAATTGTTTTAAAAATTCGCTGAGAATAATTTCACCGGGACCGGCGAGAAGAATTGCGTTCATGATGGTGCGGGAAATAAGAATGGGATGCCCGCTTCTTCCTTCACAAACCGGGACAGTGTACCCGGCAGGATTTTTTGCCGCAGCAAGCGCGAGGATCACTTCCTGTGAAACCGGCGTGTCGACGTTCTGCAAAAAACAAAATGCTTTGCCCGTCATTCCCGGAAGCCCGAGACGGAGCGAATAAAACCTTCCGCGCCCGGGATGATCGTTCAGTTGTATCCGCATTTTGCGGTTCAACGCATCGCAGGTCGTTTTCCAGGAACCGTCGCAGAATTGCGAATTGAGCACGACTTCGATCTTTCCTGTGAACGGTTCGTATTCCCCGTGTATCGTTTCGAGCAGCGTAGTTCCATTCACCTCCAGGAAAGGTTTCGGATAACCCATGCGTTCCGATTTTCCACCGGCCAGGATAATGACGCCGGTATTCCTGAAGAGTGGATGCGCGCTTTTATTCACCGTTTTCCTTTTTGTAAGGTTACCATTTCACAGGCTGATTTTTGATGATGCCGCTCATCGTTTTTCCGGAAGAGTTCTGGTTTATTTGAGAAAGGTTGTCCGGGGTTGTCGGTTGTCCGGGGGAGTCGGTTGTCAGTTGTCAGTCTGATCCCGAGGATTCGGGACGAAGACCGACAACCGACAACCGAAGCGGCGCAGCCGCGACCGACAATCCCGGACAACCGACAACCGAACATTCGCTTGAAAAAGAAACTCCACGCCGCCATCGTAGGCTTAGGTCCCGTCGGCCAGATCCTCGCCGTTTTTCTGCAGGAAGCCGGGTGCACGGTATCGCTGCTTGATAAAGACGAAGAAAAGACGAAACGCATCCGTGAAAATGGGATACGGCTCGAAGGGAATTACCGGAAGTCGGCGAAGTTCGATCTCGTCTGCACGTCGGCGGCGGAGCTGTGCGCGGCAAAACCTGACGTCATCATCCTTGCCGTGAAGATCTATCATACGCCGTCGGCGGTGGAGGAACTGGCAAATGCGGGCATTGCCGATCCGTTCATCATTTGCGCACAGAACGGCATCGACGTGGAAACGCCGGTCACGAGAGCTTTCGGTGAAGACCGTACGTTCCGCATGGTGGTGAATTTTGCGGGCAACCTCACCGCGCCGGATACGGTGAACGTCACGTTTTTCAACGGGCCGAACTACCTCGCGTCCTTCGACGATTCGCAACCCGGCTTCGCGGAAAAATTTGCAGCGCTGCTGACCTGCGTCGATCTCGATACGGAGCCGGTGACTTCATTCCGGCTTGCGGCAAAAGTATGGGAGAAGACCATCCTGAACGCCGCGCTCAGCGCACTCTGCGGCATATCGGGACTGACGATGCAGGAAGCAATGGCAAAGCCGGCCCTGGTGGACATCGTGGAGCAGCTCATCGAAGAATCGGTGATGGTGGCGCGGGCGGAAGAGATCTTTTTCGGGGAAAATTTCAACAAGCTGTGCCTGCGTTACCTGCGCAATGCCGGTAATCATTTTCCGTCGCTGGCGGTGGACATGATGAACAACCGGCCAACGGAGATCGATTATTTCAACGGGCAGTTCGTGAAGTACGGGCGTAAACATTACCTGCGCACTCCCCTTCATTTCGTTTTCACCAATCTCGTCAAAGCGCACGCGGAAGAGCGGAAGTTCATGCGTGACCATCTCCTCCGATGACACGGAACACGTGCAGCACATGCGGAAACAGGGCCTGCATGGATTCTTCCGCCGCACGCGCCGAGCCCGGCAACGCCAGGAACAACGTTTTCCCTTTGAGCCCGGCAACTCCCCGCGACAGCATCGCATACGGTGTCCGCTGCTGCCCGTAGCTTCTCGCCGCTTCCATCAATCCCGGCAGTTCCCGGTCGAGCCAGGGCCGCAGCACGTCGGGCGTTACATCCCGCGGGGAAGCGCCGGTGCCGCCGGTGTAGATCACGAGGTCGTACCCGGCGTTGCAATACTGCTCCGCTTTTTCCCTGATCAGCTCTTTTTCGTCGGGGATGATGCAGTAATCCGTCACGTGAATTTTATTTTCGTTCAGCTTGCTGATGATCGTTTTCCCCGAAACATCGTCGCGCTTCCCGGCAGCAGTGGTATCCGAGCAGACGATCACCGCCGCGCGCAGGTTTTCCGGTGAATAAGAAGACACGTCGGATTTCCCGCCTTTCTTTTCCAGCAAGCGTATCGAACGGATCTCCACCTGCTTATCGATCGGCTTCAGCATGTCGTACATCGTCAGCGCCGCAACGGAAGCGCCGTGCATGGCTTCCACTTCGACGCCTGTTTTGTATGTCGTTTTCACTTCCAGGAAAATGTGAACCTCCTGTCCCGAAATTTCAAACCGGAACACCGCTGCTTCGATGGGAAGCGGGTGGCAATCGGGAATGAGGTCGCTCGTTTTTTTGACGGCGAGCAACCCGGCTGCTTTCGCCATTTCGAACACATCGCCTTTCGGAACTTTCTTCTCTTCGATGCTGCGTATCGTTTCGGGCCTGCTTACGCTGACCACGGCCGTGGCAAGCGCGCGGCGAAGCGTAAACGTTTTACCGGTGATGTCGTTCATGTCAGTCCGTATTTTTCTTCCAGTGCGAGGAATCGTCCTCCACAATTTCTTTCCCGAAAACCGGCGCTTCTTTTTTGATCCGCTCCACAAGCTCCGCGCAGGCGGAAATGGCTGCTTTGCGGTGCGGAGAAGAAACAAAAACAAAAAGGCATATTTCCCCGGCCCGCACTACCCCGCTGCTGTGCAGCACATGCGCGCAGGTCAGCCCGTACTTCACGATCGTCTCTTCACGCAAAGCAGCGATCGTTTGTTCGGCCATTTCCCGGTATTCCGAAAACTCAATGGCCTTCACGGTTTTCCCGTCGATCACGTCCGCGCGCACCTGGCCGAGGAAAATCTGGTGTGCGCCGATGTTCGTTTTGCGGCTGTGCTTCGCGATCGAACCGGCGATCAGCCCGGGGGAAATTCCGCCCGCGACAAAAAAACTCCGCTTTGTTATTTCCTTCGTGCTCATGCGGGATGGGTTTCAACTGTTCGTGCGACTTGTATTTCCGTAAACGAATTTTTCAGCAGGTCGAGCAAAAGCAATTTTCCCGAACATACTTCACCCGCCCCTGTAATGATCTTCAGCGCTTCGTTCGCCTGCATCACGCCGACGATGCCCGCCAGCGTGTTGAGCACACCTGCAAACGAACAGCTTGCCGGCGTGACCGTTGTTTCTTCCGCGGGAAATGCACAGCGATACGTGGGGCCGTGCTGGTAATTAAAAACGGACAGCTGGCCCTGGAACCGGTAAATTGCGCCGGACACAAACGGCTTGCCGAGCGCAACGCATGCATCGTTGATGAGGTAACGCGTTTCCAGGTTGTCGGAACAATCGATCACGAAATCGTAACCGCGGATCATTTCCTCGGCGTTCTGGAGCTGCAGCCTGCAATACATCGCGTTGACCTGCACCCGCGGGTTCAAAACGGCGAGGTGCTGCTTCGCTGCGGTGGCTTTGGGTTTGCCGATGTCGCCCGGCGTGTACAAAAGCTGGCGCGGGAGGTTGTGCAGCTCCACGTGATCGAAATCGACGACGCCGATCGTGCCGGTCCCTGCCGCGGCGAGGTATTGCAATACGGCGCAGCCCAGCCCGCCCGCGCCCGCCACGAGCACCCTTGCCGCCGCAATGCGCTCCTGCCCTGCTTTCCCGATCTCCGGGAGAAGCAGGTGCCTGCTGTATTGTTCCGTTTCCGTTCTTGTCAGCATGCGTTATCCTCCTGAATAAGGCGGCAGCAAGGCGATCTCGTCGTGCAAAACCAGCCGGAGATCGTCGCCTGCAAGCCGGCGGTTGACGGCCACACGAAACGAATACTCGGCAAACCGCGGGTATTTCTCAAGCACAGCGGCACGAAGCGAGCGCACGTTCTCCGCTTCAACAGAATCGATAACGTCCTGCTTCGTAATGTCGGCCAGTACGCCGAATAAATAGATTTTCATTTCAAAAACAATTAAGGTGACGGGGAACCGGGTGGACTTCCACCTCTTCCCCTTCTGCAGTGAATTTTTTATCGCCGGCAATCAATATGAATGCATCCGCCGAGGCGAACGAATGCAGCATGTATGAATCCTGTCCTTCCAGCGGGAGCACACCGTTCTTCTCCAGCTTCGCACGGAAAAAACAATCCCGCCCGTCTTCGTTCCGCAGGGCGCGCAGCAGCGGAAGCTTTTTTGTCCCGTAATCGGCGTTGGAATAGCCCATCATTTTCCGGATCGCCGGGAAAACGTATTGGTAAAAACAGACGAGCACGGACGCCGGGTTGCCGGGCAGCGCGAATACGATCTTCTTTCCCAGCTTCCCTGCAAACAGCGGTTTCCCGGGCTTCTGGGCGACTTTGTAAAAAATTGTTTCAACGCCGAGCTCCTGCAGCACTTCCCCGACAAGATCATATTTGCCGGCGGAGATGCCGCCCGTGATGAGCAGCAGGTCGGCATTGCGCAAACCGGTTTCAACCTGCTCAAAAAGATCCTTGCGCTCGTCTTTTGCGAAAAGCGTGGATTGCACCGGCACCTGGAATTGCTTCAATGCGGCGCGGATGGAAAACGAATTGCATTCGTAAACTTGCCCCGGCAGCAACGGCTGTCCCGGGCTGATGATCTCGTTGCCGGTGACGAGAAGGGAAACACACGGCCGTTTGCTGACCTGCACCGAACGTATGCCCATTGATGCGAGAAACCCGGCCATGGCCGGCGTGACGACTGCACCTTTGCGCAGCACGCGGTTTCCCATTTTCGCCTGCGCACTTTTTTTCCGGATGAATGCGCCTTCGGTCACCCGCCCGTCGACGTAAACGATGCCTTGTTTCTCCGTCACTTTTTCCTGGATCACCACGGCATCTGCGGTGACAGGAACAGGAGCGCCTGTGAAGATCCGCACCGCCTGTCCTTCGGCAAGTTGTATCGCTCCCGCATCGCCGGCTTTGATCTCACCGACCAGCTCGAAGGAATTGCTGTTTTTTTCAGCCGCCATCCGCACCGCGTAACCGTCCATGGCCGACTGATCGAACAGCGGAAGGTCGACCGGGGAAAAAATATCTTCCGCCAGCACGCGGTCCACGGCTTCCGCAATGGTCAGCTGCACGGGCAACAGCGCTTCCACCTGTTCATCCAGGAGTTTTTTTGCTTCGGCGATGCTGATCATGGCGCGATGAGTTTAAAGCAGGCAAACAAGAGCACGGTGCTGAGAATGTATTTCAGCATGGACGCATTGAAACGCAGGCTGCCGGAATACGCACCGGCCATTCCACCGATTACCGCCGCAACGATCCATGAATAAATTTCATTCGATACATGCAAGCCATTTGTCCACGTGCCGGCAAGTCCGGCGATGGAATTCAGGAGCACGAATGCCGCGCTGGCAGCCGCAGCCTGCTTCATGTCCGCCCAGCGCAGCAGGAGCACCAGCGGCCCGAGGAACACACCTCCGCCGATGCCGATCATCCCGGAAACAAGTCCTATGCCGGCGCCGCCGGCAAGCGCGCCCGGGATGCGCACGTCCCGGATCGTGCCCGTGTCTTTTTTCCGGAACACGCCGAGCAGCCCCAGTATCCCGGCAACAAGGCAGGCCGCCAGCAGTATTTTGAACAGGCGGTCGTCGAGCGGGACCAATGCGCCGATGAAGGATAACGGGATGGATGCCGCGACAAACGGCCAGAGCAGCCGGATGTTGAAGTGGCCTGCGCGATAATAGTGTGCAAAAGCAATCGCGGATACTAAACTGTTCAGCAGCAGCGCAGACGTTTTCATTTCGCCGGGACTGATGCCCGCCAGCGCCATTAACGCCAGGTACCCGCTCGCACCGCCATGCCCGACCGACGCGTAGAGGAACGCGATGACCGAAATGAGAATGGGAAGAAGATACACTGTGTCCATCTTAACCTCCGATCGAGACCATGCTGTGTTGCACCGTTTCGTTAAACAACATTCGCCCGCCCCACTTTTCTTTTTTTTCACCGACACATTTCACAATCTCAGCCGCAACATCTCCACCGTTCCGCAATACGTGAAGAAGATCCGCTTCTCCTGCAGAAAAGAGACAGTTCTTCAGCTTGCCGTCGGACGTCAGGCGCAACCTGGAACAGCCTCCGCAAAATGGTTCGCTCATCGCCGGGATAAAACCGAAGCGGCCTTCGAAGCCGGGAACGCGGTAATTGACCGCCGTTTCATGCGCTTCCCGCGGCAACTGCTCCACGTCGAAATAATGCCGCGCCAGCTCCAGCATGCGGTCCATCGCCACCAGTTTTTCTTTTCCCCAGTCGTTTCCCCGGAAAGGCATGAACTCGATAAAGCGGATGTCGAGCGGGTAATCGCGTGTCATGCGGATGAAATCCGGGACCTCGTCGGCATTGACATGTTGCATGACGACCACGTTCAGCTTCACGCGGAAATCATGATGCAGGAGCAAATGGATGTTCGACAGGACGCGGTGGAAAAGCGGGCGGCGCGTGATGGCTTCGAAACGTTCCGGGAGAAGCGTGTCAAGGCTGACGTTTACGGAGCGGATGCCGGCGGAGTTCAGCTGATCGATGTGACGGTGCAGGAGCACGCCGTTGGTGGTCAGCGCCAGTTCAGCATTATTCGCGGTTACTTCCGAAAGGCCGGAAAGTATTTCGGAAAAATCCTTCCGCATGAGCGGCTCGCCACCGGTCAGCCGTATTTTTTTTACGCCGAGCGAAACAAAATGCTCCGCCAGTGAAACGATCTCCTGCGCCTGCATCCGTTCTTCCGCCGGCGTAAAGCATGACGGCATTTCACCGGGCATGCAATACCCGCACCGGAGATTGCAAGAATCGGTCAGGGAAATCCGCAGGTAATCCTGCACCCGGTGAAATTTATCCGTCAGCATAGGTTCAGTTCTTCAAAGCTGCGTTCGAGGAAAACGGCGATCATTTCTTTCCGGTAATTCCGCGAATACACGTCGTTGTCGACGATGCGCGGTTTTTTCACGGCGCGTTTGACGAGGTCGTTGACCGGCTCACCCGCATTGCCGTCGATGATCACCGGCCGCGGATCGACGCCGCCCAGCACGATGCGGATGCGCCCGTTCCCCGCCACGGATACCGCGGTGGTCAGCGACGTGAAGTCGACGGACTGGCGCGGACGGAGTTTGCGGAATACACAGGCGAACGATTCAGCGAGCGGGATCCGGATCGAGCGGATGAGCGTTGTGGGGGGCAAACGTTTCGACGTTACACCATCGCCCGTGTATAGATCCTGGACTGCAATGGCGGGACCACCTGTTTCACCCATATCGATCATCGCATTCAAACTGATCAACACGACCGCTGTGTCGGAAACGAATTTGGAGAAACAATTTTTCTTTCCGCCGGTGGCAATGCAGATGTCGCCGTCGCATTTCAGGCAATAACCGACGGCTTCACGCCACCATTCGCTTTGGTTGTAAAAGATGCAGCGGTTCTCGCAAAGCAAATTTCCGCCCAGGGTGGCTGTTTTCCGGATCACCGGGGAAGCCACGGCCCGCGCGGCTTCCGCGAGTGCAGGAAATCGTTCACGAACGATCGCATGCTCCGCCAATTCATCCAGCGAAACCAGCGCGCCGATCCTCAACGTCTGCCCGTCGGTCTCGATGCGCTTCAGCTCTTCGATGCCGGTAATGTCGATCAGGCAGGTTGCGGTGTCGTTTCCCTGGGAACGGTTGACGAGCACGTCCGTCCCCCCGGCGATGTAGCGGAAATTTCCGCCGCAGGCTTCTGCTTCCTGCAAAGCCCCGGCAACGGTCAGCGGGCGGCGATAAGTCGATTCGGTGCTCATGCGTTTCCGATTGTTTCCGGGATTGATTTTTCTTTTTCTTTCAGCAGGCGCAGCACGTCTTCAGGACGTATGGGCAATCGCGTGACACGGATACCAACTGCGTCGAAGATGGCGTTTGCAATTGCCGGGAGCACGGGATGCAGCGCGCCTTCCCCGCATTCCTTCGCGCCGAACGGACCTTCGGGATCGATGGTCTCGATGATGTTCGTGTGCAGCTCCGGCGTATCGAGTGAAGTGGGAATTTTGTAATCGAGGAAATTATTGTTGAGCAGCAAACCTTTGTGATAACGCATTTCCTCGCTCATCGCCTGGCCGATGCCCATGTGCCAGGAGCCTTCGAGCTGCCCTTCCACGGCAAGCGGGTTGATCGCTTTCCCGCAATCGTGCGCGCCCCAGACGTTCAGCAAGCTGACATGGCCGGTCTGCAGGTCGACTTTTACTTCCGCCACGCATGCGCCGAAGGAATACGAAGGACTGAGCCCCGCGCCCGCGCCTTTGAAATCGCCGCCCAGCTTCGGTGAAATGTATTTGCCGCTGACACTCACCGCACCACGCTGCGCGGTCATGATGTCGATCGCTTCATTCCAGCTGAGATCGACGCCGCGGTCGTTCGTGAACACGCGGTTGTCGCTGAAGTTCAATTCATCCGGTGGAACGTCTTTTTTAAATGCGACCGCTGTCACGATTTCCCGGCGCAAATTCTCTGCGGCGTCTTTTGCCGCATTGCCCGCCATGAACGTGACACGGCTCGAATAGCTGCCGAGGTCGACAGGCGTGAGCAATGTGTCGGCGCCGAGAACGAAGATGAGGTCCATCGAAATGCCGAGCACTTCCGACACGATGATCGCGAGCATCGTATCGCTGCCCTGCCCGATGTCGTTCGCGCCGGAAGTGACCAGCACGCGACCGTCAAAGTCGACTTTCAGGTGAACGACCGATTGCGGCAGCTCGTTCCGGATGATGGGCAACGCGCTTCCGCTGATGAAAAATCCGCAGCCGACGCCGAGACCATGACCGCGTTCCAGCTTGCCGTGCCGTTCCGCCCACCCCGATTGCCGTGCGACCGCGAGCAACGATTCACGGCTGCCGTTGGAGGTGATGCGGTATTCGCCGACGGTGAGCGTGTTGGAATCGAGGAAATTTTTCAGCCGCAATTCCACCGGGTCCATTTCCAGGCGATGTGCAATATCGTCGACCAGCGTTTCGACGGCAAAACGCGAATTCACCGCGCCGTGCCCGCGCATTGCGCCGCACTGGGGCTTGTTCGTGTAAACGCGCAACGTGCGGAAGCCGAAATTGTTCAGCTTGTAGGGGGCCTGCAGCAGCACGCCGTTGTAGTAGGACGTGACCACGCCAAAGCTCCCGTACGCGCCGCCGTCGATGTGGATGTCGGCGTCCAGTACGTTCAGCGTGCCGTCTTTATCCGCGCCCATCGTGATCGTCATGCGCGATGGATGGCGACCGTGGTTGGTGAGGAATACTTCTTCGCGCGAAAGCCGCACACGCACCGGCCTGCCGGTTTTTCGGGCAATGTGTGAAATGATGATCTCGTGCGGGAACGGATCACTCTTGCCGCCGAAACCGCCCCCGACATGCGGCTTGATGACACGCACGCGGCTCAGCGGCACTTCGAGCACTTTCGCAAGCGCGCGGTGGAGATAATGCGTCACCTGCGTGGCCGTAACAATGGTCAGCCCGCTCTCGTCCCACCATGCGGTTGCGGCATGCGGTTCGGTGAAGCCGTGGCTGATGCCTTCGAATTCGATCGACATCCTGCTCACCACGTCTGCGTCCTGAAGTCCTTTCTCCTGGTCGCCGAAACGCAGTTCCGCTTTTTTATGAATGTTGTTGTTAAACCGCGTATGCGCATGGATCTTTTCATCGTCGCCGGCATCGGCCAGCGATTCATCGATCTCCAGGAAAGCGCGCAGCGGCGTGTAATCCACGCGGATGAGCTTGCAGGCTGCGGTGGCAATCTCTTCCGTATCGGCCGCCACCGCGCAAACGATTTCCCCGCAGCACCTTGTTTTCGTAATCGCCATCGCCGTTTCATCCTGCGAGATCGGCAGCACGCCGAACTTCACGGGCAGTTCCTCGCCGGTGGCGATGTACCGCACGCCGGGAAGCTGTGCAGCGGCAGACGTGTCGATCGCGTTGATCGTTGCGTGCGGGTGAATGCTGCGGACGAATTTCACGTGCAGCGCATTTTTCACCTGGTAATCGTCCGCGTAATCCGCAGCGCCGCGTGCTTTTCTCTCCGCTTCGATCGAAGGCCGTCCTTTTCCCACCGCATGGCAGGATTCCGTCACCGGCAGTGGATTTTCCTTCAGCGGGGAATCCGGGTTTTCGAGCGCGTATTCGGCCACCGCTTCCACGATTTTCTTGTAGCCGGTGCAACGGCAAACGTTTCCTGAGAGCGCTTCGCGGACCGCTGATACCGACGGACCGGGATGATGCTGCACAAAATCGAGCGCGGTGATCACCATGCCGGGCGTGCAGAAGCCGCACTGTACTGCTCCTTTCTCCACGAACTTTTCCTGGAGGCGATGAAGCGCCGCGCCGGGGGAAACGCCTTCGATGGTCGTGATCTCCGCCTGGTCGAAACGCATTGCCGGCGTAATGCAGCTCAGCACGGGTTTCCCGTTGACCAGCACCGTGCAGGCTCCGCAGCTGCCCTGTTCGCAGCCGACCTTGGTGCCTGTCAGCCCGGCTTTTTCACGGATCACGGTGGACAGCATTTCCCGGCCGGTGACCGGTATGTCGTATTTACGCGCGTTAATGTGCAGCGTCAGGATCTTCATCGGCAGTTATTTTACCTGCAACAATTCCTGCCGGATGGCGGCAGCTGTTTTTAAAAATTCGTTTTTCTCCGAATCGCCCAGCTCGCGGTCGCAATCCTGGAAGCGGAAGAAAATATTTTCCAGCTCATTTTCCGAGAACAGTGATTCCGCCACCTGGAACACTTCGTCGTCTTCCACGGCAATATGGTCGAGCAGTGCTTCGAAATACAGCTGCAGCTGCTGGTGAACGTGGCGGTAGTCTTTTTTATCCAGGAAATCCTCCACGCTTTTCAGCATCTGGCGGAAATCCGCATGGTTCTCGAGCATTTCCGCGATCACGCCGGCTTCGAGCAGCTCGTTCTTTTTGTTCATCTCAGGGAAAAGGATCAGCTCTTCCTTATGATGATGATACTTGTCGGCATAGTTGCGGAAAAAATCGAGCAGCTGCCGGACCGTTTTCTCGTATTGCGCATCGTTCACGCCGATGAGCGCCGGGATGTTCTCGGCCGCCCCGATCACGGATTTGATCATGTTATGCTCGTCGAAAAGCACCTGGATCGCGTTGTTCATAGAATGGAGTTGGTATTTGTTTGTTCGTTTTAATTATGTTCCTGCACCGATGCTTTTTCCGCCATCCACGTAAATGGTCTGGCCGGTGATAAAATTTGTTCCGGGAGCTGAAAGAAAAGCCACCACGTTGGCGACGTCTTCCGGCTGTCCCATGGTTTGCGTGGGTTGCGCGCGGATGAGCTTTTCCAGCACATCTTTCTCCAGCTTCTGCGTCAGCGGCGTATCAATGAGCCCGGGGGCGACGGCATTCACCAGCACGCTGTATTTTCCCAGCTCGAGCGCCAGCACGCGTGTCAATCCCACCAGCCCGGCTTTGGAGGACGAATAGTTGCTCTGCCCGCGGTTGCCCAGCCAGGCGCGGGAAACGACGTTGATGATGCGCCCGCTGTTCTGCGCTTTCATCAGCACGGCCGCTTCCCTGCTCATCAGCCACGGTGCTTTCAGGTTGACGTTGATTACGCGCTCGAAGTCCTCCAGCGGCATGTTCCAGATCATATTGTCGCGAATAATTCCTGCATTATTCACCAGCACGTCGAGGCGGCCGTAGCGTTCACGGATGAGCCTGAAAACATCCTTCACGTTTTCCTCCGAAGAAATGTCCGTAACGAGAGTGTGCACACGCTCCGCGCCGAATTCCGCTTGAAGCTGCCGCGATTTTTCCGCGTCGATGTCGACGCAGACGATAAAGAAGTTTTCCGCTGAAAGCCGCGTTACGATCGCTTTTCCGATGCCGCTGCTTCCTCCTGTAACGAGCGCTACCTGTTGCTGTGCCATTTTTCCGACGGTGAGGGGCTGTACGGGGCTGCCCTGTAATGTCCCGGCAAGTTATCCGGGAAACAAAAAACAAACTGTGATCTGCATCATAGAGCGTTGTGATGTTGCATAGCAGCGTCTATGAGCCATCGTATTTGAGCAAAAAATAACAATTCGTCTATTCGCTAACTGAAAGCTCACTCCCCTCCCGGGAAGAAAAAATAACCCGAAAAACATCCAATGGAACAACTGGAAAAAATCCTGAAATCCTGCGAAAAGCTTGCCTTCGACCTGCATTTCTCTTCGGCGAAAAAATGGAAATCGGAAAGCAGCGACCGCGTGCTCGTCGGCTACCTGCCGATCTACGTGCCGCGTGAGATCATTTACGCCGCCAACGGATTGCCTGTCGGGATCATGGGCGCAGGCGACCGGAAACAAATTATCAAAGGCGACGCGTATTACCAGTCGTACATCTGCCACCTGCCGCGCGGCGTGATCGAAATGGGACTCGATTCGGAGCTGAAAGATTTCGACGGGTTTCTTTTCCCGGCGATCTGCGATTGCATCCGGAATCTTTCGGGAATGTTCAAGCTCGCGAAGATCGGGCAGTTCCAGCGCTATTTCGATTACCCGCAAAATTTCCTGAAAGATATCGGCGGCGTCTTTTATACGCAGGAAATGCACAAGATCCTCGAGGACATCAAAGCGATCAACGGCGTGGATGTGACGAAAGAAAACCTGAACCGCTCCATCGCACTCTATAATGAGAACCGCCGGCTGATCGAAGAGATCTACGACATCCGGCAGGAATATCCCTGGCGCCTTTCGGCCGTGGAAACGTATCACATCCTCCGCGCCGGCATCACGATCCCGGTTGAAGCGCACAACAACATCCTCGCGGAAGTCGTGAAGCTCATCAGCACGGAGCGCGGCGAGCCGATGGACAATATCCGCGTCGTGGTTTCCGGCTCATTTTGCGAGCAGCCGCCCGTAGGATTGATCAAGTCGATCGAGATGGCAGGCTGTTACATCGTCGACGACGACTTCATGCTCGGCTCGCGCTGGATCATCGGGGACATTGCCGCCAACACGAACGACCCGCTGGAAGCGCTGGCCGATGCGTACATCAACCAGAGCACATTCTCTTCCGCTTATTACGATGTCGGCAACCCGAAAGGCGAGCGCCTGGTGAAGCTGGCGAAAGAGCGCAAAGCCGACGGCATCATTTTCTCCGCAGCCAGCTTCTGCGATCCCGCGCTGCTCGACCGGCCGGAAATGCAGAAGGCGTGCGATGCGGCGCAGCTCCCGCACATCAACTTCCAGTACCACGAAAACACCGGGCAGTTCAAAGTCATCAAAGAGCAGGCCGGCACATTCTCCGACTCCATTAAACTCTGGGCATAAAACAACCGTTATGAGCAAAGAACAAAAAGAAGTGGTAAAAGAAAAAAGCATGGTCATCCAGAAGGACATGCTTGCGGGACTATTCACCGAACTCAGCCAGGCCAAAGAGCTCGGCAAAAAAGTGGTGTACACGTTCGTCCCCGGCAACCTGACGGAACTGATCCTCGCTTTCGACATGCTCCCGGTTTACCCGGAGATCAACGCGCTGCAATCCGGCATGCGGAAAAAATCGGCGGCGTTCATCCGCGATGCGGAAAAGATCGGCTTCTCGGAAGACGTCTGCACGTACGTGAAATGCGACATCGGCATGATGCTCAACGGGAACATCGGGCCCACGGGTGAAAAACTTCCGCCGCCCGACCTGCTGCTGCTGAGCTACACCGGCTGCTTCACGTTCCTCAAATGGTTCGAGAACCTGGAACGTCTTTACCCGGGCGTACCGGTGGCGCTGCTGCACACGCCTTACCAGGAAGACGGAAAGATCACACCCGAGCAGGTGGAATACATGGTGAAGCAACTGAAAGAAGAAGTGATCCCGAAGATGGAACAGGTGTCGGGCAAAAAATTCGATCCTGAACGCCTTTCGAAAATGATGGAGAACTCCGCGAAGTCGGAAGAGCTGCTCGTGAAAGTGCTGGAGAGCGCGAAACGAACGCCCACGCCCATCGATGCGTATTTCGCCGGCGTGTATTACATCGGGCCGATCTTCACCGCATTCCGCGGCACGGAGGCTGCGCTGAACTATTACCAGGAACTGTATAACGAGGTTGAAGAGCGCACCCGCCTCGGGCTGGGACCGGTGACACCCGAGGGCGAGCTGAAGGAGCAGAAATTCCGCCTCGTCATCGAAGGTCCGCCGAACTGGACGAACTTCCGCGAGTTCTGGAAGATCTTTTACGACATGGGCGCGGTGATCGTCGCTTCCACCTATACGAAAGTGGGCGGCGTGTACGACCTCGGCTTCCGCCACGACCCGGCAAAACCGCTTGAAAGCCTCGCCGTGTATTGCATGGGTTGCTACACGAACATGAACCTTCCGCAACGCGTCGACCTCATCGAGAAATATATCCGCGAATACAAAGCCGACGGTTTCCTGATCAATTCCATCAAGAGCTGCAACTCCTTCTCTGCCGGCCAGCTCATGATCATGCGCCAGATCGAGCAGCGCACGGGCGTTCCCGTAGGCTTCATCGAAAGCGATCTCGTCGACCCGCGGTATTTCTCGTATGCCAACATCAAGAACCGCCTGGAATCGTACTTCCAGATGCTCGAACAACGCAAGCAAATCCTGTCGCAGGAAAAATCAGCAGTCTAACACAACGAGTTTCCATGAAGCAATACTATCTCGGCGTTGATCTCGGATCAACAACATCCAAAGCGGTGATCATCGATGAGAACGATGAGATCATCGGCCGCGGCATTACGAATACACGCGCCAATTACGCCGTGGCTGCCGACATCGCGCGCGATGAAGCGGTTTACAATGCACGTTTTTCCGTGCTCCGGAAACGGCTCGAAACGGAAATGGAAGTGAAGCCGGAATACCGCCGGTACATCGTCGACCTGGAAACCGTTTTCCAGTATGAGCAGTTCAAGGTCCGCCTCGACCGGCTCGGCGAGGAGCTGCTGAAAACCTGCAACAACTGCTTCGAAGGCGAAATGCATGGCCGCGTGCTCGATCACCTGCGCCAGATCCGGAGAGTGATCAAGCCGAAGATCAAGCACGATTACCTCTACGGGAAACTCGGCGGCAAAAACCAGTTCTTTCGCGACATTGTTTCCGAACGGTACAACGAAGAGGTGAACAAGCTGGACATGTCGCTCTTCGAGCCGCTCATGACCGTGTGGGACAAGAGCATCAGCCCGGCGGAAAACCAAGCGGTGGAATTCGATTTCAAAGAGCTGATCCATAAAGCCATGGACGAGCTTGCGGTGAAATACAAAAATCTTCCCGACACCGCGCCGGACGCCAGCGTGGACTTCGATGCCGAGCTGAACCTGCTGAAAGGCTCGTTCGATCATGTTTCCGAAACGTTGCGCACGCACATCGACGAGATCGCCGGCATCGAATTCCACATTGCGAACATGACCGGCACCGGTTACGGGCGCGCACTGCTTCCTTTCCCGCAGGATTGCATCCGCTCGGAAATTCTCTGCCACGCATTCGGCGCGCACGCCGTGTTCCCGGATACGCGTACGGTGCTCGACATCGGCGGGCAGGACACCAAAGCCATCCAGGTCGACAAGTACGGTCTGGTGACCAGCTTCCAGATGAACGACCGGTGCGCTGCGGGATGCGGCCGTTACCTCGGCTACATCGCCGACGAAATGAGCATTTCACTGAACGAGCTCGGGCCGATGGCGCTGGAAGCGAAAAAAGAAGTGACGATCTGCTCCACCTGCACCGTATTTGCCGGCGCCGAACTGCGCGAGCTGACCAACCTCGGGGAAAAGCGCGAGGATATTCTCGGCGGGCTGCACAAAGCCATCATCATGCGCGCCATGTCGCTTATCGCGCGGTCGGGCGGCGTGTTCAACGAATTTACGTTCACCGGCGGCGTTGCGCGGAACCCGGCCATCATCAAGTACCTCGCGGAGCTTGTGCGGACGAATTACGGCGAGAACATCAAGATCAACATCCACACCGATTCCATATTCATGGGCGCGCTGGGCGGCGCATTGTTCGCGCGGAGAAACATCAAAGCCGATCTGCCCACCGGGAAAACGAAAGAACTCGCAAAATGATCCTGTAAATGAAACGTGTCATCGTACTTGGCGCAGGCCTTATCGGCAAAACGATCGCGGCGGACCTACACGGCCGGTACGAGGTCGTTTGTGCGGATCGTGACGGAGAACGGCTGGACAGCCTGAAAGAAAAAGTTCCCGTGCAGGTCCGGAAGGTCGATTTCAGCAATGAAGCGAAGCTGCGCGCCCTCATCCGCCCGTTCGACCTCGTGATCGGCGCCGTGCCCGGGTTCATGGGGTTCCAGGTGCTGAAGACGATTATTGAAGAGGGCAAAGATGTCGTGGACATTTCATTTTTTCCCGAAGACCCGTTCAGGCTCGATGCGCTGGCGAAACAGAAAAATGTAACCGCGATTATTGATTGCGGTGTAGCTCCCGGGCTGTGCAACATCATCGCCGGTTTCCATCACGCGCGTTCACCGCTGACACGCTACGAATGCCTGGTCGGCGGGTTGCCGGTTACGCCCGAATGGCCGTTCGGCTACAAAGCGGTGTTCTCTCCCGCCGACGTGATCGAGGAATACACGCGCCCTGCACGTTACGTGGAGAACGGGAAAACCGTGACCCGGGACGCGCTTACCGATATCGAACGGACATTCTTCAACGGCGTCGGCCTGCTGGAAGCGTTCAACACCGACGGGCTCCGGACGCTTGCGGTTACACTGGAGGGCGTCCCGGACATGAAGGAAAAAACGCTGCGCTATCCTGGCCACGCGGAATTGATGAAGGTGTTCCGGGAAACCGGGCTGTTCAGCAAAGAACCTGTGCGCATTAACGGAACCGACGTGACGCCGCTCGAGCTGACGAGCAAGCTGCTGTTCCCGAAATGGGAGCTGAAACCGGGCGAGGAAGATTACACCGTCATGCGCCTGTCGCTGGAAGATGCCACGGAGCAATACATGTACACGCTGGTCGATCATTTCGACACGGGGACGAAAACATCTTCCATGGCGCGCACCACCGGTTACACCTGCACGGCAGCGGCCACGCTCCTGCTCGAAGAAAAATATTCACGAAAAGGAATTTGTCCGCCGGAATACCTCGGGGAAGACGGGTTCTGCTACAGCAGCATCCTCGCCTACCTCTCCAAACGGAATGTGCATTACGAAGTCGAATCGACCAACAAAAAATCAAAAGCCACCTGTTTTACCGCATGACCATGAAAAACTCCATCTACACCATGGGAATCGATGTCGGAAGCAATTTCATCAAGCTTGTGCTGATGAATTATTCCGCCACGCCCACGATCATCGACAAGCACACCGAAAAGATCCGGAAACGCAATCCCACGCAGGTGGCGGATGAAATGATCCAGCTCATGCTGCAGAAACACGAGCTGCGCTACGAGGACATCGCCTACCTGGCTTCTACGGGCGAGGGCGACCTTGTGCGGCGGAAGCGCGGGCATTTTTACGGGATGACCACGCATGCACGCGGCGGAAACTTTTTCTTCCCCGAAGCGCGCACCGTCGTCGACATGGGCGCGCTGTACGTGCGGGCGATCCGCATTTCCACGGATGCGCGCGTGGAGGATTACAAAATGACCGGCCAGTGCGCTTCCGGCTCGGGGCAGTTCGTGGAAAACATTTCCCGGTATCTCGGGCTTTCGATCGAAGAAGTGGGCGACGTTTCCCTCGGTTCGCAGAACCCCGAAGTGTCATCGGGCATTTGCGCAGTGCTCGCCGAGACGGACGTGATCAACATGGTGTCGCGCGGGATCGCAACGCCGGACATCATCAAAGGCATCCACATTTCCATTGCCGGCCGCATCATCAAGCTGCTGAGCGCGCTGAAAGCGGAATCGCCGATCGTGTTGACGGGGGGCATGGGGCTGAACAAAGGAATGATCCAGGCCATCGAAGAGCAGCTGGCGGAAACGGGAAAAAAATTCGAGATCCGGACACACCCGGACACGATTTACGCGGGCGCGATCGGCGCTGCGCTCTGGGGCGGGTTCCGTCATTTTAAACTGCAGGAAAAACAAGCTGTCGCATCATGAAAAAACGTTTCTCCTTCCTCTGCCCTTTGGCGCTGGCGGGTTTCTCTGCCACCGCGCAGATCACCATCACCGAAACTGATCTGCCGCAGGCCGGCAACACGTACCTCGTGTACACGGACACGACGCCGTCGATCGCGCTGGGCACGCCTTCCGCCACTGCGCAGTCCTGGAATTTCACGTCGCTTTCGCCCGATTACCCGAGCGTTCCGACATACGGATACACTTCGTGGACGCCTTACGCTTCCGCTTACCCGGCTTCAAACATTTACACGTACGGCCCCGCGGCTTTATACAGCAGCCTTGCAGGCGGCGCTCCTGTGGGCTCGCAGGGCATGAGCAAAGGCTACATGTTCTGGCGCACGGATTACAGCGGTTTCCACATCATCGGTTTCCGCGCGGATTCCGGTAGCTATTCGCAGGTGAACGTGCAGGACAATCCTTCCGAGCTGCTCATCGGCACGCCGGCGACATATGGAACGGCGTTCAACAATACCGGCGCATGGACATTTCCCATGAACATCAATCCGGCCGATTATGACACGTTCTACACCAGCCGCACCGTAAAAACACTGACGTCCGACGCATGGGGAGACCTCACGACGCCGTCGGGCTATTATCCTGCAGTGCTTCGCATCCACGAGCATTATGTGAAAACGGATTCTGTGTACGTCCGCTTCAACAACATCCTCGTGTATTCCATGGAAGTGCTGCGCGACACGGCGAACAATTACATCTACATGGCGAACGGGCTGCATTATCCCGTTTCCATCGTGCATGCGGACGCGGCGGATTCGGTCAGCAGCGTGGAATATTATTCCGGCGTGTTCACATCGGTCGCACAGGAATCGCCACGGACCATGAGTGCGGAGGTTTATCCCAACCCGCTGACGGATCGCTGCATCATCGGGCTGCCTGGAAATTTTGCGGGTAATGGAACGGTGCAACTGGTGGTATCCGATCTCGCAGGCCGGGTGGTGCGGAATGAAAATCATGCGGCGAACAGCTTCATCGAATTCGAAGCCGGTGAATTGCCTGCCGGCATTTACACCTACGTGATCATCAACAACGGTGGCGAAAAGATCAGCGGAAAACTGAACATCATTAACTGAACCGGATGAAATTGCTCGAACCAGAACGACAGCCGGGAAAACTGATTCCCAACATCGCATTACTGCTGGAACAGAACGAGTCCCGCTTTCGCGACAAGGTCGTCTTTGCGCATAAACGCGAAGGCCATTACGAGGGCATCACCTGGAAGCAGTTGCTGGCGGATGCGAAGAACATTGCCTTCAACCTTGCGCAGTCGGGCTTCCGGAAAGGCGACAAGATGATGATCTATTCGCCGAATTGTCTTGAAATGCTGCAGCTCGAACTGGCAGTTATGGCAATGGGCGGCATCAGCGTGCCCATCTTCGCCTGGTTCGGAAGAGAAACGGCGGAGCTGCTCATTCGTCATTCCGGCACGCGTTTTCTTTCTGTCGGTGGAGATTTTCAGCTGAGCCGGCTTACTGAAGGCCTGCCGCTTACCGCCATTTATACGTTCGATGAAGTAACGGACAAACGTTTCGCGAATACACGTTCATTTTCGGAGCTGCTGGAACCTGCAAGCCCGGGAGCCGATCATTTCGATTACGACGCGAGCCCGGACGACATCTGCCTGAACATGTACACATCCGGCACGATGGGCATTCCCAAATGCGTCCAGCTCACACACCGCAACATTCTTTCCCAGCAGGCCGCGCTTGAAGTCGTGTGGAAGCTCGATTCCAGCGATCGCTTCCTCTCCTACCTTCCCTGGCACCATAGTTTCGGCGGAATTTTCGAACGTTTTTCCGCGCTGTACAACGGCGCCACGATGTACCTCGAATCCGGCTACGGCAAAGACCCGGCGACGATTCTCGAAAACTGGAAGCTCGTCATGCCGACTTTGTTTTTCAGCGTCCCGAAAGTTTACCAGTCGCTGATCGAGCTGACGAAGGTCGACACGGAGGCGGAAGAACTGTTTTTGCATCCCGGCCTGAAATTCATTTTCACCGCGGCAGCATCATTGCCCCAGCACATTTCCGAAGAATTTTCAAAACGCGGCGTCCCGGTGATCGAAGGATGGGGACTGACAGAAACTTCTCCCTGCTGCACGCTCACGGACCCGCACGCAGAGCGCATTCCCGGCGTGGTCGGCAAACCGATCCCCGGTGTGACGATACGCATCGCCGACGACGGAGAGATCCAGGTGAAAGGTCCGAACGTGATGAAGGGTTATTACAAGAATGAAGAAGCCAACGCAGGCGCGTTCACAGCCGACGGCTGGTATTGCACCGGCGACATCGGGGAGCTTACGCCGGCCGGGCTGAAGCTGATCGCCCGCAAGGACCGCATCTTCAAGCTGAGCAACGGGGAGAAAGTGATTCCCACCGAAATGGAATCGATCATTCACGACAAATGTCATTACATCACATTCGCCATGGTTGTCGGCGGCGGGCAGGAATACCCGGTGGCGTTGCTTTTCCCGAACAAGAAAAACCTCGATCACCCGAACTACGAGCTGGCGCCCGAAGAAGGTTGCTTCTGCCCGAGATCGATCGGTGAGCTGGGGAAATGCCTGCACGGTTGCCTGCAGGAAGCCAATCTCAGCCTGAAGCAGAAGTTCGCCAAGATCAGGTACGCCATGGTCGTTGACGATGAGCTGAGCCTGGAGAAAAATACATTGACGCCCTCCATGAAACCTGCCATGAAGAACGTGATGGACGCTTACAAAGGTCACATCGAAAACCTGTACGGCGGGAAAAACCAGGTGGGACAAGACGTTTACATCATCCGGCTCGACCAGCAGCAGGTTTCCGGAAAAACAACAGCCTGACATGTACGAGATCAAAGCGGCACACGAGTTGAAAAGGATCATGCGGGACTACTTCACCGGCATGAAGGGCCCTGTGGCCTGGTGCACGAGCGTGGGACCGGCCGAGCTGCTGCGATCGTTCGGGTTCGAAGTTTATTTCCCGGAAAACCACGGCGCGCTGCTCGGGGCCACGCGCACAGCAGGCGATTACATTCCGTCGGCCGTTCAGGAAGGTTATTCCGCCGACATCTGCTCGTACCTGACTGCCGACATCGGCGCGTACCGGTGCGGGGAAACGCCGCTGAAGAAACAGTACGGCATGAAAGGCGTGCCGAAACCCGATCTCGTCGTCTACAACACCAATCAATGCCGCGAGGTTCAAGACTGGTTCACATTTTTCGGGAAAGAGTTCGGTTGTCCCGTTGCCGGCATTCACCCGCCGCGTCACCTCGATGCGATCACGCCGGAAGCGATCAGTGACGTCGCTGCGCAGTTTCATGCGATCATCCCGGTCTGCGAAAAAATTACGGGAATAAAATTCGACATCGACCGGTTCCGCGTGAGCTTGCGGAAAAGCCGTGAAGCGACGGAGCTCTGGAAACAAGTGCTCGCAACCGCCAAACAGGCTCCGTCGCCGCTGAGCTTCTTCGACGGCACCATTCACATGGGCCCGATCGTGGTGTTGCGCGGCACACAGGTTGCGACGGATTATTACACATTGCTGCTGGAGGAATTGAAAGAAAACGTGCGCAACGGAATCGGTTTTCTTGCGAACGAGCAAACGCGGATCTATTGGGACGGCATGCCGGTATGGGGAAAGCTCCGTTCGATGTCGGACCTCTTCGCGGGAAACAACGCGGCTGTTGTGGCTTCGACCTATTGCAACAGCTGGGTGTTCGACGCCTTCGACGAGCGCGACCCGTTCCATTCCAGCGCCAAAGCGTACACTGAAATTTTCATCAACCGAAGCGAAGCGGCGAAAATGGACATGCTCGCAAAGCTGCTGGAAGACTTCCGCATCGACGGTATCGTTTACCACGACGCGAAAACCTGCTTCAACAATTCGAACGCACGGTTCGGCATGCCGGCGCGTTTGCGGGAGCGAACGGGCATTCCCGCGCTCGTGATCGAAGGCGATCTCTGCGACCTGCGGTTCTTTTCGGAAGGGCAGACAAAAACCAAAGTGGAAACATTTCTTGAACAACTCGCATGAAAAGCAACGCCAGGAAAGCAGGAATAGTCGGGATGGGACCGGTCGGGCAGATCCTCGCGGTCCATCTTGCAGAAGCAGGCTGGGATGTAGCCATCTGCGATCGCGGTAAAGAAAAGATGCAGCTGATCCGGCTCAACGGGATACGGCTGGAAGGGCGGATGCAGAAACATTCCTGGTTCGGAAAGGCGTTCACGTCGATGGATGAGCTGATGGCGTTCGAGCCGGAGATCTTGTTCTTCGCGGTGAAATCGTACCACATGCAGGACCTGCTGGGCTGGTTTTCCGGCCGGGAGCTGAACCGCGGGATCTGCGCGGTGAGCGTGCAGAACGGCATCGACGTGGAGCGGGAAACGGTTTCCGTTTTCGGGGAATCGAATACGCTGCGCATGGTGCTCAACTTTGCCGGTAACCTGCACGCGCCGAATACGGTCAACGTGACGTTCTTCAATCCCCCGAACTACATCGCCTCCACCGACGATTCGAGGCTCGACCTCGCCACCGAAATTGCATCCACGCTGAGCGACGTAAAGCTCGACACGATCGCGCTGGATTCCTTCCGCATGACCGATCGCATCTGGGAAAAAACGATCCTCAACTCTTCCATCAGCGCGCTCTGCGGCATCTCGAAGCTGACGATACGCGAGGCGATGGAATGTCCCGACACCGTCGAGATCATCGAGCAGGCCATCCTCGAAGCCGTGGAAGTGGCGCGCGCCGGGGAGATCCGTTTCCCTGAAAATTTCGCCAAGCTCTGCCTGCGGTATTACAAGCGCGCCGGCAACCACTTCCCTTCCATGGCGGTCGACATGATCAGCAACAAGGAAACGGAGATCGATTATTTCAACGGGAAGATCGTGGAATACGGGCGCAAATATTACATCCGCACACCGCTGAACCTCACGTTTACCAACCTGGTAAAAGCGGCATCGTTCAAGAACAAGCTCGTCCGCTCCAACCGAAAATCAACAACGGAAACCATCCTCGACATTTAAATGGCTTACCTCGGCATCGACATCGGATCCTCATTCACCAAGCTCACTGTCGTGGACAGCGACGGAGCCGTGTGTTTCCGCGAGGTGCTGAAAACCTTCAACCGCGACAAAAACATTCTCTCGGCTTTACTGGAAAAAGTGCATTCCGGTTTCCACATCGAAAGCACCTGCGCCACGGGATACGGCCGCGAACATTTTAAAGAAGCGCACATCAACAAAACGGAGATCTACTGCGCCGCAATGGGCGTTTCCGCAACATTCCCGGGCGAAAACAACATCCTCGACATCGGCGGTGAAGACATCAAAGTGATCCGCAGCTCGGCTGAAGGAAAGGTGCTCGACTTCTACATGAATTCGAAATGCGCCGCCGGGACGGGCACGTTCATCACCGAGATCGCCGAACGCGCGGAGATCGAGCTGGGCAAAATGAGCGAGCTCGCATCCCGCTCTTCATCGGAGAAAGAGCTGAACAGCTTCTGCACCGTATTCGCCAAGACGGAGATCATGAAATGGATCTTCGATGAAATGCCGCCGGAAGACATGGCGCGCGGCATCTACATCTCCATCGTCAACCGCATCGTCAAGCTGCGCATGGAGCCGCGCCTGCCTGTTTACCTCATCGGGGGCGTGGTGGCGCATCACCCGTTCCTCCGTACTCTTCTCGAAGAAAAGCTCGTGCGCCCGGTCATTGTTCCGCAGCATCCACAGTTCATCAATTCATTCGGGGCGGCATTGCTGGCCCGCAACCACGCCCTGAAAACAACCTCAACAGCATCCAGCCGATCATGAAAGGATTTCACGACAAAGAAAAAGGCATAAGCATCCTCTACGAAAATATTTTTCTCGCAGGCGGGGCACGAACACCGTTCGGAAAATTGTGCGGAACACTGGCAAACATTTCCCCCACCGACCTCGGCATTTTCGCGGCGAAAGCAGCCACGGAAAGATCAGGTATCGCTGCAACGGACATCGACCAGGTGATGGTGGCGAACATCGGGCAAAGCTCTTCCGACTGTTACTTCCTCCCGCGCCACATCGGCCTGTACGCGGGCATCCCGGAGAGCATCCCGGCCGTCATGCTGCAGCGCATCTGCGGTTCAGGTTTTGAAACGATCATCGCCGGCGCCGAACAGATCACGCTCGGCAAAGCGTCGACGGCCTTGTGCGGGGGAACGGAAAACATGTCCCTCTCCCCCACCGCCGCCTTCGGCAACCGCATGGGCTACGCGCTCGGCCGTCCCGGTTTTGTCGACATGCTCTGGGAAGCGCTGAACGACACGGCCGCCGTGCCGATGGGCTGCACGGCGGAAAACGTGGCGAAACAGCTGAACATTTCCCGCACGGATGCCGACACATTCGCAAAACTCTCCGTCGATCGCGCGCTCGCTGCGGTTGAGCGTGGATTTTTCCGCGACGAGATCGTTCCGCTCAATTCAACCGTTTTCGAATGCGAAGGATTGATCCCGCGCAAAGTTTCCCTGCCGAAAGGCGCGAAGGATTTTACAAAGGACGAGCACACCCGGCTTTCCAACCTGGAAGACATGGCGAAACTGCCGTCCGTGTTCATGAAAGACGGCGTGCAGACAGCGGCGAATTCCAGCGGCATTGTCGACGGCGCAGCGATGGTCGTGGTAGCGCACAAGGATTTTATTACCGCAAGAAACCTTCGCCCGCTCACGCGCATCGTCGCTTCGGCCACGAGCGCGCTCGATCCGCGGGTGATGGGACTCGGTCCCGTGCCTGCCATCCGCCTGCTGCTGGAAATGACCGGGCTGAAGATCGGCGACATCGGTCTCGTGGAGATCAACGAAGCCTTTGCCGCGCAATTCATCGGCTGTGAACGCGAGCTGGGGCTCGACCGGGAACGTTGCAACGTGAACGGGGGCGCCATCGCGCTCGGCCACCCGCTTGCAGCGACAGGCACACGATTGTCGCTGACGCTTTCCCGCGAGATGAACCGCAGGAACGTGAAATACGGCATTGCCTCGGCCTGCATCGGAGGCGGACAGGGAACAGCAATTCTTTTTGAAAACACAAATTCCTGAGCGATGAACGACACGAAACTATTTCAATGGCAGATGACCGGCGCAGACGAAGATTTTACGTTGGTTGAACAGGCTGTCCCGGAACTGAAACCCGGCGAAGCGCTGGTGAAAATTGCCGGGTGCGGCGTTTGCCACACCGATCTCAGCTTCTGGCACCACGGCGTGCAGACCAAGCACGCGCTCCCGCTGACGCTCGGCCATGAGATCAGCGGCACCGTGGTGGACGGCCCGGCGGAATGGACCGGGAAACCTGTCATCATTCCCGCCGTGTTGCCTTGCGGGGAATGCGAGCTGTGCAAAAGCGGGCGCAGCAACATCTGCCGCAACCAGCTCATGCCCGGGAACGATTTTCACGGCGGCTTCGCTTCTCACATCGCTGTGCCGGCGCGCTTCCTGTGCCCCGTGCCGGAAAAGGTGCTGCAGAAATATCCGCTCGAGCAACTGGCCGTCATCGCCGATGCGATCAGCACGCCTTACCAGGTGGTGAAAAAATCGGAGCTGCGCGCGGGCGATCTCGCCATCGTGATCGGTGTCGGCGGTGTGGGCATTTACGGCGCTCAGATCGCGAAGATCTTCGGGGCGAAAGTGCTTGCGCTCGACATCAGCGATGAAAAGCTGAAGATCGCGCAGGAAAACGGCGCGGATGCCGTGCTGAACACGAAAGGCATGGACATCCGAACGGTGAAGGAAAAAGTGAAGGAGATCGCGAAAGCATTGAAAGCGCCGAAAGCAGGATGGAAAATTTTCGAGATCAGCGGAACGAAAGCGGGACAAGACCTTGCCTTCAACCTGCTGACGTTCGCTTCCACGCTTTCCATCGTCGGCTTTACCATGGACAAAGTGGAAGTGCGCCTGAGCAATCTCATGGCCTTCGACGCGAAGCTGATCGGCACGTGGGGCTGCATGCCGGAATTGTATCCTGAAGTGGTGGAGCTGGTTGCGAACGATCAGCTGAAGATCGATCGTTTTGTGCAGGTATTTCCCTTATCGAAGATCAACGAAGTGTTCCGCGCCACGCTGGAGCACAAATACACAAAACGTTCGGTGCTCGTACCGGATTTTAACTGAACCGTATTCACACCGATAACACATATCCCATGAAAGAGCTGAAAAACCATAACCTCACCGAAGTCAGTTACAAAGAGATCATCTTCGAGAAGCGTCCCTGTCTCGATGCATCCGGCCTGCCGGTGAGCGGCCTGCATACCGCGTGGATCATTCTCAACAACCCGAAACAATACAACTCCTACACCACATCCGCGGTCAAGGAAGTGATCTTCGCGTTCCGCGAAGCGTCGAACGACCGCAGCGTGGTCGCCGTCGTCTTCACCGCGACCGGCGACAAAGCGTTCTGCACCGGCGGCAACACGAAGGAGTACGCGGAATACTATGCCGGCAACCCGCAGGAGTACTCCCAATACATGCGCCTGTTCAACGACATGGTTTCCGCCATCCTGATGTGCGAGAAGCCGGTGATCAATCGCGTGAACGGCATGCGCATCGGCGGCGGCCAGGAGATCGGCATGGCGTGCGACTTCACTGTCACGAGCGACCTTGCGCGTTTCGGGCAGGCGGGCCCCAAGCATGGCAGCGCGCCGATCGGGGGCGCAACGGATTTCCTCCATCTCTATGTCGGCATTGAGCGCGCGATGATGTCGCTCACGCTGTGCGAACCGTGGACCGCTTACCAGGCTTATCAATACGGGCTCGTGGCCGACGTGGCTGCCGTGCTCGAGGTCGACGGCAGGATCATTCCCAACCCGCTCGTCGTAACCGATCGCTGGCTGGATGAGATGGGCAGGATCATTTACGGCACATCGAGGACGGGCGACGCCCTGCGGGAAGGGAAAGCGCTGCTCGAACGCGGGACGGTCAATTTATCCGCGCTGGACAAAGCGGTCGACAAGCTTGTCACCAAACTCCTGTACACCTTCCCGAACTGCACGATCAAAACGATCAGCGAGGTGCGCAAGAAGAAGCTCGAGCACTGGGACAAGAACAAGGAAAGCAGCCGCGAATGGCTTGCGCTGAACATGATGACCGAAGCGCGCGCCGGTTTCCGGGCGTTCAACGACGGCCCGAAAGACAACCGCGAGGTCGATTTCATCCGCCTCCGCCGTTTGCTTGCGGAAGGACACCCGTGGAATGAAAGCCTGCACGACGTCATTTCACCCGTACACACCATCAAAGCATAAACCCATGGAAAAAATAAAAGTCGCTTACGCGCATGACCGGACCGTTGCGTACATCACGCTCGACGACGGCAAAGGCAATGTGCTCGATCACATCATGATGGAAGAGGTGCAGCAGCAACTGGATTCCTGGAAGACGAACAACGATCTCAAGCTGATCGTTTTCCAGGGCGCCGGGAAACATTTTTCGTTCGGCGCGAGCGTGGAAGAGCACCAGAAGGAATATGCGGGAGCGATGCTTCGCGCATTTCACCAGCTCTTCTATTCCCTGCGTGAGCTCGCGATCCCAACGCTGGCAAAGGTTTCCGGGCAATGCCTCGGCGGAGGAATGGAACTGGCGCTGATGTGCAGCATCATGCTTGCCGACAAAACTGCAAAGTTCGGCCAGCCGGAGATCCTGCTCGGCGTGTTCCCTCCTCCCGCTTCCATCCTGCTTCCGGAAAAGATCGGCCTCGCCCGCGCCGAAGAGCTGCTGATCACCGGCCGGAGCATGCCGGCGGATGAGGCGTTTCGTGCAGGACTGCTTGCGGCTGTTTTTGAAGACCGCGGCGAACTGGACGCAGGCACGGAAGAATGGATCGTCAGTCATATCCTGCCCAAGAGCGCGTCCTCGCTCCGCTACGCGGTGAGGGCGGTGCGGGTGAAGTTCAACCACGTCATCGGCAATTTTCTTCCTGCGCTGGAAAGCATGTACGTCACCCGCCTGATGGAAACACATGATGCCAACGAAGGAATTTCATCTTTCCTCGAAAAACGAAAACCAAACTGGATCAACAACTGAACCTATGAAAACAAAAACCATCACCAACGTGGGCGTTGTCGGCGCAGGCACAATGGGTTCGGCGCTCGCGCAAAAATTCGCCCAGGTGGGATTCTCCGTAATCCTTGCCGACAAAACGTTCGAGCAGGTTGAAAAAGGCGTTCGCAACATCACCGCTGTTCTCCAGGAAGGCGTGGCACGCAACGTTTTTTCCCGGGAAAAAATGGACAAGGTGCTGGCCAATATCCGCAGCACGGAAAAGCTGGAAGACCTGCGCTCGTGCGACATCGTGATCGAAGCGATCTACGAAAACTTCGAAGCGAAAGTCGACCTGTTCATCAAGCTGTCGAAGATACTTTCGAAAAACTGCATTCTCGCGACGAATACATCTTCCTACGCCGTCTCGGAGCTGGCGTGTTCGGTGGAATTCCCGGAACGGTTCATCGGACTGCACTTCTTCTACCACGCGGCGAAGAACAGGCTGGTGGAGATCATTCCCGGCGAGAACACGTCTGCCGAAACCTACGAGGTCGCACGGCGTTTTGCGCTTATCGCGGGCAAAGATCCCATTACCTGCGGCGACGTCTACGGCTTTGTCGTGAACCGTTTCTTTGTTCCCTGGCTGAACGAAGCGGCCCGCATTTACGAAGAAGGCATCGCCCCGATCCCTGTCATCGACCGCATCTGCCGCTCCGTGTTCGGGATCAGCATGGGACCTTTCGAGCTGATGAATGCGACGGGAGTTCCTGTTGCGTACCACGCGGAAAAAACGCTGGAAGTTTTCGGCAACCTGTACCACGTCGCTGAAGGACTGAAAAACCAGGCGCTCGACGGGAAGAACTGGGAGATCGGCAGCGAAGACGGGATGATCGTCAGCCCTGAAACCGAAACGCTCGTTCGTGAACGGTTGCTCGGCGTGGTGCTCTTCGTTTCCACGCAGATCCTCGATGAAAGTATTTGCACCGCCACCGACCTGAACCGTGGCGCGCGCATCGGGCTGAAATGGAAAAGAGGTCCTGTCGAGCTGATGCAAAAGCTCGGCGTTGCCGAAGTGAAACGCCTCATCCAGGCCATTGCGTCGCGCTACAGCATGCCGATGCCGATTTCCCTGGGCGAAGTTTTCTGGAACATGAAAACCGTTCGCTGCACCCGCAAAGGCAGGCTGGCGACGATCATCATGGACCAGCCCGAAAGCATGAATGCGCTGAGCGGCGAAACGATCCGCCAGCTGTGGGATTGTTTCAGCACCGCGGAAAGCGACCCGGAGATCGACACGATCTTCATCACAGGCTCCGGGAAAGCATTCGTCGCCGGCGCCGACATTCGTTTCTTCCTCGACAACATGCGCAACGACCGCATCTGCGACATCGAGACGTTCACCGAGATCGGGCAGCGCATCTTCGAGCGCATCGACCGTTCCCGCAAGCAGGTCGTCGCAGCGCTCAACGGGCTGACGCTGGGCGGAGGCCTCGAGCTGGCGCTGTGCGCGGATGTGCTCATCGCCACGCCGAATGCGATGCTTGCATTCCCGGAAACGGGCATCGGCATTTATCCCGGCCTTGGCGGCACACAACGCACGCGGCAGCGCATCGGCACGAGTCTCGCGAAATACCTTGTGCTGACGGGAAAAATGATCACCGCTGAAGAAGCGCAGGAGATCGGTCTCGTCCGGAAAGTCGTAAGCCTTCCCGAGATGCTGGAGATCCTCGCCGGGGAAAAAGCCGTTCCGCGCGCGGGACGTGGCAACCCGAAAAGGAAGTGGAAGCAGGTGGAATCGTTCTTCAAAAAGAACACGCTCGACGAAATTCTCAGCAGGAAATACAACGCCCACAATCTCCCGCAACCCGAAGCGGAGAAAATTTCGGATGCGCTCCAGACCCGCGCCCCCATTGCTCTCCGCATTGCGGATACGCTGATCTCGAACGCCAAAGGCCCTAAGTCGGAGCTCGAGCACCTGCGGACGATCTTTTCCACGAAAGACGCGCTGGCAGGCCTTTCCGCGATCGGCAAAAAAGTAGAATTCACCGGGCAATAACAAACGGCGGCGCAGCAACCTGCCGCAAAAACAGACCAGCATGGAAAACCCAGTTGAAGTTCTGAAGCAGGAGCACCGCGTGCTACTGCGCGCGATCGGCCTGGCCGCGAAGATCCAGGAGGAAAAAGACGACGAGCAGTATCATCGTCTCATGCACGACGTGATCCTCTTCCTCCGGAATTTCACCGAGCTGTATCATTTTCCAAAAGAAGAACAGGGATTGTATCCCGCGCTTCGCAACCGCACGGAAAACATGAGCCAGGCGTTCATGCACGAGATCTGCGACAACCATGAAGATTTCCGCGCGCTGATGGCCGAGCTCGAAAATCATTACCTCAACCGCGACTTCCGCCTGATGCGAAAAATTTCGACGGAATACCTCGGGACATTGGCGCGACACATCAACCGCGAAGAACAGGTCATCCTGAACATTGCACCGTTACTGCTTTCTCCTCAGGAGACCGCGCAGTTGTCGTCCCAGTTCATGGTGATGGACGACCGGTGCCTGGGAAAAAGTGAAATGGAAAAAGACCTCGACAAATTAAGTGCGGCAATAAAACCCAGCTAACAATGGAGAACAAGGATTTCAGCATCATGGACGGCAATGAGGCCGCGGCATACGTCGCTTACAAGACGAACGAAGTGTGCGCCATTTATCCCATCACGCCCTCGTCGGCGATGGGTGAATTCTGTGATGAATGGTCGGCGGAAGGCAGGAAGAATATTTTCGGGGAGATCCCGAAGGTCATCGAGATGCAGAGCGAGGGCGGTGCGGCCGGCGCTGTGCATGGCGCGCTGCAGGGCGGGGCGCTTTCGGCGACGTTCACCTGCTCCCAGGGCCTGCTGCTGATGATCCCGAACATGTATAAGATCGCGGGAGAGCTTTCGCCCGTCGTTTTCCACATTGCCGCGCGCGCGCTGGCCACGCATGCGCTCTCGATCTTCGGCGACCATTCCGATGTGATGGCGGTGCGCCAGGCCGGTTGGGCCATGCTGTTCGGCGCCAATTCCCAGGAAGCAATGGACATGGCGCTCATCGCGCAGGCGTCTACGCTGAAAGCGCGCATCCCGTTCCTGAACATTTTCGACGGCTTCCGCACCTCGCACGAGCTGATGAAAGTGGAGCTCATCCCGGATGAAACGATCAAAGCAATGATCGACGTGGAAGCTGTTATGGCGCATCGCAGCCGCAGCCTGGACCCGGCAAACCCGTCGATCCGCGGCACAGCGCAGAACCCGGACGTTTTTTTCCAGGGACGTGAAGCGTCGAATACATTTTATGATTCCGTGCCCGGCATCGTCGCTTCGATGATGGAGAAGTTCGCACAGCTCACCGGCAGGAACTACAGGCCATTCGAATACACCGGCCACAGCGAGCCCGACCGCATCATCGTCATCATGGGTTCCGGCGTGGGCGCCGTGCAGGAAACAATGGAACACCTCAACAGCAACGGCGAAAAGACCGGTTGCCTGTACGTGCGTCTTTTCCGCCCGTTCCCGTCACGCGATTTCGTGAACGCCATTCCCCGTACCGTAAAAAAAATTGCGGTGCTCGACCGTTGCAAGGAACCCGGCAGCGGTGGCGAGCCGCTTTACCTCGACGTGGTGAATGCCATTTACGAAAGCTTCCCCCGGGAAAAACCGGTTGTCGCCGGCGGACGTTACGGCCTTGCGTCGAAAGAATTTACGCCCGCGATGGTGAAAGCTATTTTCAGCGAGCTGAAGAATGACAAACCCCGCAACCATTTCACGATCGGCATCGAGGACGACGTGACCCACACGAGCCTGTCGTACGACAGAACATTCCTGCTCGAGCAACAGCACCTCTTCCGCGGGCTGTTCTTCGGACTGGGCGCCGACGGAACGGTGAGCGCGAATAAAAATTCGATCAAGATCATCGGCGAAACCACGGACAATCATGTGCAGGGTTATTTTGTGTACGATTCAAAAAAATCAGGATCGCTCACGGTCTCGCATTTGCGTTTCGGCAGGAATCCCATCCGTTCCACGTATCTCGTCAGCTCCGCCAATTTTATCGCCTGCCACCATTTCAATTACCTCGGCAAATACGATGTGCTGCAGCACGCAGAAGAAGGCGCGACGTTCCTGCTGAATTCCCCCTACCCCGCAAATCTCACGTGGGACAAGCTTCCGCGGCAAACCCAGGAAACGATCGCAGCGAAAAAACTTCGTTTCTTCGTCGTCAACGCTTCCAAAGTGGCGCAGGAAGCCGGCATGGGATCACGCATCAACACGGTGCTGCAAACCTGTTTCTTCGCGATCTCCGGCATTCTCCCGAAAGAAGAAGCGATCAGCCGCATCAAGGACGCGATCTACAAAACCTATTCGGACAAAGGCGACAAGGTGGTGCAGAAAAATTTCGATGCGGTGGACAGTTCCGTTGCGAACCTGCACGAGATCGATTATTCTTCATTCGCACCCGGTAAGCTCGCCAACGAAAAACCGGTGCCGGACAATGCGCCGGGATTTGTGAAGGAAGTGCTCGGCACTATTATCGCCGGTCTCGGGGATGAGCTGCCGGTGAGCGCGTTCCCTGTCGACGGTACGTACCCATCAGCCACGGCGTTGTATGAAAAACGCAACATCGCCGAAATCGTCCCGGTGTGGGATGAGAACAGCTGTTCCCAGTGCGGAAAATGTTACCTGATCTGCCCGCACGCTGCGATCCGCTGCAAAGTGTACGACAAGACGCAGCTGGAAAATGCGCCTTCTGCATTTAAACATGCGGCGCCCATCGGCAAAGAATTCGAAAAGGAGAAAGAAGCGTACACGCTGCAGGTTGCCGTGGAAGATTGCACGGGCTGCAGGCTGTGCGTGGAATTCTGCCCGGTCGCAAGTAAAACGGAACCGGGAAAGAAAGCCATCAACATGACGGAAAAAGCGCCGCTGCTGGAGGCCGAACGGCAGAACTGGGACTACTTCCTTTCCATCCCGGAGTTCGACCGCACGCGCGTGAACCTCGGCTCGACGAAAGGAACGCAGCTGCTCCAGCCCCTGTTTGAATTCTCCGGCGCCTGCTCCGGCTGCGGTGAAACGCCCTACGTGAAGCTGCTTTCCCAGTTGTATGGCGATCGCCTCGTCGTTGCGAATGCGACAGGCTGTTCTTCCATCTACGGAGGCAATCTCCCGACGACGCCGTGGTCGGTGAACAAAGACGGACAGGGGCCCGCGTGGGCGAATTCGCTGTTCGAAGACAACGCGGAATTCGGTCTCGGCATCAAGCTGGCGTACGACAAAAAACAGGAATACGCGGCCCGCATGCTTCAACGGATGAGCGCTGAAGCCGGGGAAACGCTTGCCGGCGAAATACTCCATGCCGATCAGTCGACCGAGGCCGGGATACGCGCGCAACGCGAACGCATCACAAAGCTGGAGAAACGCCTGGCCGAAATTCATCACCCGCAGGCAAAGCAGTTGCTGCAGCTGGCGCGCCACCTGGTGAAGCGCACGCACTGGATCGTCGGCGGCGACGGCTGGGCGTACGACATCGGCTTCGGCGGGCTCGACCATGTGCTGTCGACTCAGGAAAACGTGAACCTGCTCGTGCTCGACACGGAAGTGTATTCCAACACCGGCGGGCAGAAATCGAAATCGACACCCATCGGCGCCAGCGCGAAGTTTTCCGTGAACGGTAAAACGACAGGAAAAAAAGATCTCGCGCTGCAGGCCATTGCGCACGGCTCAGCGTATGTGGCGCAGATCGCCATGGGCGCAAACGACGTGCACGCCATCAAAACGATCCAGGAGGCCGAAGCCTTCCCCGGCCCTTCGCTGGTGATCGCGTACAGCCATTGCATCGCACACGGCTATGATATGGCTTACGGCGCGGTCCAGCAGCAGGGCGCCATCAAAAGCGGTTACTGGCCATTGTTCCGCTACAACCCGCTCAAGGCGAAAGGCCAGCGTTTCAGCCTCGACAGCAAAGAACCGTCTATGCAACTGAAAGATTTCCTCTACCAGGAAACACGGTTCTCCGTTCTCGCCCGGCAGAACAAAGAGCACGCTGCGCACCTGCTCCAGCTCGCGGACGAAGGGATCACCGAAAAATGGGAGCGATTGTCGGCGTTAAAAGCATTGTGAGCGGGGGCAGTAATTTATAATGCATGCATAATAAATTTACCGGTTTTATGATGAAGATCATCTGATCGTATCGGGAGAAATGTGATAACTTGCGGAACCCCAACCAACCCCTCTCCCGTATGAACATCCGTGCCGTGGCCTCCAACCGAAGGGTCCAGACCCTTTTCAGCCTGTTCGTCGTATTCCTGGTCGATCTTTTTGCCCCGCTCGGCATCGCGGTCGGAGCGCTGTATGTTTTCTGCTTCTTTCTCATCTGCCGGGAAGACAAAAGAACGATTTGCCGGTTCGCTTTCCTGGCTTCCATATTGACAGTTACTAAACTTTTCATCTTCTTCTCGGCCGACACCAGCTGGGTGGCTTATATCAACCGGGGCATTTCCATTGTCGTCATTGTGACTATTGCCGCCCTCGCCATACGCCACCGTTTACTGCTCGAGCAGCGGAATGCGGAACGACAGGCGTATGTGAAAGCGCTGGAAGAAATGATGTTCCTCACTTCCCACAAAATGCGCCAGCCGGTTGCAAACTGTCTCGGTTTGCTGAAGCTTGTGGATGCTAAAAATCCCTCACAGGAAGATTTCGGTAAAATTTACACCCATCTCCAAACCTCCGCCCTCGACCTGGATAAATTCACCCGGGAAGTAACGGCATTTATCACCCAGAACATGGGAAACCGTACCGAAGAAATTCTCGCTCGTGAAGCCATGATTGCCGGTTAAATTTGCACTATGGAAACAATCAACGCTGCAATACAAGTCCTTCCCCGAAGCAAGGATAAACATCCGTATGAAATCGTCGACGTCGCCATTGAAGCGATACGCGCATCCGGCCTGCACTACGAAGTCTGCCCGTTTGAAACCGTCGTGGAAGGCCCTTACGACGACGTAATGTCGCTGCTGAAAACCATCCGTGAAAAATGTTTCGCCGCCGGTGCGGAAGAATTGCTGATCAACATGAAGCTGCAGTTGCGGAATCATGGGGATGTCAGCATTGATGAGAAGATGGGGAAGTACAGGAAGTAATGGTGTTCACCAACGTTCGGGAAAACATTTTCGCTTAACAAGGCGCCTCCACTTGTACACGGATGGTCAATGGAATGCCAAACAGGTCGCTCCTACGGAGCTTAATAAATGGGGCAACAATCTTTTCAATAAACAGGTCGCTCCTACGGAGCTATAAAATGGCCGCTTAACAGAATGAAGAGCTCCGTAGAAGCACCCTGTTTATAGAAAAAAGAAAATCATATCCATAAAAGCTCCGTAGGGCAATGTCATTAAGTTAAGTGCAGAGTGATATTTCGCGGATCAAGAACGCGGTAATGGTTAGGAAGCCGGGGTGGTCGAAGGGTTACGTATCGGACTATTAACTAAACACGATCATACACAACACATTAAAAGCTGTCTGAAGATCATAGA
>CBIHOC010000002.1:0-253917 GCA_966211705.1 uncultured Chryseobacterium sp.
CCCACTGCCGGACCCACAGTTTAATCTTTCCGGTGCGCCATGTCGGCGCGCTGCTTCGGCTTTTCTTTAGGCACCACGGTGGTCAGGATGCCGCGGTAGGCTTTCGGGTCGCGGAGCAGGTCGGTGGCCTGTTTCAGGTCCGGGTCGTCTTTGAGCGAAGCTGCGGCGCGGCCGGCCTGGAAATAATAACGGGAAGCGATCTCGGCTTCGAGCAGCACCTTGATCTCGGTTTTGAATTCGGTGAAGTCATCGGCTTTCCCGGCTTCGACCTTTTGCTTCAGCGCGTCGAACTCGGCGGTAGCGCCGCTGAACGAACCGTTCTGTTCGGCATGGCGTTTGAAATCCTGCAGGTCTTTTTCCTCGCGCGAGACGTAGGCGTAGTTTTTCGTTTTCACCCAGGCCACGAAGTCGTTGTACTCCGCGTCGGTGAGGCGGAACTTCTCCGATTTGTCGATCGTGTTGTGCGTGCGCGCATATTCCGTTGCGTAGTCGAACAGCAGCGATTTCGCCAGGAGCGTATCGGTGAGCACGCTGTAGGCGCGCTCTTCAACTTCCACGTCGGGAATGACGCCGAGGCCGTCCCACACGACGCGGCCGTTCTTCGTCTTGAACGCGGTGATGAGCGAATCGGGAACGCGCTCGAGGGTGCCGTCGGCGTTGCGGTGGGAATAATCGATCGACTGCACGCAGCGCCCGCTGGGCGTATAATATTTCGCAACGGTGACTTTGAAGATGGAGCCGTACACGAGCGGGAGCGTTTGCTGCACGAGACCTTTGCCGTACGAGCGCTGTCCCACCACCACCGCGCGGTCGAGGTCCTGCAGCGAACCGGCGACGATTTCCGAAGCGGAAGCCGACCAGGCATTGGTCAGCACGGCGAGCGGGATCTGCGTGTCCACAGGCGTTGCGTCGGTGACGTATTTTTTATCCCAGTCTTTCACGCGGCCGCGCATGGTCACCACGAGCTGGCCACGATCCACGAACAGGTTCACGATGCCGACGGCTTCGCGCAGCAGCCCGCCCGGGTTTTCACGCAGGTCGAGCACGATGGACGTGGCGCCTTTCTGCTTCAGGTCGAGCAATGCTTCGCGCACTTCCGCCGCCGCATTTTCCGTGAAGCCCGACAGCTTGATGTAGCCGACGTTGTTTTCCATGAGCGTGAAATACGTCACGTTCTTTGCTTTGATCTCTTCGCGGATGATGGTGAACTCGAGCGGTTTCAGCTCGCCCGGGCGTTCCACTTTCACGGCGACGGTGGTGTTGGGAATGCCTTTCAGCATTTTCCCGAGCTCCTCGTAATTTTTTCCTTTCGTGCTTTTCCCGTTGACCTCCAGCAGCACGTCGCCGGCCCTGAGGCCTGCTTTCTGCGCGGCGAAACCTTCATACGGTTCCGAGATCACGATGCGGTCGCCGATCTGGCGCACGGAAGCGCCGATGCCGCCGTACTGGCCCGAGGTCTGGTAACGGTAATCTTCGATCTCTTCTTCGGAAATGTAGTTCGTGTACGGATCGAGCGAGCCGAGCATGGCGTCGATGCCGGTTTTCATCAGCTCGCCGGGCTTGGGCTCGTCCACGTACAGCTTATTCAGCTGCTGGAACACCGTTCCGAAAATTTCCATATTCTTGGAAATTTCGAAGAGGTGATCGTCTTCATTGTCCGCGGCGGCAAAACCGATAAAGCCACCGGTGACGAGTGCCAGCGGGATGGCGATGCGGCGTGCGGCCTTGCGGAAGAAAACGAGCGGACGTGCGGCCTTTACGGGCGATTTCGCGGGGGAAGCATTTTTTTCTGACATGACGTAAACGAAAATAAAATTCAGGGAACAGGATCGTGACCGTGGCCGCCCCAGGGGTTGCAGCGGCCGATGCGTTTGAGGGCCAGCCAGCCGCCTTTCAGCGGGCCGTGCTTCTGAACGGCTTCGATGCCGTACTGGGAGCAGCTGGGCGTATAGCGGCAGGAAGCGGGCAGGTGAGGTGAAATGGCGCCCTGGTAAAAACGGATCGTGCCCACCATCATCCCGGAACCGAGACGGGAGAGGACGTTATTCTGCTTTACCGGTGCCGCCTGTGAGTCCATCCGACGCTTTGATCAAACGTTGTAAAGTTAAGATTATTTTGGCGTCGGTTTCCTTTAGTTCCAGCGGTTCGCGGTGGGTGTAGATGAGCATCGCCCTGATCTTTTTCCCCCGGCTTTCCAGCTCGCCATAGAAAGGAGCTTTGTTGCGCCGGTATGCTTCCCGCAGCAAACGTTTGACCCGGTTGCGTGCCGTGGCGCGTTTGAACGTGCGTTTCGGGACCGCGAATGCCACCTGGGCCGGGAACGGCATTTCCACATCCGCAAACATCCATTTCACCCGGAACGGGAACTGGTAAAACTCCTCGCCATGCTTCATCAGCGCGTCGAACGTTTTTTTGCCGGAGAGGCGTTCCTGTTTCCTGAAAGTCTGGCGCATGGAGGGAATTCAAAGATTCAATCGCCTGGCTCGCTACGCTCGCCTTTGCTATTCAATGATTCAAAGATTGAAAATCCGAAGTGAGATAATCTTTGAATCTTTGAATAGCGATCCGCGAAGCGGGAGCGATTGAATCTTTGAATTTTTCCTCGCTGCGGGAAGTGTGAAGCCAGGGCTACTTTTTATTGACCTTCTTGATGTACTCCTCGATCGCCATCGTCATGGACGGCGTTCCCGGCTTGGGGGCGTGGATGTCGAGGCGCAGGCCGGCTTCTTCGACCGCTTTTGCGGTGGCGGGACCGAAGGCGGCGATGCGCGTTTTGTTCTGTTTGAACTTGGGGAAGTTCTTGTAGAGCGACGTGATGCCGGAGGGGCTGAAGAAAACGAGGATATCGTAATACACATCGGCGAGGTCGCTCAGGTCGCTGCACACGGTGCGGTAGAGGACGGCTTTGGTGTAATTGATCTTGTGCTTGTCGAGGATCTCGGGAATGTCCTCCTTGTGCACGTCGGTGCAGGGATAGAGGAACTTGTCGTCCTTGTGCTTGCGGATGATCTCGATGAGGTCGAGGAACGTCGCTTTGCCGTGGAAGATCTTGCGCTTGCGGTACTGGACGTATTTCTGGAGGTAATAGGCGGTGGATTCCGAGATGCAGAAATACTTCATCGTGTCGGGCACGGTGACGCGCATTTCCTGGCAGATGCGGAAGAAGTGATCGACCGCGTTGCGGCTGGTGAGGATCACGGCGGTATGCTCGTTGATGTTCACGCGCTGCTGGCGGAAATCCTGGGACGGCACACCTTCGACGTGGATGAATTCCCGGAAGTCGATCTTGAGGCTGTACTTTTTTGCCAGATCAGCGTAGGGCGATTTCTCCGTCTCTGGTTTCGGCTGTGTAACCAGGATGCTTTTTACTTTCGGGTCCGTATTCTTCGTTGCTGCCATTTATTACACGTTAGGGGTGGAACGACTGAAATGTGCCAACGAATACCTTTATTATCACGACGAACGGTATTATTTCAAGGGTGCAAAGGTACAAAATAATATAGAAAAAGGAAACTGAAGAGCTGGAGACCCCTATCAGAACCACTCTTAACAGCCTGTAAACCAATATCAAACCCCAGGAAACAATTCCTGTCCAGACGAGGATTTCCGGGGGTATTTGGCGGGCATACGCGAGGAGCAGGCAAACCGGGAAAAGCACCAGCCCGGTGGTCTTGTTGAACAGCAAAATGTTGTACACGTATTCCGCCGCCGCTTCCTGCACTTCGAAGATGGAACCCAGCACGCGCGTGCTCGCGATCTTGAGCAAATACGCCGCCGTAATGCCCGCCGCGATCAATCCGAAGCCTGCCAGCCCGTCGCGGGGCGCGCCAAAGTAGCCGGCTGTTTGCCAAAGGAACAGGGGAAAAACCAGCAGGTAGTTGAGCAGCAGCAGCACCGACACGCGCCCCGTGAGCGAATATTCTTCGCGGTACAGCACACTCACGGATGACGAACGCAGGAATCCCTGCAGCAGCTGCACCAGCCGGCGATTGTCGAATACGCGCAGCACCACGAGCACCGTGAACGAGGCGAACAGCGCTGCGGCAATCCACCAATTCCCTTCATGGGAAGGAAGCGGCTCGGGGCGGAAAGCTGCCGGGGAAACCGTGCCTGCAGGAGCCTGCAGCAAAAAAGTAAAAAGAGAAAAAGGGCTCAATCGGGATGCGCTTACTGCAAATATAAGCGCGGGTGGGCCGTTTGGTGCGGGATGTTGATAAACGCGTTACAGGACAATCCGCTGTTTCGCAGAAAGCAATTGTTCCAGCACCCGGAGATCTTCATAGATGCGCGCGCGCCAGGTGAAATAGATAACCGCAGTAAAAATAGCGGCCGCAGGAAGCGGCACCCACCAGAACGAACGGACCAGCGCGGGAAAAATGCCGGGAAAAATCACTGCAACCAGCGAAACAACCATTGTGACAATGATTCCCAGGGCAAGAAGGACGCTTATTTCCTTCGAAAGGCCAAAATCCAGGAAAATGTCGCATCGCGAGGTTCCGGCATTGGCCGCAACCTTCCCGTTGATCTCGCTGCGGACCCGGTCGTTCGCGGAGTAGTTGTACACCGGGAGCAGCCTGAAGCTGCCCGTTTTAACCACGCCTTCAAACTTCGCCTGCTTGCCTGCAGGGGAGGTGACAGCATTCAGCTTCCGGTGGATGTCGTCAGGGGCAAGTTGACTTTCAAGAATGTAGTGCCGTTTGAAAAGCATTCCCAAAAATACTCTAAACGCTTGTCGCGCCGCTATCGCGGTAAACAGCAAAAGGCTCCCGGGGGAGCCTTTTTTCTGAGTGCATCCGGGTGTTACACCCGGATGCACTACTTTTTCTTGGAGGCGCTTTCCATGGTGCAGTTCACCGTCACCTGGATCTTCTCGGCGATCTTGGAGCCTACGGCTTCCGGAACTTTGATATCGTGATCGGCCAGTGCAATGTCAAATTTGCTGTCGATGGTGATGACGCCGTCTTTGATCGTCACCGTGGCGGGAAGCGTGCGGGGTTTGGTGACGCCGTGCACCGTCAGGTTGCCCGTGATCGTTACGTTGTAGGTGCCGTTTTTCGTGTAATCGAGCGAGTCGTTGATCTTCCCTTTAAAGTCGCCATATGGAAACTTGTCGCTTTCCATATAGTTTTCGTTAAAGTGCTCCTGCATCAGCGCGTTCGAGAAGGTGAAACCTTTGATGGTGATCTTTGCGATCACATCCCCGGTTTTGGTATTCAGAAGCATGTTGGCCATCGAATTCGTGGCGCTGATGTCTTCCACCGGCGTAGACGAGAAAAAGGAGACGTTCGTTTTGGTCCCTTTGTAGATCTGCGCGTTAAGGCTCAGTGCGCCTGCTAACAGGGCAATGATAAAAAGTGCGGGCTTTTTCATGTGTGAATGGCGGTTTTACGTGTAGGTACAGTGAATGCAATTACCCTGCCAGAAAATGGTGGGGAACGCTTTTAGCAGCGCCTGCCTTCAGGACAAATATATGCAACCGGGCTTTCCCCCGGATGGGAATCTCCGCCGGACCAATTGGAAAAAGCGCAAAATGGAGATATACAAAGTATGATTTACGATATACAATCGGCTAAATCGCAAAATCCCTGGATAAATCGTACCTCGTAAATCGTAAATCGTACATCCTTTCCCCTATTTTTGCAGCCCAATCACCCAAATATGGCAACCGACAACTTCCAGGCCCCTGATTATTACCTTCTTGACGAGCTGCTCAGCGACGAGCACAAACTGGTCCGCGATACAGCCCGCGCGTGGGTGAAAAAGGAAATTTCCCCGATCATCGAAGAATATGCCCAGAAAGCTGAATTCCCCCGCCAGATCATCAAAGGTCTCGGCGAGATCGGCGCTTTCGGCCCTTATATCCCCGCTGAATACGGCGGTCCCGGCCTCGACCAGATCTCCTACGGCCTCATCATGCAGGAGCTCGAGCGTGGCGATTCCGGCATCCGCTCTACCGCTTCGGTGCAGAGCTCGCTGGTCATGTACCCGATCTTCGCGTTCGGCTCGGAAGAGCAGAAGCGGAAATACCTGCCCAAGCTGGCCACCGGCGAGCTGATCGGCTGCTTCGGCCTCACGGAGCCCGATTACGGCTCCAATCCCTCGGGCATGATCACCAATTTCAAAGACAAAGGCGATCACGTGGTGCTCAACGGCGCGAAAATGTGGATCTCCAACTCGCCGTTCGCCGACATCGCGGTCGTGTGGGCGAAAAACGAAGCGGGTGAAATTCACGGCCTGGTCGTGGAGCGGGGCATGGAAGGATTTACCACGCCGGAAACGCACGGCAAGTGGAGCCTGCGGGCCAGTGCAACGGGCGAGCTCGTGTTCGACAACGTAAAAGTTCCGAAGGAAAATATTTTCCCGGGTGTGAAAGGCCTCAAAGGCCCGCTGAGCTGCCTCAACTCCGCCCGCTATGGCATTTCCTGGGGCGCGCTGGGCGCGGCGATGGATTGCTACGACACGGCGCTGCGTTATTCCAAAGAGCGCATCCAGTTCGGCCGTCCCATCGGCGGTTTCCAGCTCCAGCAGAAAAAGCTCGCCGAGATGATCACCGAGATCACCAAAGGGCAGCTCATGGTATGGCGGCTCGGCGTGCTGAAGAACGAGAACCGCGCAACCCCCGCGCAGATCTCCATGGCCAAGCGCAACAGCGTGCACACGGCGATCACCATCGCCCGCGAAGCGCGACAGATGCTCGGCGGCATGGGCATCACCGGGGAATACCCGATCATGCGCCACATGATGAACCTCGAGTCGGTCATCACGTACGAAGGCACGCACGATATCCACTTGCTCATCACGGGCATGGACGTGACAGGGCTGAACGCCTTCCAATAATTTTCCTCCTGCCTTCCCGTTATGGGAGTGTCGCGACGGCTTAAACGCTATCGTTAATTTTCGTGCAGGGATAGTTGAAACGATTTGACAACCGGATCGTTTCAGCTTATCTTTATTTTCCTGTTCGTGAAATTTGAAGTTTAAGTTACCCCAATTCCCTATAAATGGCAGGTTTTTTGGTTTATTATTCCGTCAATACTTTATTGGCTTACGAGATCAACCAGCGCTACTATAACGGTTCGCACTACGTGTGGTGCTCGCCTTACTTTCATACGTTGCGCGGGGCCAACCCGCCCTCGTCCAACCCGCGCGACCTGCTGAGGAATTACCAGGACGACATCGACCGCGGCGACGAGCACAGCTCGCTCATCAAGCAGAACAGGCTGGGCATCCTGAACGGGTGCAAAGTGCAACGGAAGAACGGCGTGATCGACAAGCGGCAGGAAAAGGAAATAAAAGATATCGTCAACGCAGCAACTTTGATCCACTTCAAACCGTTACTGTACGTAATACCGGCGACAAAAGTGAGCAAGATCATATTACCTGCGCCCATCGCAAAACGCGCATCCGTCCTCTCTTTTGAGTATATCATCGAAAACCTTCCCGACACCCATTTTGATCTCGTCGAATTTTAATACCTTTAAATTATGATCATCAACATTCTCAATTCGTTGACCCACGATAAAGCTGTGAGAGTTGTACACGTCCTGTACAAAGCGCTGCATATGGCGAAGACGGGAGAACAATATGATTTCAGCAAAGACAACAACCTCAACCAGGACGACCGCAAAGTGATTCAGCAGATCACCGAGAAGATCCAGCTGAAGCACAACAACGGAAATATCGACAGCGCATTAAAAGAGCTCAACAGTTTTACCGATAAATTGCTGAAACATTCAGGCGCCGATCCCGAACGCGGGAAAGAATTGCTTGCGCACTGGAGCTGCTGAATTTCGTTTCCTCCTTTTCGCTTCCCCCGGACCTTCCCCCCCTACAATTTTTAACAGAATTCCCCGTTTTTTTAATGTCAAGGATTTTCCTTGCTGGAATTTCATTGACTACCAGGTAGTTAGCCATCAACGGACCTCTGGCACGGGGCTTGCAACCTTTTGCTTAGATAGGGCCCGCTGTAACTTTTTTACAACAATGGAGTTATAAGAAGAAAGAAGAATACCGGACCACAAGAAGTTTCACCAATATCCCCGCACAATTATGAAACAGCTACACTTCTTGCGTATTGCAGTCCTCGCTCTCCCGCTGGCGTTCCCCGTGATTGCCGACGGACAAGATTTCGTCAACGGCAGTTTTGAAAAGAACGGCAATCTCTGCCTGATCAATGCATCCACATCCGTCTTTAATTCGAACGTTAAGAACACGCATGCATTCGGCAGTTTCCGGAAGCCCGACATCGCGAGCAGCGATTGCGGTTTCGGGCAGGCCAAAGATGGCAACTGGTTTGTCGGCCTCGCGTCATTCGTCCAGGGGGAAATCCGTTCCGAGGTGATCACCATGGAACTGTCGGCGCCGCTTGTCAAAGGTTCCCAGTATTCACTTTCTTTCTGGGCGCGCAGCCGCGAAGTTGCGCCCAATCTCGAGATCGGCCAGAGCATGGCGGATACTTCTGCGGGTGAAGTTTTTTACACCGTTTCCGCGCAATCGCTCGGCAACGACTGGACGGAAATTTCCGTTCGCTTCACGGCGGCCAACAATGGAAAATTCATTTCCATCCGCGCCACCAACACCGGTCAGAAATCCGGCGTATGGATCGACGCATTCTCCATTCACACTGTCTTTGTTCCGGATGCGGTTGTAATGGCGTCGAAAGCCGAGCCCACGAAATCTTCTGTGAAAGCTGCGGATAAAAGAGAAGGCGCTGTAAGCGGAGTCGGATTTTACCCGAACCCCACCGAAGGAATTATCAAGATCAACAACGGCGATACTGCAGCCTTCCTCAGCCTGACGGTCTACAACATGCTTGGCACACAGGTGGAGAAGCACATCGCCACGCCCGACCAGCCGGTGCCCGACAGGATCGACCTCACGGACCAACAGCCCGGAATGTATTTCGTGGAAGTAGCAACGGCCGGCGGAGAGAAGCTGACGAAGCGGATCATCGTTTCGCGGTAACCATCGCGCAGGCCACACACAATAATGTGCTGATGTGCCTTCCGCACGTGCTACCGCACAATTTGCTAATGTGCTAATGGGATTTCTCAGGTAATGAAAAAGCGTCCTCAATGAGACGCTTTTTCATTTCAACAATTCCGTATCAGAGGCAAATGTCCGTGCCAAAAAAACGCATTTAGCAAATTAGCACATTAGCAAATTAGCACATTAAAGCAGCACCAACTTCCCCGTGAAGACCATCCCATTCGCAGTAACAACGCGGTAATGGTAAAGACCACCTGTTTCGCCGGAGATCGTCAGCATTCCGTTCGCGGGAATATTTTCCGTTCTCATTTTCTTTCCCGAATTATCGTACAGCTCGAACGTTGCGCCGTTGAGATCGCCGGGCGAAGACACCTGGATCGTTGTTGATCCCGCCGCCGGGTTCGGGAAAACGTTGACGAACACTTGCGGCTGCAGCGCATCGATTCCTGCGGGACAGTTGTGTGCGCCGTTGAAAAGCGTTTGCAGGGAATCGATCGGTTCGAAGCCGGCGGGGCCCTGGGGAACGACAAGGTCGATCGTGTAAGTTCCGTTCGTATCGCCGGGCAGGGCCACGCGCAGGAACGAGGAGAGCGAAGAATTCCCGCTGGGCGCGCAGCGCGTGTCGGCGCCGACCACTTTCGCGCCCTGCATGGCGGCCATGAGCTTGCACGCAAGATCGCCGGGCTCGGCGAGAAAGCGGGCTTCCATCGAGTCGAGGATCTGCTGGCCGAGGAGGATGTTTCCCTGGATGGAATAGTTCGGGCCGGTGATGTGGCTTTTGTAGCTGAAGCAATTCGAGCCTGTGAACGCCGCCGTGCGCGCACCACCGCCGTACAGGTCCACCACGCCGTACTGCCGGATGGTGGAATCGCCCTGCGCGTCGTTGGCCACAAGCGAGTCGATGATCTGCGCCGGCGCAAGCCCCGTGTTCATCAGCGATTGCCCGTAAGCCTGGTTCGCCGGGATCCAGTACGACTGCGTGTGAATGACGCCCACGCCCGGGTGCACGTCGCTGATGATCACGCACCCGCCCGCGATCGCGCTCGCATCGATGCAGGAAGCCCCCGCGCTGCCCACCTCGCCCGTCACCGTGTCGACCGCGCAGATGGAGAATGTGTCCTGGGAAAAGGATGTCGTGGCGAGGAAAATGCCGGCAACGAGCGAATAGAGCTTTTTCATGGCGGAAGGTTTGTCAATGAAAAGTAATACTTTTCACCTGCACATCCGCACATCTCATGGCCTGGACCTGCCCGAAATGCAAGCGCCGTCTTGCCGTCAAAACAAAGGAACATTCCTGCGTGATCATTTCTCCCGAAAGCCATTTCGAAGGAAAGCCCGCCACGCTGAAAAAGGTTTACGACAAGCTCAAAGACGCCATTTCCGACCTCGGCGAGGTGAACGTGCAAGCCGTGAAAGGCAGCATTTATTTCAAAAAGAACGGCACCTTCGCCGGCGTCATGGTCCGCAAAGATCACCTGAAGATCGAATTTTTCCTTTCCCGCGTCCACGACGCCTTCCCCGTCGAAAAAACATTCTACTATTCCCCAAAGAAGATCGTGCACGTTGTCAGCATTTCCAGCCCGAAGGACATCGACAAACAGCTGCTTGCCTGGATCGGCGAATCCTATTCCATGGCGAAATGATTTGTCGAAATGCCGATTTGCCGAAATGCCGATGGAGCTAAACAGTAACAGGGCGAGTTTTGCGTCTACATGGAAATCGCCGGTATTTCCCGGTATTCATCGTCACATTGGCAAATCGGCACATCGGCACATTATTTTTTGTGACTTTTACCCGGGCAAGGCTATATGCTGTCGTAACAGCAAATTTTGGCCATGTACCTCACCGCAAAAGGCTACGCCATGAATGTCGAATCCAAGTACCACGCCAGCCGCGAGCAGATCGCTGCTGAAGAGGCGGAGATAGAGGCCGCCCGGGGCAACCCGGCGAAGTTCGCCCCGCTTTACAACCGTTATTACGCCCGCATCCTCGGCTTCGTTTACCAGCGCGTGGAAACGAAAGACGACGCGTACGATATCACCTCGCAGACGTTCATTGCGGCGCTGGAGAATATCGGGAAATACCGCTCCCAGGGCGTTCCGTTCTCGGCATGGCTGTTTCGCATCGCGTGCAACGAGCTGAACCGGTTCTACCGGAGATCGAAAGTGCGCCAGGCGGTGAACATCGACGATACGCAGGTGGCCGACATCCTCACGGAGCTGGGGGAAGAAAATTCAGCGGTGACCGATGCGCGGCTGATGCAGGCGATCCAGCAGCTCGAGACCGAAGAGATGCAGCTGCTGGAAATGCGGTTTTTTGAAAAACGACCTTTTAAAGACGTGTGCGAAATCCTCGGCATCACCGAGACTGCAGCAAAGGGAAGGGTTTACCGGCTGCTCGAACGCCTCAAAACGATTTACACCGGATTACAATAATCACCGACATGGACAAGTACAAGATTAACCGAAACCGGGAACCGCTTACGCCGGACGACGTTGCCAAAGGGCAAAACTTCGACGCGTTCCTCGACAAGTATTCCGCCTCAACAGGATCGGGGGGAAGTGCGGCAGGCAAGTCCTTCTTCACGAAGCCCGGCTTTTTCATCGGCGTGGCCGCGCTCGGGATCGTCGCCGTGGGCACGTACCTCGCGCTCAGCAGCGATCCGAACCCCGCAGCTGTGACTGCCTTCGTGCAGCCCCCGCTGCCCAACGTGATCGTGGCCGACACCGCGTACACGGTTGACGCGGAAACCGGCGGGGATTTCCTTTACGAGACCGGCTCCCTCATCCGCATCCCGGCAGGCGCGTTCCTCGACAGCGCAGGAAATCCCGTCAGCGGCAAAGTGGAGATCCGTTACCGCGAGTTCCACGATCCCGCAGATATTTTCCTCGCCGGCATCCCGATGACGTACGATTCCGCGGGCGCACGCTATCACTTCGAATCGGCGGGCATGCTCGAGATCACCGCGTGGCAGAACGGCAAACCGCTCAAAGCAAATGCGTCGAAACCGGTGAACATCGCCATGGCGTCGAACACGGCGAGCGATAAGTTCAACATTTATTACCTCGATACGGTGCAGAAGAACTGGGCATTCGTCGCGAAAGACAAACCGGTTGTGGCAATGTTCGTTCCCGACACGACACAAACGGAAAGCAGCATTGCAGCGAATGCGCCGAAAGTGCTCCCGGTTCCGATCCTTCCCAAAGTGGCGGACAAGAAAAAGCCCAGCTTCGCGATCGCTTTCGAACCGAACGAATTCCCCGAGCTGAACGCTTACAAAGGCGTACGTTTTGAAGTGGACGAAGCGAAAACGCCGTACGACAAGAACGACAAAAAGGTGCAGTGGGAAGACGTGGCCATCGTGCGCAACAAAGACGGCGCAACGTACACGATCACATTCACCAAAGGCGACGTCGCGCGCACGTATGTAACGTACGTCGTGGTGGATGAGAAAAATTTCGCCGCCGCAAAAAAATCGTACGACCAGCGTTACGCGGAATACCAGCTCAGCCTGAAACGGAAACAGGACGCCGAAGCCATGCTTTCCGCCTCGCACGACCGCAGGCTGATGAACGCCGACGCGCGCCGCATCTTCGTCAACGATTCCGTCCTGGCCCGTTCCATGGCCATGCGACGCGCCAGCGTCGGGGATGAAAAAGAGAACATGGTGATGCGCGAGTTCGTGCTCAGCTCATTCGGCATCTGGAATTCCGATTGCCCCGAAAGCCTGCCGGAAGGCGTGCCGATGTTCGTCAAGCTTCTCGACAGCCGCACGAAGCAATCCCTGGAAGTCAGCCACGTGTTCCTGGTGGAAAAAGGGAGGAACGCGGTCTTCACGTATTACGCTTCCGATCTGAAAGAATTCCGGTTCAACAAAAATGCGGAGAACATGCTCTGGGCGGTGACGTCCGACGGAAGGCTTGCGGTGTGCGGCCCGGACGATCTTGAAAACATCGAGGGAAAAAAAGAGGCGACGCTGACCATGAGCGTTGAAGCCACAGCGCTGACTTCCCCGGCGCAGGCCCGGGCGGTGCTCGGGATGTAACGAGACTTGAGACATGAGACGTGAGAAGAGGGCAATATTTGTCCTGGTCTTGCGTCTCTTTTTTATACCAGTGGTTCTTCTCTTATCTTAGCATCATCATGCTGAAGCGCACATTTTTTCTTTTGGCGATCTTATCCGCATTCGCAGGACATCTGCAGGCGCAGACCGATACGCTTGTCGTAAAAGCCGTACAATCGAAAGTGACGGTGGCGCCGGAGCGTTCGTTTCTTTACCTGAACGAGAACAACTGGTTTCGCATCACGTACACGGGGAAAAACAAGCTGGGCCGTATCGAGCTGAAGGGCGGAACAGTGGAGCAAAAAGATTCGCTTTACAATTTCAAAGCTACCACGGGCGTGAGCGCTATTCTCGTCGTGTATGAAAAATTGAAGAACGGCACGGAAAAGATCGCTTTCACCTGGACGTACAAGCTCTACGGCCGCGATGTTCCCCGTGTTTACCTCGACGGCGTTCCGAACGATTCGGTGGCGGACAAGTTCCGCACGATCGCGATGGGGCGGCTGCAGGCAAAGCAGAAATACGGCACCGACCAGTACACGGTCACTTCTTTCCGGCTCTACATTCCCGCCGGCGGCAAGTTCGACACGCTGAGCACAACCGGCAACCAGCTTACGCCGGAGATGAAGAAGAAGATCGACGCCATGGACATCAAAAACGCGGGCGGCATCCTGATGTTCGACAACATCAAGGCCAACGGCCCCAACGGCAAGGAGATCGAGCTTCCGCCCCTGCGCATCTACCTGCAGGATTCGAAGCAGATCAGGATCGGTCTCTAGCCTCCAAATCCCTTCTACAAGCGCTTATATTCGTTTGTAAACGTTTAAAAACGGGTAGTTCCGTTTTTCCGTTACAGCTTTGCGGCCTTTTGAAAATGATGTCGAACCGTTAAAGCTGTTTTCCATGTCTTTAGAAATTCATGTACCCGACGAGGCGCTCGTCAGCCAGATCTATTTGCTGAGAGGCCAGAAAGTGATGATCGATCGCGATCTTGCGAAATTGTATGGTGTTGAAACGAAACGTCTTAAAGAGGCGGTCAAACGTAATATTGCCCGTTTCCCGCCCGATTTTATGTTTGAAATGTCTGCCGAAGAGTTCGAAAATTGGAGGTCGCAAATTGCGTCCTCCAATTCAGAGAAGATGGGTTTGCGTTACGCGCCGTTCTGTTTTACCGAACAAGGTGTTACTATGCTTTCCTGCATACTGAATAGTGAACGCGCCATCGCCGTTAATATTCGTATCGTTCGGCTGTTCACCCGGTTACGGGAAATGGCGCTGACGCACAAGGATATTCTTTTGAAGCTCGAGGAACTGGAGCGAAAGACTTCGCAAAATGGTGAGGATATCCAGGCGATATTTGCCGTTCTCAAAGAATTATTGACTGTTCCGGCGGAACCGCGAAAAATGATCGGCTATACAAGCTCCTAGCCAGTGAGTTAGCTCTGCTAAATTGGAGGTCACAATTTGTGACCTCCAATTAGAGAAGGAGGGCTACGTTATGCGCCGTTCTGTTTTACAGAACAGGTAGCAGACCTGAAAAATGATCAAAATGTAAAAACGTTTGAACCAACACTTTAGCCCGACTAATTGGAGGTCGCAATTTGCGACCTCCAATTAGTCCCCGGATTACAATTTGTTTTTTGTTACTTAGAAATCAGAACCAGATGAAAGCGAATGAAAATTTTCTTGTTGAAATGACCCCTGCCGTCCAGTACGAACGTCCCCGCAACCGCTGGAAAATAAAAGAACAGCCCGATCCTGCCCGCGTAAAAGAGCTGGCGGCCGTGCTGAACGGAAATGAAATTATCGCCGCATTATTGCTTCAGCGCGGCATTTCTACTCTCGAAGAAGCGAAGAAATTTTTCCGCCCTTCCCTTAGCGACTTGCACGACCCGTTCCTCATGCGCGACATGGACAAAGCCGTGGAGCGCATCGAGCGTGCCCTTTTGCAAAATGAAAAAATACTCGTCTACGGCGATTACGACGTCGACGGCACGACGGCGGTTGCGCTGTTCCACACGTTTCTCACCTCGCTGGGCGCCGATTGCGGGTTTTACATTCCCGACCGGTACGCGGAAGGCTACGGCATCTCGTTCACGGGAATCGACTTTGCAAAGGAGCAAGGCTATTCCCTCATCGTCGCGCTTGACTGCGGCATTAAAGCGGTGGAGAAGGTCGCGTATGCGAATGAGAACGGCATCGACTTCATCATCTGCGATCACCACCGTCCCGGCGCCACGCTTCCCGCGGCCTGCGCCGTGCTCGATCCCAAGCGCGACGATTGCAGCTACCCGTACGACGAGCTCTGCGGCTGCGGGATCGGCTTCAAGCTGGCCCAGGCGATCACGCAACAACTCGGCGGCACGATCGAAAGCGTCGCCCCGCTGCTCGATCTTGTGGCGGTGGCCATCGCAGCAGACATCGTTCCGCTGACGGGCGAAAACCGTGTGCTGGCAACGTTCGGCCTCAAGCAGATCAACGCTGCCCCGCGTCCCGGCTTCAAAGCCATGCTGCAGCTCGCTAACCTGAAGCGTACGGTTTCGGTGAGCGACATCGTTTTCATCTTCGCGCCGCGCATCAACGCCGCCGGGCGCATCGAGCACGGGAAAGCCGCCGTCGAGCTGCTCACCTCCGCCGACGAAGCCACCGCGCTCGCCGCCGCAGAAGCGGTGAATAAAAATAATACCGACCGCCGCGACATCGACAAAGCGATCACGACACAAGCGCTCGACATGCTGCTTGCTTCTCCCGTGATGCAAACGCGGAAGTCGACGGTCGTGTTCGATGCGTCATGGCATAAAGGCGTTGTCGGCATCGTCGCATCGCGTCTCATCGAGCGCTACTACCGGCCCACGATCGTGCTCACGGAATCGAACGGGATGGTGACCGGCTCCGCGCGCTCGGTCAAAGACTTCGACGTGTACGAAGCCATCGAAGCCTGCAGCGAATTGCTCATCCAGTTCGGCGGCCACAAATACGCCGCGGGCCTCACGCTCGACCCGGCGAACGTCGCGGCGTTCACGGAGCGCTTCGAAGCGGAGGTGTGCGCCCGCATCACCGGCGAGCAGCTGATCCCCGAGATCGGGATCGACGCGGAGATCACGTTCGGGCAGATCGACGGCAAGCTGTACAACGTGCTGCGCCAGTTCGCGCCATTCGGCCCGGGCAACATGAATCCCGTCTTCCTCACAAAGCGCGCCTGCGACCGCGGGTGGGCGAGGGTAGTGGGTGAGAACCATTTAAAATTCGATTTGATCGACCCCGCGTACCCGGATCGCATCTTCCCCGCGATCGGCTTCGGGCTGGGGCATTTTCTTTCTTCACTCGCGAACAAAAGCGAAATTGATGTGTGTTATGCGATCGAGGAAAATGAGTGGAACGGGAAAGTGTCGTTGCAGTTGAATGTGAAGGATATCCACGCTCAATAATCCTAAAATGAATAACCACGGAGACACGGGGGCACGGAGGGTGCTCACCGAAGATGATCAATTTGAATTGACGGGAAAAATTATTAATGCGTGTATCACAGTCCATAAAGAGATGGGACCAGGATTGCTTGAATCAGTATATGAATATTGCCTGATGAAAGAATTCGAGCTGAGAAATATTCGTGCGGTTCGCCAAGTAGAGTTGCCGCTGATCTACAGAGGTTTTACGCTAAGCAAAACATATGCAATAGATATTCTCGTGGAAGATTCGATCATACTCGAGATCAAATCAGCAGAAGCAATGAACCCGCTTTATGAAGCACAACTGCTGTCTTACCTGAAGCTAACCAATAAAAAGATCGGCTACCTGCTGAACTTTAATGTTCCCGTGATGAAGCAAGGAATCAAACGAATGAAGAACGGTTTCTAAAACCTCCGTGCCCCCGTGCCTCCGTGGTTAACCTTAACGTATCACCACTCTCCCCAACAACGACGAAAAATGCTTCTTCGCCTCTTCCAGCGCTTTCAGCTCCGAGAGCACGATCATCATGTCTTCGAATTCTTTCTTGTCTTCCAGCTCGCGGATCTGCTTGCGGCGGTCGGCGATCATCAGCTCGATGCTGCGCAGCTTGAGTGAATGTGACGCATGCAGGGCCGCCTGGCGGAGCACCATGCCTTCCGTGGTGACGTAGATCGCGTGCTTTTCCCAGTCGGAGAGCTGGTAGGGAATTGTTACCAGGTCAATGGAAACCTGGCTGACCTCTTTTTCGGGATAATTGACAAAATAGTTCAGGTCGGGAATATTTCCGTGGGCGACGTGCGCTTTGTATTCATCGAGGATTTTCTGGAAGATGGGGTTCTCGAATTTCATTTCATCGTGCTCGAGCTCGTTCACCAAAAATTCCGCGAATGAAACTTCGATCTCCATCGGCCGGCCTTCTTCGTCTTCACCTTCCGCCCGCACCGGCTGCGGCGCATAGTTCAGCAGCAGCCGCACGATCTCCCGCTCCTGGTATTCCGTGCGCGTCTGCTGGTCGAGCGCGACTTTTTCTTCCGGCTTTGCGGCGATGTCCGGCACAAAACCTTCCGCCGTTTCCGCAGGAGGAGCTGCCGGTTTCGGCCTTGAGCTTTCCTCGCGTTTCTTCTCGAAATTTTTCCGCCGGAATTTATTCAGCTCGTTCAGCAGCGTCTGCTCTTCGATGTCGAGGATGCGGCTGCAGTCTTTTACGAAAACGCTGCGCGTGATCGCATCCGGGATCAACGCGATGCTTTCCACGATGTCGCGGATGAGGTTCGCTTTTTTGATCGGGTCGCCCTGCACGTCCTGCGAGAGCAGCTCCGTCTTGAAGCGGATGAAATCCTTCGTGTTCTCGCGGATGAATTGCTTCAGCGCTTCGCTCGACACTTTCTTCGAATACGAATCCGGGTCGTCGTTGTCGGGGAACAACAGCACGCGCACGTTCATCCCTTCCTCGAGGATCAGGTCGATGCCGCGGAAGCTGGCCTTGATGCCCGCCGGGTCGCCGTCGTAAAGGATCGTGATGTTGTTCGTGTAGCGGCGGATGAGGCGGATCTGCTCGACGGTGAGCGACGTGCCGGAAGACGCAACGACGTTCTCGATCCCCGCCTGGTGCATCGAAGTGACGTCGGTGTAACCTTCCACGAGGTAGCACACGTCTTCCTGGATGATCTGCTTCTTGGCGAAATACAAACCGTAGAGCACGTTGCTCTTGTGGTAGATCTCCGTCTCCGGCGAGTTGATGTACTTCGCCAGCTTCTTATCCGTCTTCAGCGTGCGCCCGCCGAACGCGATGATGCGCCCGCTGGCGTTGTGCACCGGGAAAATGACGCGGCCTTTGAACCGGTCGTAATATTTCGATTTGTCTTCCTCGTTCTGGATCGTGAGACCGGCTTTCACGAGGTACTCGAGCTTGTAGCCTGCTGCCAGCGCCGCATCCGTGAGGTCGCGCCACGTGTCGGGACTGTAGCCGAGCTGGAATTTCTCGATGATGTCGGGGCGGAATCCGCGTTCCTGGAAATAGGAGAGGCCGATCGCTTTTCCTTCTTCCGTTTCGTGGAGGTTTTTCGTGAAATGTTTTTGCGCGAAGGCGGAAACGATGAACAAACTTTCCCGTTCGTTGTCGCGCGCCTGCTGCTCGGATGTTTGCTCTTCCTCCTCGATCGTGATGTTGTACTTCTTCGCCAGCCAGCGCAGCGCTTCCGGGTAGGAAATGTGCTCGTGCTCCATCACGAAGTTCACCGAGTTGCCGCCTTTCCCGCAGCCGAAACATTTGTAGATCCCGCGCGAAGGCGATACGTTGAACGATGGCGTCTTCTCGTTGTGGAACGGGCACAAGCCGATCATGTTCGAGCCGCGCTTTTTGAGCGACACGAATTCGCCCACCACCTCGTCGATGCGGGCGGTGTCGAAAATGCGGTCAACCGTTTCCTTGGGGATCATTTTTGGGATTGTGAAGTTACGAAAGAGACGTGAGACTTGAGATTCGGCGCTCAGTCCCGTGTTTCCGCCAGCGAAAAGATGACGCCGGTGCGTGTTTCATGAATTTTCACCAACCTCATGCCGTGCGCAAACCAAAGCAAGTCAACGGTTTTGCTGAAAATCTCCTCGTCGGCTCACCTCTTTTTCCTACATTTGAATACATCCCCTTTCTAACCCGTTCGCTATGAAGCTGCGAAACATTTATCTCACCGGGGGATTCCTGCTTATCTTTTTGTTCCCCGCACGTCTCTCCGCCGATAATTTCGACGGGCTGTGCACGCCGGCTATTTCCAAAGTCGATCTCGACATCAACAACGTCCGCGCACGTTTGCTGACGGCCGGCGATCTCTGGTGGGACCTGAACAGGAATACCTACGAAGTTCCTGCAGGGGGCGGGGCGCACAGCATTTTCGCCGGAGCCTTGTGGTTCGGAGCGCTCGATGGCGGCAACCAGCTGATGACGGCCGCCATGACCTACCGCCAGACCGGTGTGGATTTCTGGCCGGGCCCGCTCGACACGGTAAACGTAACGACGAACGATTCCGTTTGCTGGGAATACGATCGTTTCTGGAAAGTGAACCGCGCCGATGTAGAAGCATTCACGCAACATTATAACGATCCGTCGTATTCCATTCCCGAATCCATTCTCACCTGGCCCGCGCACGGCAACCCGCAACGCGGCCATGCGCACAACCTCGCGCCGTTTCGCGACGTGGACGGCGACGGAATTTACAATCCCTACAACGGCGATTACCCGGCATTCGCATTGAACGGCACGTCGAACTGCTCCACCGACCTGCTCGGCGACCAGGCGATCTGGTGGGTGTTCAACGATAAGGGGGGCCAGCACACGGAAACCGGCGGCGCGCAATTCGGGATGGAAGTGCAGGCGATGGCGTTTGCATTCCGTACGAACGATGCGCTGAACGATGCGACATTTTATCGCTACAAGATCATCAACCGCTCGACGAACTCGTGGAACCAGATGTGGATGGGGCAATGGGTGGATTCTGATCTCGGCGCTTACGATGACGATTACATCGGGTGCGATGTAGGGAGAGGAATGGGATATGTATATAATGGAGATGTAATAGACGGAACTTCTGCGCAGGCGACGATCGGTACGTACGGGGCGCATCCGCCTGCAATCGGCGCGGATTTTTTGCAGGGACCGCTTGCTGAGCCGGGAGACTGGATCGACAATGACAGGGATAGTCTCACCGATGAAACGAATGAGCGGATCAGGATGTCCACATTCTTATATTATGAAGGCGATTTTACACCACGCGGAAACCCGGAAACAGCACCGCATTTTTATTATTTCCTGCAGGCAAGATGGAAAGACGGCTCACCGCAGACGTATGGCGGAAACGGGTATGGCGGCAGCGTTCCGGCATCTTTTATTTTTCCGGGTGATAGCGATCCGTACGGATGGGGAACCGGCGGCGTGCCACAAGCGCCGTGGTGGGAAACAAACACGCCGTTCGACCGTCGTTTCCTGATGAGCGTCGGCCCATTTACCATGCTTCCCGGCGAAGTGGAAATTGTCACCATCGCAATTCCGTGGGCGCGTGATACGTCGGCCGCAGGAACAAATCTTACTTCGCTTGAGAAATTAAAACAGGCGGACGATTACATCCAGCAGGCGTTCGACAATTGTTTCAATTTGCCCTGCTCAACGAATGCGGCTCCGGCATTTACGTTCACCGTCAACGGCCCCCGCGTTGAATTTGTGGCCACCGCCGGCGCAGGAGCGTACAGCTGGGATTTCGGCGACAACACCGGTTCGACCGATAAGCACCCGGTGCACAACTATTCCACGGAAGGAACCATGAACGTTTGTTTTTCCGTGACAAACAGCTGCGGAACGCAAACCGTTTGTGAAGAACTGGCGATCGTTCTTCCGCAGGAGGAGTGCGGCCCGCCGCTGCAGCGCCTCGAAGGAAAAGGTTCCGGGCACATGGTGATCGATTTTATGCCGGCAAGCATCGAAGAAATTCTTACCGACACGTCGCACCGTTCCCGCTTCCCGTGGTACAAACCGTTGCGTGCGCCGGTGAAAGTGACGTACGAAGATTATTACGCGCTCGTGGATGGCGATTATCGCATCGCGTTCGACAGCGTGACGAATACTGCGCGATGGAAAATATGGATCGCCGGCGGAACCGACACGGTGTACTCCGACAGCACGCTCGCGGCCGGGAATAAGCAACTCATCCCGCAATGGGGCCTTGGCATCGAAGTGAAGCAGGTGCCGAACCCGGGATTCAACCTCAACCCCGACCGCAACGGTTTCCTCGAAGGCACGATGACATTCGCAAATACGCAGCAGAACTGGCTGACGGGTATTGCCGAAGCGGATTATCCTTCTTCGTACAACTGGATCCGCGCAGGAGACCGGAACTCAACTACTACCGGCCCGTGTGATGTAGTGTACAACGACAGGTTTTATTCCGGCAACGCCATTGACGCCGATGAGCACTATGAAAACATTATCGGGAGAACGTGGAGCCCGTATCGGCTCGGGTCGGACCATGCAACTGTTTCTTCCACGTGTTACACTGCCGGCGTTGTGTATCCGCACGCGCCGACGATGTTGCAAACCAGGTTCGAGAACATCGCCAACGTCGATGTGGTGATTACCGCCGATAAAAGTAAATGGACGCGTTGCATCGTCCTGGAAACAGGACCGAACCCGTCGGTGACGGAAGGCGGGCAAGGGTCTTTCTTTCCCCGCGCGCATGCTTCGGTCGATAAGAACGGGCTCACGGTTGTGCAGGGCGGACTTTCTGATCCGGATAATCCCGCAGCCGCGGATTATATCGGAGCGAACGGAATGGGTTGGTTCCCGGGCTATGCGATCAACATGGAAACGGGTGAACGGCTGAACATGGCGTTCGGTGAAAATTCCGCGCTGGTGGCGGAAAACGGGCGCGACATGTTGTGGAACCCTTCGGAGAACGAGCACACGCTGCTGGGACAACCGCTTTTCGGCGGGATGCATTACATCTACATTTTCGGGCACAACGGAGACGCGATCTATCCGTCAAACTATTCTGTGGCAGATATGATCGGGCAGTTGCGCGACGTGCCGAAATACGACGCGGGCCGCGCGATGTTCCGCATCTTCTCATCGACCGCTGCAGTAAACGAGCGCACCGAAATATTCCGCGACGCGATGTGGGTCAACATCCCCATCCTGCGCGCCGGCCATACGCTCCTCGAAAGCGACGTCACCGTTCGCCTGCGCGTTGCAAAGCCGTTCGGGAAATACAACACGTCCGCATCGCCCGTGAATAACGATTTCCCGCTCTACGGTTTCAGCATCGACAAAGGAAACCTCGGCTGCAATTTGTACGAAGGCGTAGTGGTCGCTTACCCGAACCCGTTCAGCGAGTCGTGCACGATCCTGTTCGACAACCACGACAACGCAAGCTATAGCCTGCGCCTGTACGACGTGCGCGGGAGGCTGGTGCGTTTGTACGAAAACGTGGTGACCGATCGTATCGTGATCGAAGGCGCGGGATTGTACAGCGGCGTGTACATCTATTCGCTGGAAAAGCCGGGCAGCGCGCCGGATGTCGGGAAGATCATCCTGAGGTAACGGGTTACTGTCCCCCGAAATCTTTTTCCACCATCGTGCCGTGCTCGTCCCAGAATTTCCACATGCCGGTCATCTTATCATCCTTGTAAAATCCCTCGGAGCTCTTTTTACCGCTGGAATAAAAACTCACCGCATAGCCCTGTCGTTTGCCCTTGACATACGTACCGCGGCTCCACAGCATTCCGTTTTCGTAAAAGCTCAGCCATTCGCCTGCACGCTTCCCGAAATTCATCATTCCGTGTATGTAAAGCTGGCCGCCGGCATAATATTCGTTCCAAATGGCTACAGGGGGAGGACCCCCGCGGTTGTCGACGAAAGGCGGCAGCGTGAGCACGTTCAGCGTGCACTGCTGCTCCTGCGGAAAGGAAGCAAGCACCGGATCGAACGAAGTGCTGACGACAGCGACCGGCGCGACATCCAGCGAAAGCCCGAAGCGGAACTTCGTTTGCGTTTGCGGAAAATGGATTGTGAAATTGCCGAGACTGTCGGTGATCGTCGCGTGAGCGAAAGAATCTTCCAGGAATACGATGACACAGGCATCCGAAAGCGGGGCGGAATTGTGGTTCGACCTTACATGCCCGTGCAGCGCCGACTGGGCTGTGGCCGGCAACACGAAGAAGCAGAGCAGGGCAATATGGAAGGCCCGTTTCATTTCACCAGCGGGACTTCACCCCCGAAATCTTTTTCCACCATCGTGCCGTGTTCGTCCCAGAACTTCCATTTCCCCACCATCACGTCGTCCTTGTAATAGCCCTCCGAACTTTTTGCCCCGTTCCTCCAGTACGACACGCCGTAGCCCTGGCGCAGCCCGTCTTTATACGTGCCTTTGCTCCACAGCTTGCCGTCTTCGTAGAACGTGAGCCATTCGCCCGCGCGCAGGCCGCCCTGCACGTCGCCGCGCTTGAAGATCACGCCGTTGTCGTAACGCTCGATGTGCTCGCCGTTGTACACGGAATCGGAAACGCGGTGCGGCTGCTTCTCGATCGGGTCGCTGACGGAAACGCCTTTTTTACCGGTGCTGTCGACTGCCTTGGCGGTGGTGGTGTCAGTGGCAGGCTCGCTGCAGGAAAAAATAAAAACACCTGCAGCAATGAAAAAAATCGATCTAACCATGATAATTGATGTCTTTATAAAGTCGTGAGTGACGGTAGATCTCCTTGCGGCGAACTTTACCGTTGTCGTCAAAATACCGCCACTTTTTGATCTTTACACCGTCTTTATAACAACCGGTCGAATTTTTTTGACCGCCGGCTTTATATTCCGTCCATTTGCCGTGGTAACGCCCGTTCCGGTAATCGCCTTCCACGAGCAGGTTGCCGGGTGAGTCGTAAAATTTCCAGTGGCCTTCGGCATGCCCGCCGCGGATCTGGCCTGAGCTTTCCAGCTGGCCGTTATCGTACCAGTGCTGGTAAGTGCCGTCGATGTTCCCGTTGTGAAAGTCTGCCGCTTCTTCCAGTTGCCCGTTCACATGCCATTTCAGCCAGCGTCCTTCTTTCATGCCCATCTTAAAACTCCCGGCAGTCTTGCGGATCGTGTCGCCCCAGTATTCCACCCACAGGCCGTGCAGCGTGTCGTTCTTAAAATGCGAAATGCGCTTCACGCTCCCGTCCGGGAAAAAGAAATACCACACGCTGTCGAGCTTGTCTTTTTTGTACCAGCCGTAGCTGTCGAGTTTTCCGTCGGGCGTCCAGAAGAACCAGCAGCCTTCCGCCTTGCCGTGGGAATACATGCCGCCGGAAGCTTTCATGCCGTTCTCATGGAAGAAAGTCCAGTTGCCGTTCAGCAGGTTTTCGCCGTCGACCATGCCTTCACCTTTCGTCCGCCCGTCGGGAAACGTCAGCTTCTGGTAACGGTCCTGCGCACGCACTGAAACCGCCGCCGACAGCAACAAAATAATAAAGAAGACTTTTTTCATTTTATAATCCGTGTAATCCGTGTTGATCAATCCGTAAAATCAATCTGTGTAATCTGTGCCAATCTGTGGCTCTACTTCTCACGTTCAGTAGTGTAAATAACAAGATCATGCAGCGACGTGCGGGCCGGGCTTTCCGGGAATTCCGCGAGCAGGTCGAGCGCTTTTTTCCGGTATTCGTACATGCGTTCGCGCGCATACTGGATGCCGCCGCTTTTGTGCACGAAGGCGATCACCTCCGCCACTTTTTCCGGCTCTTCATTGTGATGCTTCACGATGTTGATGATGCGCCGCTTGTCCGTACGCTGCGCGTTGTTCAGCGCGTAGATCAGCGGGAGCGTCATTTTCTTTTCCTTGATGTCGATGCCGGTGGGCTTGCCGATGTCGTTCGCGGAGCCGTAATCGAAAAGGTCGTCCTTCACCTGGAATGCGATGCCGGTGTATTCGCCGAACCGGCGCATCTTGTCCTGCACCGATCTGTCGTCGTTGGCGCTGGCGGCCCCGCTCGTGCAGCAGGAAGCGATCAGCGAAGCGGTTTTCTGGCGGATGATCTCGAAATACACCGGCTCGGCGATGTCCATGCGGCGCGCTTTTTCGATCTGCAGCAGTTCGCCTTCGCTCATTTCACGCACCGCTTCCGACACGATCTTCAGCAAATGAAAATCGTTGTTGTCGATCGACAGCAAAAGTCCGCGCGAAAGCAGGTAGTCGCCCACAAGCACCGCGATCTTGTTTTTCCACAGCGCATTCACGGAGAAAAAACCGCGGCGCATGTTGGAGTCGTCCACCACGTCGTCGTGCACCAGCGTTGCCGTGTGGAGCAGCTCGATCAGGGCCGCCGCGCGGTAGGTCGAGTCGTTCACACCCCCGCACAACTTCGCGGAAAGAAAAACGAACATGGGACGAAGCTGCTTGCCCTTGCGCCGGACGATGTACTGCGTGATCTTGTCGAGCAGCGGCACCGAACTCTTCATCGAATGCCGGAATTTCTGCTCGAAAAGCTCCATTTCGGCGGCAACAGGGGCTTTGATGTCAGCGATGCTGGGCATTGGACTCAAATGTACGAGGAAATCGGGGGAAACGGGGGGATTGGGGAACTGGGGGGAATAGGGGATTGGGGGATTAGGGGAGTTGGTTGTTCGATGCTTATTCCAATTTCTTTTTCTTCCATCCCCAATCCCCCAGTTCCCTTTCTCAGCCAATCCTGACATCTGCTAATTTAAACGTACTCCCTTTTTCTCCATAAAGGATCATTCGGTGCTCATTCATCTGCATGAACAGTTTCGGGCGGAGGATGATCTTCAGGTCTTTGTTGTTGAACATCGCCTGGCGGTCCTGGTTGCCGTTGCTGTCCATGGTAACGAGCACTGCCATGGATTTCTGCGGCTTGTTCATGTACCGGTATTTGTTCGTCTGCGCGGCCTTCATGTTCTTCGGGTTGTCGTTGAACATGAAATACATTTTATCGCCCGACACGGCGAAGGAGAACGAGGAATAATATCCGCCGTCGTTCCGGCTCACCTGGTATTTGGGAATTTTTTTCGCCCAGCTGATGTTGCCGTCGGGCTTAATGCTGACCACGATGATGTCGTTGTAGTAGTAATAATAAGTGTACGTGGTCATCTTCGTCTGCGGGTCGTAGCTCTGCACCATCACCTCGTAATATTGCTCGCCCACGAGCACCGCGCCGCCGTCATCGCGCAGCACGAGATGCCGCAGCAGATAGTTGTACAGCTCTTTGCCTTTCGACACGCGCCGCTCGCTCATGAACTGCACGAGGAAATCCTTGTCGAAATCCATCGTGCCCTTGCTCGTCACTTCCTTCGACTGCCGGTCGATCTTCAGGTAAAAGGAGCCGATGATCGCCGTGGAGCTTTTGTTGGAATAAAAGCCGGCGCAGATGATGTCGCCTTTTTCATTGATGGTCATCTTCACGTCGCTGATGAACTTCGGGTCGAGGTTGACCTGGTATTCTTTCAGCTCGTCGGTGGCGTGCTCGTACAGCAGGACGGTGTGGTGATACGTCGGCTTCGTGCGTCGTTCGTTCCACGACATGACGGTTTTGTCTTTGGAAACGGTGGCGAGCATGTAAACGTCGCCGTTCGGCCCGACGATAAAATTGGTGAGCGAAAAAAACTGGTCCTGGTACGGCGGAACGATCTGCTTTTTCCATTGCGTGGCGAGATTTTTATCCAGCAGCTGCAGTGTGAATTTTTCATCTGCATATTTATCGTACGGCGGGTTCACCACGAGCAGGATGTGCATCGAGTCGCGCGACATGCCGGTGAAATAGCTGCCCGGGTTGCTGCGTTTCGTCGACGAGATCTGCGCCACTTCCGTCCATGCTTTTTGCACGTTGCAGCGATCGTCCAGCACTTCCGCGTACAACGTATTCACATCTTTATCGCGATCGTAGCTGTTGGCGAAAACGAGGATGTTCCCGTCCATGTAATAGACCGCTTCGAGCGAATAATCCTTTCCGCCGGGAGCGTCGAGGGAAACGGGCTTGGAATAATCGAGGCCCATGTCGCCCATTTTGTAGCGTTCCACGATGGGGTCGTGGTTGCCGAAAAGGGAATATTCGCTGCGGAGCGTATAAATGTAGGAAGCGTCCTGCCCGAGCATGTCCGTCATGGCCGTTTTACGCTGTTGCTTTTGGGGAACGCCCCAGGTGACTTCCAACTGGGCCGCGACCAGGCAGGGGAGAGCAAAAACGGCAAAAAGACTGACGAATAAACGTAACATTGGCGGTAGAAGATTCGTAACTTTAACAAAGCTACGAAGTTCATCATGCGCACGCTTCTGACCACGGCCATTTTTGCGCTTGCAGGGTTTTGCCTGCAGGCCCAGGCGGTATTGAAATCCAGCAGCGATTCCATTGCCCCGAAAACCGGCGTCAAAGTCACGGTGCTCAACCCGAACGGGAAAACGCCCGTGGCCTATTCCGGACACGCGATGCGTTCCGACAGCGTGCAGCAGGCGCTCAAGCTCAATCCCGGCAATTTCCTCCGCGGCGATTTCAGCCTTTATTACGAATACCGCTTGTCGGACGCATTCAGCCTGGAAGGCGCGGCGGGCGTAACGTACATCGACTACATGTACGAAGTGATCGAAAACGGCGCGCGTTTTATCCTGGACGAGAACGAAGGCCGCAGCGTGAAATTTTATTCCGGCTTTTCAGGCCGTTTCCAGTTCCGCTGGTATCCGTCGCGTTACGAAACCGCCATCACCGGCTATTACTTCGCCCCCGAGATCAGCCGCCGGAGCTACCGCATGGATTACCTGGTGAACACGGGCCTCATTTCCGAGCCGCACCCGCTGCACCGCACGTTCACCGATTTCAAGCTGCAGTTCGGTTTCCAGGATGCCGACCCGTATGAAAAGACGTTCTGGGAATGGTACCTGTCCGCAGGCATCCGCCACATCGACCAGGATCATGTCCAGGGCCGCGGCGCCGAAGCCGAATTCGTCCACTGGAATTACTGGAAGCCGGTGGTCGGCGGCGGGATCAAGATCGGGTTTGTGCTGTAACAGAAATTTTCCTCACGATTATTCAAAATTCAAACGCTCGTCTCGCCCCGAGTACTCGGGACGAGACATAGCTATTCAAAATTCAATGATTGCAATTTTGAATTTTGAATAGTGCATCGCGGAGCGATGACGTTTGAATTTTTGAATGATCGTGGGGAGATTATTTCTTCCGGGGCGCCAATTCGTCCGCGGATTTCATCGCCGCATCGTTTTTATTGGCCAATTGTCCGCAGGCTGCGTCGATGTCTTTTCCGCGCGAGCGGCGCACGTTGACGATCACGCCGCGTTCTTCGAGGATGTTTTTGAAAATGTCGAGGCGCTCCGGCAACGTCTGCTGGAATTCCCCGTCGTCGATGGGATTGTATTCGATGATGTTGACCTTCGCGGGAACTTTGCGGCAGAAGGCGGCGAGCTCTTTCGCATCTTCCACGCCGTCGTTGAAATCCTTAAAAACGATGAACTCGAACGTGACGCGCGTGCCGGTTTTGTCGTAGAAATAATTCAGCGCTTCCGCCAATGCGTCGAGCGCGTTCTGCTCGTTGATGGGCATGATGCGGTTGCGCTTCGCATCGTTCGCGGCGTGCAGGGAAAGCGCGAGGTTGAATTTCACTTCGTCGTCGCCGAGCTTTTTGATCATCTTGGCGATACCGGCGGTAGAAACGGTGATGCGTTGCGGTGACATGCCCAGTCCTTCCGGCGAGGTGATGCGCGCGACGGAATCGAGCGTGTTGCGGTAATTGAGCAGCGGTTCGCCCATGCCCATGTAAACGATGTTGGTGAGCGGCTGGTTGTAACGTTCCATCGCCTGGTTGCGGATGAGCACGACCTGGTCGTAGATCTCTTCCGCATCGAGGTTGCGCAGACGGGCGAGGCGGCCGGTGGCGCAGAATTTGCACGTGAGGCTGCAACCCACCTGCGAGGAAATGCAGGCCGTCATCCGCGTGTCGGTGGGAATGAGCACGCCTTCCACGATGTTGCCGTCGTGCAGGCGGAACGCGCTTTTGATCGTGCGGTCGCGGCTCACCTGGCAATTGTCGACGCTGACGACGGGGAATGAAAAATGTTCCGCCAGCAGCGCGCGCGTTTCCCTGGAGATGTTGGTCATCTCTTCAAAGCTGCGCGCCGACTTCATCCACAGCCATTCCGAAACCTGCTTCGCCCGGAACGCTTTTTCGCCCTTTCCGGTAAAAAAGGCTTTCAGCTCGTCCGGGGAAAGGCTTCGGATGCTTGGTTTGACAGAGGTTTTCACGGGAACAAAGGTACGAAACAACGGCCGGGGAAGGGCGGCTTTCACAGAAATTGGGTAGAGGGTCAGTTTGATTTATTTTGAATTCAAACTCTTGCAGGGTTGCCCGTGCGCCTGGCCGCGCGCAACCCTGCGAGAGTTTCAGAATATTAATCTCAAACTGACCCCCTACTCAGAAATTGGGCAACGAACAGCTTTGCAACAGTCGTGATAAGGTTGAGCGGTGGAACGTTTGCATTCCTTGCCCCGGAAATTTTCCGGCAAACGGGCGGGTTTATTTTTGCGGAATGATCGTCATCATTTCTTTGCGTGACTAACTGCATCGAAATTCCCTGTGTTTGCGGCTGACGGAGTGCATTGATCAAACGGAGAATCTCTAAATTTAATAATGAAAAAAGTTCCTTCCGCTATTGATTATTTTTCTTTTACCATGGCACACGATTCCGACACCGCACGCACAATCCGCCGCGTTTACATGATTCCCGGGCAAGCCTCGGATGCACGGCTTTACAAGAACATCTCGATCACGGGAAAAGAGGTGGTGATCCTCAACTGGATCCTGCCGGAGGAAAATGAATTGATGAACAGCCTGGCGAAACGGATGGCGGCGCAGATCGACACGTCGCTGCCTTTTGCGATCGTAGGCGTTTCACTCGGCGGAATGATCGCCTGTGAAATGAGCACATTTCTTTCTCCTGAGAAGGTCATCGTCATTTCAAGCGCAACGGCGCGACACCAGATTCCGGGGCGCTACCGGCTGATGGCGCGCTTCCCGTTCTACAAAATTCTTCCCGCCCGGCTGATCAAAGCAGGCGCGAAGATCACGCAACCGCTCGTGGAGCCGGACAGGAATACCGACAAAGCCACCTGCGAAGCCATGCTGAATGACAAGGATGGAGAATTCCTGAAACGCTCTATCCATTGCATTGTCACCTGGCAATCGCCCCAGCTCGATACGTCCAGGGTGGTCCACATCCACGGCACGAGCGACAATACGTTGCCGGTGCGTTTCGTAAAGGCGGATTATCACATTGAAAACGGCTCGCACATGATGGTGCTTACGCGCGGAGCGGAAATTTCGGAGTTGCTGAATAAATTGCTGGGTGAGTGATGGGGGAAGTAAGCCGGAAAAGCTGCCGGTTGTCCGGGGTTGCCGGTTGTCGGTGTGCGGCATCGCCGCTTCGGTTGTCGGTCTTCGTCCCGGGGATTCGGGGTCAGGCTGACAACCGAAGACCGACAACCCCAGACAACCTTTGACAACTGAATCAACTCAGCGGCCGCTTCTTCACCATTCCGCCTTTCGTGTCGTTGATGCTGTTCATCACCATGAACGCCTTCTCGTCGATCAGCTCCACTTCGCTTTTTAGTTTTGCAATTTCCAGCCGGGTGATCACGGTGTACACCACGTCGATGTGCGAACGTTCGCCTTGTTTTCCGAAACCTTGCTTACCCACGAGGATCGTCACGCCACGGCCCATCTTCTCGATGATCATCAGCCGGATCTCTTCGCTTTTTTCCGAAACGATGATCACGCCGGTGTGCTCCTCGATCCCGTGCACGACGTAGTCGACGGATTTGGAAGCAGCGACATAAGTGAGCACGGAATACAACGCCGTCTCGAGGTCGAACACGAATGCGGCAACGGAAAAAATGATGATGTTGATGATCAGGATGACGTCGCCGATCGACAGGCCGCTTTGTTTGCCTGCGGAAATGGCGAGCACTTCCGTTCCGTCGATCACGCAGCCGCCGCGAATGCAGAGGCCGATGCCGAGCCCGAGAAAAAATCCGCCGAAGACCGCCACGAGCAGCTTGTCTACCGTGACGGTAGGATAAGGAATGAAGATCAGGGCCAGGGCGAGCCCGCAGATCGCAAGCAGCGTTTTCAGCGCGAACCCGACTCCGACCTGGCGATAGGCGAGGAAAACGAACGGAAGGTTGATCAGGATGATCAGCAGCGGAAGCGGCCAGCCGGTGAGCCGGTTGACGAGAAGGGAAATTCCTGTTACGCCCCCGTCGAGAAATTCTCCCGGAAGCACGAAGCCTTTCAGTCCCAAACCGGCCGAAAGAATGCCGAGCGTGGCAAGCACTGCATTGCGCAGGTGCCTGGAGTAAAATGATCGTTCAGCGCGCTGGATGGTGCCGGTCAGGTTCATAAAGCAGGTCGACAAGGTAGGGTTTTTAAAAAATTTTTTCGTGACGGCGGGCACGCTGCGGCTTGATGAAATCGCGAACTTTACGCAATGCGTTTACTGACCGCCGATTTCATTTTTTCAGCGCACACCGGTTTTATCCCGGGCGGCATCCTGGTCCTCGGCGACGACGGTTCCGTGAACGACCTGCTCGATCCGCTTACCGCGGCGGCGCTTCCCGCAGCTGAACGGTTCAGCGGCGTGCTGTGTCCCGGTTTCATCAACGCGCACTGCCACCTCGAGCTGTCGCACCTGCGCGGGCAGATCACGAAGCATACGGGGTTCGCCGGCTTCGCAAAAGAGCTGCTCCCCAAACGCGGAACGTTTTCGCCGGAAGAGATTGCAGGAGCGATCGCGCACGCCGAAGAAGAGCTATTCCGGAACGGAATTGTTGGTGTCGGCGACATTTCCAACAACGCCGATTCGTTCCCGCAGAAGCTGAACCACCGCCTGCGTTACCACACGTTCATCGAGCTGCTGGGCCTCGACCCGGAAGTGGCGGATATCGTGATGAAAAATGGAATGGCTTTGCGCGACGTTTGCCCGCAGACCGCGTCGCTCGCGCCGCATGCGCCGTATTCGGTTTCGGATGAGCTGGTGCGGAAGATCTCACAGGCGGAAAAAAACCGCGGCCCGCTTGCCATGCACAACCAGGAGAGCCGCGCGGAAAGCGAATTTTTTGAAAAAGGAAGTGGAAGCGTTTGTTCGCTCTACGAATTTCTCGGGATGGACATTTCCTTTTTCAAGCCCACCGGGAAAAATTCCCTCCGCTCCCGCCTCGGAAGCTTCGACACCTCCACCGATCTTTTGCTCGTTCACAACACGTTCTCTTCCGCTGAAGACATTGCATGGGCGCAGCAGCTGCACCCGAAGCTCTGGTGGTGCTTCTGCCCGAACGCGAACCTTTACATCGAAAATACGCTCCCCGATTTCAGCACGTTCGACAAAGCCGGCGCGCGCATCGTTGTCGGAACCGACAGTCTCGCATCGAACGACGGCCTCTCCATCCTCGAAGAATTGAAAGTCATCGCCGCCCACGCCCCGGAAATTTCACTCGAAAAACTGCTCACCTGGGCCACGAAGAATGGCGCAGATGCGCTGCACTTCAACGATCTCGGCACATTCGAAACAGGAAAGAAACCCGGCGTGATCCAACTCACGAACCTGGAACCAGGCAACGCAGCCCCCAGCCCCCAGAACTCAGACCTTAGAACCCAGAACTCTTTACGGATGGGTGCCGCCACCCAGGTCGCCCGTGTGGTGTAGGCGGTAGTTCAGCAGCGACTCGGCCATCACCAGGTCGATCGGCGTGGTCAGCTTGAAATTATCTTCGTTCCCGTCCACCAGGTAGATCTGCTCGCCCATTGACTCCACGACGGAGGCATCATCGGTAAACTTGTATTTGTATTCCTGCGTGTACGCCTTTTTCAGCAGCGGCACGCGGAAGCACTGGGGCGTCTGCACGATGCAATAACGGGAACGGTCGACCGCGACGTTGCGTGCGGCTTCGATCTGGCGGATGGAATCGCTCAGGGGAACTGCGGGCACGGCGTTGCCGTAACGTTCCGCAGCTTTGAACGCGCCGCTGATCGTCTTCGGCCCGACGAGCGGGCGCACCGCGTCATGTATGGCGACAATGGCGCCGTCTTCATCCGGGATCAGCGCCAGGCCGTTCTTCACGGATTCAAAACGCGTTTCGCCGCCCGCCGTGGTGCGCACGGGAAGGGTCACGTTGAATTCCGCCGCGATCCGCTCCCACTGCGCGATCTGGTCGCCGGGCAGCACGAGGATGATGCGGATGGCCGGATCGAAATCCGCGAATGCTTTGATGCTGTAGAGGAGAACGGGCGTCCCGTTCAGGCGGAGAAATTGTTTCGGGACCGGCGACTGCATGCGCGATCCCCTTCCTGCCGCAACGATGATAACGTATCGTTTCAAGTGGTTGTAATGTTGGGCGAAAGGTAAACGGCTTGCCGCAATTAATTAACAGTGCCTCCGGGGGAATTTTTCAGCACGTGTTAATAAGACCTCGATACGGCCCCTGAGCTTGTCGAAGGGACCGTATCGAAGTCAGTTGTTCACAGGATCAGCATCGCGTCGCCGTAGCTGAGGAAGCGGTATTTCTCTTTCACGGCCTCTTTGTACGCTTTCATGATCAGGTCGTAGCCGCCGAAAGCGGAAACCATCATGAGCAGCGTGGATTCGGGCGCGTGGAAGTTGGTGACCATGCAGTTGGCGATCGAGAAATCGTAAGGCGGGAACACGAACTTGTTCGTCCAGCCGCTGAACGGCTTCAGGAAGTTGTCGGTGGAGACCGACGTTTCGGTGGCGCGGATGGTTGTGGTGCCTACAGCGCAGACTTTCTTCTTCTTGCGTTTGGCTTCATTGACCATATCGGCGCAGAGCTGGGGGATTTCCAACTGCTCGGACTCCATTTTGTGCTTGGTAAGGTCTTCCACCTCGACCGGGCGGAAGCTGCCGAGACCGACGTGAAGGGTGAGCTTGGGGAATCGCACGCCTTTCAGCTCGAGGCGCTTGAGGAGCTCGCGGCTGAAGTGCAGGCCGGCGGTGGGAGCGGCAACGGCGCCTTCCTTTTCCGCGTAAACGGTCTGGTAGCGGTCTTTGTCCTCGGGCTGGAGCGGGCGGCGGATGTATTTCGGGATGGGCGTGTTGCCCAGGAGCTCGATGGTCTTCTTGAACTCTTCGAACTGCCCGTCGAACAGGAAACGCAGCGTACGGCCGCGGCTGGTGGTGTTGTCGATCACCTCGGCCACGAGCGCGTCGTTCTCGCCGAAGTAGAGCTTGTTGCCGATGCGGATCTTGCGGGCGGGGTCCACGAGCACGTCCCAGAGGCGGCTTTCGCGGTTCAGCTCGCGCAGCAGGAACACTTCTATCTTGGCCCCCGTCTTTTCCTTGTTGCCGTAGAGGCGGGCGGGGAACACCTTCGTGTCGTTGAGGATCATCGCATCCCCGTCATCAAAGTAGTTGATGATGTCTTTGAAGACCTTGTGCTCGATCTTGCCCGTCTGGCGGTTGATCACCATAAGCCGCGACTCATCACGGTTCTTTGCGGGGTAATCGGCTACGAGTTCGCGGGGAAGATTGAACTTGAATTGTGAAAGCTTCATGGGGGATGAATAAGTTTTTCGGCCTTCCGGCCCGAAGGTGTATTTGTCCTTTGACTTGGTTTTCAGCTGGTTGGGGGACTGCCATCACCCGGGTCACCTGCAAACGGCGGCAAATATATCCTTACGGGTACCCCGTTGTCAAGTAAATACTGCCTTTTTTTTAAGAAAGATGCAAATCGGGGTGCGAATTACGAATAGCTAAACCTCGAAGGTCTCCGGCGCACGTGCGGCCGAGACCTTCGAGGTTTAGCACCCAGTTATTGTTAAAATCCCGCCACTAACAAATCTTAACTATTTCATCCATCGCAATTGGCGTTACTTGGATAGAGCAAAACAACTCCCCTGCATGACCGGTGCGATCTTTTCCACGAAAAAAGCGGCAGCCGTCGGGCTGTTCCTCATCTTCTGGCTGCCGGTGATCCTGCTCAGCCTGCTGCTGGTTTACAACACGCTTCCTTATTTCACGTTCGACCCGCGCATGCCGTTCCTGGAAGAACGCGCGGTGCTGTACGCGAAAGCCATCTGGCGCTGGAGCTTTTACATCCACATCGCCGCAGGCTCCATCTGCCTGCTTACGGCCCTTGTCCAGTTCACCTCGTGGATCCTGAAGAAACGGAAGAAGATCCACGTCATTTCGGGAAAGATCTACGTGTTCGTCGTGCTGCTGGTCGGCGCGCCGAGCGGGTTTTACATGACGTTCTTCGCGGAAGGCGGTTATGCGGAACGGGTGTGCTTCATGTTCATGGCCGTGCTGTGGTTCTTTTCGACCTACAGGGGTTTCACAGCTGCTGCGCGCGACAAAAATTTCATCGCGCATAAATACTGGATGTACCGCTCGTATGCCATGGCGCTCACGGCCGTCACGTTCCGCATTTACCACATCATTTTCTTCTTTTACGGCATGAACCATTTCGACAACTATTCCGTGTCATTGTGGATCAGCGTCGTGGGAAATGCGCTGGTGGCGGAAGGGATCATCTATTTCCAGGCGAAAAAGAAAAATTACCTGAAAACACTAACAACGTAAACACATGAAGACCTTCCTCGCACTTTCCATCGGCGCGATGGTTTCCGCCGGCATCTATGGTCTCGCCGACATGGCGATCGACCTGCGCAACGGAACGATGATCAGCTACGACCGCGGTGACCATGCCGTGGCGGAAGAGCAACCCGCACCGCAGCAGCTTGCACAAGTCCAGCACACGGTGGTGTTCAGCCCGGCGAAAATGAAGGCCGCCGCAAAGGTCAATTCGAACCTGGTGCCTGCGCGCACGCTTCCGCCTCCGCCGACCATTGAAACATTCACAACCCTGTATTCCCGCGCCGCGCCCGAAACCAGGACGATCGAGGAAGTCGCTTCCGCAGGCGTGCCGCTTGCGCCGCTTGCCGAAGTTCCGCTCCCGGAGCCCGCCGTGCTCGCCGACCCGATGCCTGCACCGGAAGTGCCCGTTGCCGTCGAGCCCGCAGAGATCGAGCTGGACGAATCGCTTTTTTCCCGCCGGCCTTTGCGCCCGAAGATCGTGAAGCCGGAAGCGCTCAAACCGGCCGACGATTCGCTGAAAAATCTTTCCGGAAGAGAAGAGTTGTAACTTTTTGCGCGTCCCGCGTTATGCTGTCGGCCCCAACGGAAACTATGGCGGCCCCGGGGGAAGGCAGGGACCGCAGCCCATTCACCCCGGCAGAGCGCCCGCGCACATCCTCTGTGCCGGGCGTTCTTCATTTCCATTATGGCCGGGTCGATCCGGCCACAATGGAAAATTTCTCAACCCACCAAAACTTCCCCCGTCATCTCCTCCGGCACTTCCAATTTCATCAACGTCAAAATCGTCGGCGCCAGGTCCGCCAATCTTCCGTCCCGGATCGACTTGTGTTCCTTGTCGATCAAAATGCACGGAACGGGATTCGTCGTGTGCGCAGTGTTGGGCGTGCCGTCGGGGTTGATCATGTAGTCCGCGTTGCCGTGGTCGGCGATGATGATGAAAGAATAGCCGCTCTGCAGTCCCGCTTCCACCACGCGTTTGAGGCAGGCGTCGACGGTTTCCACGGCTTTCACCACGGCGGGATAAACGCCCGTGTGGCCCACCATGTCGGGGTTGGCGAAGTTGAGGCACACGAAATGCGGGTGGCCTTTTTCCAGCTCGGGCACGATCGCGTCCGTCACTTCACGTGCGCTCATTTCGGGCTGCAGATCGTACGTGGCCACTTTCGGCGACGGGACCATGATGCGCGTTTCGCCGGGGAATTCCTGCTCGCGGCCACCGGAAAAGAAGAATGTGACGTGCGGGTATTTTTCCGTTTCGGCGATGCGGACCTGTTTCAGACCGGCTTTCGAGATCGTTTCACCCAGCGTCATCACCAAATGATCCTTGTCGAAAATGACGTGCACGTTCTTATACGTATGGTCGTAATTCGTCATCGTCACGTAATGGAGCGGGATGGTTTTCATGCCGTGGCCGGGCATGTCTTTCTGCGTGAGCGCGATCGTGATCTCACGGCAACGGTCGGTGCGGAAGTTGAAGCAGATCACCGCGTCGCCTTCCTGTATCGTTGCCACGGGCGAACCGTCGGCGTTTGTGAGAATGACAGGTTTGATGAATTCATCCGTCACATTTTCCGCGTAGGAATCCTTCACCGCCTGAAACGCATCCGTCGCTTTTTTCCCGGTGCCGTGCACCAGCGCATCGTAGGCGATCTTCACGCGCTCCCAGCGTTTGTCGCGGTCCATGGCGTAATACCGGCCGGTGATCGTGGCAAGCTGTGCGCCGGTTTTTTGCAAATGCGGGATCAATTTTTCGAGATAGCCCAGGCCGCTTTTCGGATCGGTGTCGCGCCCGTCGGTGAACGCGTGCACGAAGAGCTTTTCCACGCCGTTCGCTTTCACTACGCCGAGCAAATGGTGAAGATGCTCCTGGGAAGAATGCACGCCGCCGTCGGAAACAAGTCCCATGAAGTGCAGCGCTTTTCCTGTGCGCTTCACATAGTCCAGCGTTTCCAGAACAACCGGGTGCGTGTCGATGCTCTTGTCGCGGCAGGCGAGGTTGATCTTCACGAGGTCCTGGTACACCACGCGCCCCGCGCCGATGTTGAGGTGGCCGACTTCCGAATTTCCCATTTGCCCTTCGGGCAGTCCCACGTCTTCACCGGAAGTTTTCAGCGTGCTGTGCGGGTATGTGGCCATGAGGTGGCGGAAGAACGGAACGTTCGCGTTGGCGATGGCATCCGATTTCGTGCCGTCGCCGATTCCCCATCCGTCGAGAATGATCAATGCTGCTTTGTGGTTCATACGGGTAATGTGATTTCAAAAATGCTTCCGCCTCCTTCATGGTCGAGCACGCGCACCGATCCGCCATGCGCTTCCGCGAGCGAGCGCACGATGTACAGCCCGAGGCCGGTTCCTTTCGTGGTGCGTGTTTCCTCGTTGCCGAGGCGGTAAAAACGGCGGAACACGTTTTCCTTCTCCGTTCCCCTGATGCCCGGCCCGCGGTCCGACACGGCGAGCACGGCGGTGTTTCCTTTCCGGCGCAGGGCCACGCCGATCTCCGATCCTGCCGGGGAATATTTTACCGCGTTCTCGAGCAGGTTCATGAAAATGGAATGGAACCCGATGGGATCATACGGCGCGCTCACGCCTTCCTGGATGTCGGTGGTGATGCGGTGGTGCCGCGCAGCGCCGGCTGCCGCTTTTTCCGCCAGCTCTTTCACCTCAGCCGATAAGTTGTGCGTCTCCTTGTCGATGCGGATCGTGTGGTTGTCGATGCGTGCCGCGGTGAGAATATTTTCCACGAGCGCGTTCAGGCGGTCCGTGTCCTGCAGCGCGTCCGACAGCACTTCCTCCTGCTTCTCTTTCGGCAGCGCGCGTTTCTGGATCGTTTCCAGCTGCAGCCGCACCGAAGCGAGCGGCGATTTCAATTCATGCGTTACCGAAAGGATGAAGTTGGTCTGCTGGGCGTTGAGCGCCGCTTCTTTTTTGAAGCTGTTGCGCGTGCGGAGGATGCCGAGCACCAGCAGCACAAGGAATACCGCGCCTTCGCCGATGATCATCAGGTGCTGCTTCTGCAGCTTCTCCTGCAGCGCCAGCTCCGTCTCAGCGATCTCCAGGCTGCTGTGCGGTCCTTCGGGCGACATGTGGATCTGCTGGACGATGAGCTGCCCGCGCAGCGCGTTCACTTCATCGTTGAGGCGGATCAGCATGTACGCCCACCACCCGAACTGGATGAGCACGTAAACGACGAGGATGTAAAAGAGCAGCAATGGCCGCGGCCGTTTCCCGCTTTTCATGGCACGAAGGTACGGTTCTTAGTTCTGAGTTCTTAGTTCTGAGATCTGGGAGGGCACTCTCAGCTCTCAGAACTCAGAACGAAAAAGTCCCGCCGGAGCGGGACTTTTTTTAGGGAGAACTGTGAACAAACCCATGAAATATACACCCATTCCCCTTTTTCTTTATTTCGTGACGTGCGTCGGCGGGGAGAAATCGTCGAGGCCCGTGCGTATTACCTGTGCGTCGTTCGTGAGCTGCTGAATGTCTTTTTTCAATTCTTCCAGCTCCGTTTTGTTGCGTGCGGCGTTCGTCGTGTCGGCGTGCGCCATCTGGAGCTTGTGGTAGTCGAGGCGCGAAGTGTGATGTTCGAGCAGCGCATTGTGCTTGTTGATCACTTCCAGCGCTTTGCTGTCGCGCATCGTGCCCATCTCGTCGCTGTAGGCTTTGATGTGCTGGTCGTGCACCAGTTTCAGCTCTTCGAGGCTCTGCTCGAATCGGCTCACTTCCAGCCTGAGCTCGCTTGCTCCCGAAGGCGAAGACTGGTCTTTGGCTTTGCTTTCGTGGCATGCGCTATAGGAGATACCCATAAGCGTAAAGATGAAAGCGATGAGGGGCAGGATCGAACTCCGGTAGACTTGCATTGAGGGCTGAAGAATTACACTACAAAAGTAACATCGGGTGTTCTTCGAGATTCAAGATTTAGACGGCAGGAATTTCACACCGGACGAATGACGCCCCGAAGCCGATGAGTGAAATGGAGCGGGTTTGATGAGATGTAAGAAAAGTGGGGAATCTGTTGTGGCGCATAAAATATGGCCATTTTTTTCACTTCACCCTGACCCGCAAACCAACCCGGCTTCTTAACCTTACCCCAAAAAATGTGATTCGGAGGACGATGTTGGCATACGGAAACTTTCTGGCGTCCGATCGGGTAAAGGGAGGAAGGCCGTGGTTTGAGGTGGGGTTTGGGGATTAGAACGTAAGGCTGACAACATTTTATATTTCCACGACGAGATTCTATGATGTTTTTAAGGAAACTGCATACATGCCAAGAGCGCAATGTGGCCTACAAATGTGAATTCTCCGAGAAGCGGTTTAAGGTAATGACTAAGTTGTGATACCGACAACAAACGTTTGCTACCGACTAACGCAAATAAAATGGTATACTTTTCTAAAAATATACCCCCATAACCTGTCTATATCAAATATGTATGCGGAAGACTTGAAAAATCATTTCTGATGATGTTGCTTTATATTGGAAATATTTTTTATCTCGATAGAAAATTTGACTGGAAAGCCATATTTATCTCATTAGTAGCAACATCCGTAGTTGGTTTTATCCAATATATAATAGAACAAGAAACCATAGGGTTGACAGACTTGGCCTATGGAGTAATGACAGCAGCAGTGGCTTATTTCATTACAATTAGAAAGGTTCTGTTCGATGAGTTTTTAAAAGATTATTTCTCGGACGACTTACTTCCTTCACTAACTCTAAGATTAGGTTTGCATTTTCCACTCTTTATATCCTTTTTTATTATTGATCAGTTCTACATAGGACTTTTATGGGGCTTTTTTTATTTTATAAGTACTTTTTTGTTTCATGTTATTGAAGAGAGTCCTGCAATTTTTAGGTTCGAAATCCATAAGTACATGGAAATTATTCAATTGTATGCCTTCCTGAGAGCTACATCATATCTTATTGCGTTGTTAATGGTCTATGAGTTTTTCAGCGTAGAATTTTTTTCTTCAGATTCTATTATTTGGTTTATATGCGGGTTTGTAATCAATCTAATCCAATTAGCAAATCTAAGTTCCTATATGATAAAACATCCTTATGTAAAATGCGTGATACAGTTAATAAGAAAAGTACAAGAGGAGGCACCCAATAAAATTTCAATCAAAGAATTAGAAAAGTCAAATTCTTGTACTACTCTCAATGTTGAAAGGCAAATGCAGAGATTATCTTCTGTAGGACTGATAGAAATATATAACGGATATGTTCGAATAGGAGAAAGATTGAAAGAAGTTAGTAATAGGTAGATACCCCGTGGGACTGAACTCCATGGCACTCAGTTTTGAAAAATCTATCAATGATTCTTCCTTTACTTTTGCACAATGTTCAAGGAATTTCCTTGTTCATTGAACATTGTGCATTTGACATTGTGCGTTTTTCCCCTCCCGGAAGAAAATCTCCAGTCAAAAAAAGCCTCGTTCCGGATCCGGAACGAGGCTTTCTGAAAAAACAAATTCCGCTTACTGCAGCACGATCTTCTTGTAAGCGCGGCCATTGGCGTGTTGCACCTCGACGAGGTAAACGCCTTTGGCTTCCGCCGAAAGATCGAACGTGCCCGTGTAAGTTCCGCTGAACGCCGTGCGCTGCTCCGAGAGAACGACTTTGCCGTCGACCGACAGCACGCGCACCTGGAGGTTGCCGGCGGTTTCCTGCGTGAAGTTCACCGTGAAGGAACCGTTCGTCGGGTTCGGGAACAGCTCGAGGCCGTTGCCGGCTTCCGCATCGTCGATGCCCACGCAGGCGTTCACCGTGATGGTCGAGTTGGCCGTGTTGCTGCAGTTGTTCGCATCGGTGTACGTGTACGTGATCGTCGTTGTGCCGACTCCCGGTACCGAAGGATCGAATGAGCCGGCGGTGACGCCGGTGCCGCTGTACGTGCCGCCTGCGGGCGATCCGCCGGTGAGCGTAAGGTTGGCGTCATCCACGCAGACCGGGTTGGCGAAAGCAGACAGCGTTACTGTCGGTGCAGTGTTCACCACGAGCGTCGCCGTGTCCATGCTGGTGCAGGTCGTGAGGCTGTCGTAATACGTGTACGTGATGAGCTGCGAGCCGGCCGAAGGATCGAATGTGTTGCCGCTCACGCTGGTGCCGCTGTACGTGCCGCCGATGGGCGATCCGCCGGTGAGCGTCACCATGCCGCTGTTGGAGCAGGTCGCGCTCACGGCAAGCGTCACTGTGGGCGCCGCAACAACCGGGAAGTTGGCCGTTGCGCTGTTGGAGCAGCCGTTGCTGTCCGTGTACATGTACATGATCGTCTGCGCGCCGCCCGAAGGATCGAACATGCCGCCGCTCACGTTGGTGCCGCTATACGTGCCGCCCGCAGGCGATCCGCCGGAAAGCGTTTGCGGGCCGCTGTTGCTGCAAACGGAGGAGAACGCCGACTGGGTCACCGTGGGCGCCGTGTTCACCGTCATCGTTTCAGTCGCCATGTTGCTGCAGCCGGTAACGCTGTCGGTGTACGTGTACGTAATGGCCTGCGTTCCGCCCGAAGGGTCGAAATCGGTGCCGCTCACGTTGGTGCCGCTGTACGTGCCGCCCGCAGGCGATCCGCCGGTAAGCGTGACCAGGCCGCTGTTGTCGCACACCGGCGTGAAGGCCGTTTGTGTCACCGTGGGCGCTGCGTTCACGGTGAACGTTTCGCTCGCCATGTTGGAGCAGCCGTTGCCGTCGGTGTAGGTGTAGTCGATGGCCTGTGTTCCGCCCGAAGGATCGAACATGCCGCCGCTCACGTTGGTGCCGCTGTAGATGCCGCCTGCAGGCGATCCGCCGGAAAGCGTTTGCAGCCCGGAGTTATCGCATACCGGCGTGAAGGCCGTTTGTGTAACCGTGGGCGCAGTATTTACCGTCGCCGTTCCGGATGTCACCTGCGTGCAGCCGTACGCGTCGATGACCGTGTACGTGATCGTCTGCGTGCCCGATGCGGGATCGAACATGCCGCCGGTTACGCCGGTGCCGCTGTACGTTCCGCCGGCAGGAGAACCTTCAACGAGCGTGTAGAGCGGGCCGTTGTCGCAAAGCGAAGGGATCGTCGACAGCGTTGCGCCGCCGGTGGGGCAGGCGATCGTGATCGAATAAGCCTGCGAGCCGGAGCATCCGCTGGCGTCGGTGGCCGTTACCGTAAAGTTGAACGTGCCGGTTGCCGTGGGCGTACCGGAAATGACGCCTGCCGCGGAGAGCGTGAGGCCCGGGGGCAGTGCGCCTGCGGTGACCGTGTAATTCGGTGAGCCGAGCGCGCCCGTGTTGCCGAGCGTTTCGCTATACGCCGTGCCGGCCGTGCCGTTGGAAACCGTGGCCGGCGTAACCGTTACCGTCGGGCATACATACGGCGTGTACTGGAACGCGTCGATGCCGATGTAATCGGAGTTGCTGCCGCTCGGGCCGCCGTTGGTCACGAAATAACGGAAGGCCAGGCGTCCTGATGTGGGCGCCAGCAGCCCGCTGATCGTGATCGTGTACTGCGTCCACGCGGTCGGGTAAACGCCCGTCACCAGCGAGGGGTTGATCGTCAGCAGCACCGTGGTGAAGTCGCCCACCGAAGTGGAGGTGGCGCCTACGTTGGTGCTGGCGCCGTTCGTGCTCATGCGCACCTCGAGGCGATCAGGATACGTGTCCGGCGCTGATTTGCGCGAGTAGAAGGTGAACACGTCCCCGTTGCGGAGCGTCACGTTCGGCGTGATGAGCCAGCCGCTGATCGTGTTGGCGCCCGCCACGAAATTGTAGTTGGCCGCGATGTAGGCGGTGGTGGCGCCGTTAAAAGCCGAAAACACGGTCGCATTACCCTGGAACCAGTTCGCCTGCGTCCCGATCGGGGAGCTCAGGTTCTGCATCGACCAGCCTGCGGCGGTGAGCGTGGTGATGTTGTCGAAATTTTCCGTGATCTGCGCGCGTACCGTGCCGGCAGTGCCGAGCAGGGCAGCCATCGCAAAAGCAGCGGCTTTTCTTGTAAACAGGTGTTTCATGAGTTGTTGGTTAAGGTGAAATATTAAGGTCAGGAACATCTTTAAGTTCCCGGGGAGGACTAGGAAAATTGGGTATTGGTTCGGTGTGTTTTGAACGATTGCCGGGGTAAATATAGGCCAATTTTTGAGGGGAGTCAGCGCGTTTAACACTTAGAGTCGTTTCGTTCCCAGGCAATTAGAAAATGAGAAAGCGGCCCGGAAACGATTTTCCGCCTGATTTTGCAGATGTTCAGGAACAGGTTATATTTGCACCCCTCAAAGGGAGCATAGCTCAGCTGGTTCAGAGCATCTGCCTTACAAACAGAGTGAGTGAACCCTGAAACCCTTGACAATCAAGGGATCGTTCTTTAGAAAATAATGATGTGCATACTTTGTACATACTTATCTGCATATTTGCATTCAAATGGGGGCTTAGCTCAGCTGGTTCAGAGCATTTGCCTTACAAGCAAAGGGTCATAGGTTCGAATCCTATAGCCCCCACAAAAGCCGGTCAATTTGATCGGCTTTTTTCATGCCCCCCTACCTCAAATATACGGCTTAAATGGAATCTGGGGCTTGTAAATGGCTGAGATCAGCCCATTTGCTTTACCCCTGGCGTGACCTTATATTAGCCTTCCGGGTCGCTCCCAAGTGACACGTTGAGCCACCAGGTAAGGAAGCGATTGTTATTCCCACTTCGTAAACTGCAACAACTGAACTAATTCACAAACCCAATGGAACAATTAACTCTAGCGATACCAGCACCGATCACGGTTGAAAGAATATCCTACTTAATCAACACAAAAGGAATTAGTCCTCTTGTCGCGAGCATTGATCTTGAAATGGTAAAAATGAAGCTCCGGGATAATGATGAAGGCTTGGGCTGGTCATTTGAAGAAAGTGACGAAGCGGAGATTGAGTACAAGCGCTATTTACATCTCACACACAAATTCCCCGGTGCTTCGCTTGTCCCTCATTCAATTATGGACGATATGTGGCATCAACATATTCTTGACACCAGGGCATATCACAAAGATTCGACTTTGATCTTCGGTGAATATCTACATCACTACCCGTACTTCGGACTACGAAGCGAGGAAGATCAGCAAAATTTAGTTTCCTCATTTGAGGAAACCCAAAAACTATACGAGGCGGAGTTTGGCGAGAAAATGGTAAAAGACGAATCGAGCCATTGCAAAAGAGCTTGTCCTAGTTATTGTAAACGTGCCTGTAACACGAAACAATGAAGAGTGACTAAAAACAACGGCAGACAGATCATTTTAATTTACCACTCGCCTTTTTCCCTGCCAACGCTTTGTCGCAAACTTGTCCTATCGCTACTGTGAGCGCGTGTTCAAAGTTTCTGCTTACATCGCCAAGTCCGGATTTAGCATGAAGGGCCTCATGGATCAATGTTCCAGCGTAGTCCTTCAACAAAGCCAATTGCTTCCTAAGTATAATAATGCTGCCAGTATTCGGGTCCCAAACACCAAGCGTTACGTTCTGAGAAAAAAAGTCTTTACGCATTGTAGAGGAAATTTTGATTGCCTTTACTGCTCTTGGCTTTCCACCGATTAGATTTAAAATGTCGTCGGTGTAATTGTAAACAGCTTTCTCCTTCGTCGTTAGTTTTTTAGGATCAATGAACTTGAATTCAAAACTGTCGTTATAGTTGGTCGCAAATTGTGAAATATCAATGATCGGTTTTCCTGTCAAATCTTTTCCCGACTTGATTTTGAATTTCAAAATTTCAGGTATGGTAATGATTGTATGTCCGCTTGCCTCCGCTTCGTCAATCATATCCCGGTGGGTAATCAGGTCGTTGGATGAAACAAACAGGAATTTCCCTGTTGGATTCAAAATCTTAACAGAATGCTCTTGTACGTCGAGCCATGAAAGTTCATCATGGGCAATCCCTTTTTGAATATTCTGCAAGTCCTGGGCTAATTGCAGGGCTACTTCAGGAGATTTACAAGCCAGAAGGATTTTCTTGACACTATCGGTATATGCTCCTCTGCCAACATTTGTTCTTTCCCGATTGAGAGCCTTTTTAATTGGGGCTGTAAGCAGAGTAATGTTGTAACTGAAAAGAAAGTTTGGTTCTTCCGCTACTTTGACGCCGTTGATGTAAATATTTCCTGAACTACCTTTCTTTTCGACTACCTCACCTGCCTTAGTAGTCTCAAGAATCTTTTCGCCGGTAAATTTCAGGAACAGGTTTTTTGCATTCTCAATATCCTTGTCAGTGGCTCCTTCAATTACAAACTGTGTTCCGATGAATTTGTTATCAGTAGCCTCAGCAATGTTGGCATGCAGAGTCGTAACATCATCAAAGCCTTGCTTTGCTGTTTTGGAGAGCGTAATATCTCCATGCTTCGACATAACCAATACTTTTATTCCCTTCCTGTCAAACGTTGCTAAAGCGTCTTTCAATCCGATTCCGAATTTTCCAATCATTTTTGGATTGGTTAGTTTTTCCTGATTTTCATTTTGAGTTAGATGGGTGTATTTAAGGCCCCGTCCATAATCACGGATGTACCAGGCTTTCCCTTGCTTGAGTATTTCGACCTCTTTTGTATCAGTCAAAAGTTGTTCATCAATGCCATTAGCGATGATTTCGCGGATCGCGTGAGGAGTATCCCAATTTTCAAGAATCTTTACAATATTAAGGTCGAATTGTTTCGCTGCCATCTTGAAAAATGATTAGAGAATTTCTTGCAGTTTGTTTAGAAGTATATTCTTCCTGTTCTTATAGAACTCGTCAAAGTCGGCTGGTGATAAACTACCGTCAGGTATGAAATGGCGCTGTTTGTAATCGTACTGTTCATCTGCTGCTTTGAAATATTTATGAAACCAACTATCAAAAGGATTGTCACTCTTTTCAATGTTCGCTGTTCCGTTTAGCAACTGAAGATTTACGATTGAATTTTTGTGCCACCATTCACTTTCCCATTCCGGCTGGTGATCGACTGTGCCCGGAGGATGAATATGATCTAAGTGAGGTTTGGTGTCAAAGTCTGGGTTTCCATAGAGCAAACTAAGTAAGGGATAAGTCATTTTCTTCCCGTATTCAATATTCAACAAGGCTTCTATTTCTTCCGCGTTGAAGGTCATGTTTTTGTTCGTACTCTTAACGGCATCTTTCAACCCCTGATATTGGAAATCTTTCAAATCTTGGAGTGCCTTCCTGAATTTGACCAACACATTGTCAGGTTGCCCACTAAAAGTTGTTTTCAATGAAGCATTGCAAAGCCATTTATGAATCTCCTTGCGCTTTTCTTTGAATTTGTTTGCCGTTACAAAATTTTCTTCGGCTTGATAATTATGGAGGTAGTAGGCAATTGGCAAGATGGCGTTATATGATGATAAAGTAGACTCATCGTATCCGAACCGTTTTATTAATTCGATGGTTCTTAATAGCGTCTTTCTAATTTTTTCCCATTCCTGTTCGATCTTCAGCATATTGGCTTTGTTGAAGTTGTCAACACTAAACCGAATATCCTTAATGTCAGAAAGAAAGAGAGCCGCTTTTAATATCCAATCTTTTTTTACACTCCAAAAGCCGCTGTTTTTGATTTCTTCAAAAAGTCTATTTATTTCTTCACGGGCATCCTTATCCTTCCATTGAGCTGTTGCAATTGATAGAAGCATATCCGAGTAATTCAATTGAATGCCACCGCTGTTAATCCTGATGAAGATATTGAGGACCTTATCGAGTTTATCTGATTTCTCCAGGTAGTAGTTGATTGTGGGCGTTTGATGGATCGCCTGGTACAATCGCCAGAGATTATTGAACGCGAGCTTCGTGTCCGATATTTCAATGCCATGTACAAACTCATTTATTTCGGTTGGTTCCTTAACATTAAGAATGTCTGCAACCTTATACCAATAATGCTCTCCGTCCTCCTGTCCACCTCCACGCTGCAATTGCATGAACTTGAATTCGTACTTTTTATTCTCATCGCTCTCGATACTCGGATCGCTTAACAGATTTAGGTAAAGAAAATATTTGTCGTAATCGGCAATCCGTCCCTTGCGTCCATAATACCGACGCAAGCTGTAACTACCCATAAGTCCGATATAAAAACTTGTCAAGCGTTGTTGTCCGTCAAGGATCGCGCAGATGTCACTTGTTGCTGTATCAACGTTGGCCTTTGGATTATGCACGTCAATATCCTGAACAAAATCTTTAATAAATTCATAGAACTGATAGTCCTGTCTATTCTCATGCTTCACCTCCCACAACAGAAAAGAATTAATCGGATACCCTTGAAGAATGGAATCGAAAAGCATTTCCATTCGCTCGATGTCCCAAACAAGCTCTCTTTGAATTGAGGGCAAGAAGTATTTTCTACTGTGAATCTTATCAATCGCTTCCCTGATTGTAATAGGTGTTTGAAAGCTCATATTGCAGTTTTGTATTATGCCGTGCTTGTTGTAAGCATAGCGTGAATCGTGTTAGTAATTGCTCTTGAGCTAAGTTTGGATAATTCAGCTAATCTCCTGTCACCAGATGCAAGAGATTCCTTCTCTACCGAAGCCCAAACCATTACCCATAAAAACCCCGATTTGCCCAAGACATTTTTATTCCTGATTTGTGCAAGGGTCGAAGAAATATCGGCAACAAATCTTACTGAGTTTTTTTCGATACGTGCAAAGTCAACATTATCCATTGCTGAACCGCCATGTTCAAAATAAGGCTGAACAATTGTTTCAATAAATGAATCCAGGTGTTGCGAAGCGTGATCCGTTGCTTGTTTCTTTTCAGTCTCTGGATTCGTTCCTTCTGGATTAAGCATTTCCTTGAAGTATTTCGGGAACAAGATCAGAATATCAGCAGGTGCAACTTGGGGATTTAAGATAGACATGGTGTTGGGGTTGTTATTTTTCAAAATACCAGGTGAAACCGTCTGGAGCAAGATAGATCAGTTCGTTTTCAGAAAGTGTGCGCACCTTATTCGCTGTTTCTTCAACGCTACCATCTTCATCATTTACACGCAAAGTAAGTACATACGGATATTCTGTTTCCTCTCCTTCTATGATCGACCATTCTCCGTGCTTTTCCTTGTGCGTTGTGCCATGTCGTTTGCTCAACCCCTTAGAATCATATTCTAGCAATAGTGTTTTTCCGTCAGCATTGAAATCCGCAACATAATTTTCCATGAAGTTGAACGGAGAATCGTTATCGACCACGTTCCCTTCCGGAGAAATTCGCTTCACTAAACCCCATCTTCCCGTTAATTTATCAGTATCACCGTTGCATGAGAACAACAAACAGGAAACAATAAGTACGATTAGGCAGGCAGATAGTTTATTCATAAGGGCTATTTTACAATGACTAATTTTTGTTTCCCGATTTCACGAGAGTTCATTAAGAACTTGCCATTTAATGATGCAAGCAAAGCAAACATAATCCTTTTTCAATTATGAATATTACGATAATGAAAGAAGGGCACCCGCTGATAAATGCCCTTCTTAAAAATGTTCCACCGGGCGGTGGAACGGGTAATGTCATTAACTGTTTTACATACTTACTAAGTCATCAGGTGTAAGATAAATCCGTTGGGTAAATGAGTTATTCCAGGATGAGTTTTCCTGTTTCCACAACTATTCCGTTTTGTTCTAAGCGATAAAAGTACATCCCCGCTGGAAAGTCATGCACATCTACAACGGTTTGCGAACCGATAATAAGTCGGTTCCAAATTTTGCGTCCGAGTTGATCGGTGATTATGACTGTGTGCGGTGTCGAATAATCTGAGAATTGAAACGTAATAAAATCTTTTGAAGGATTCGGAAAAACATTCACCGAACAATTCGATTCGAATTGTAGACTGCTGGAAACTTGTCCTGCATCAATTAATACTTCACAAGTCGTTATACCTGTTACGACCCAAAACCCAGGACTGGTTTCGGCATATTTAGTAGACGAAATCGCCACGGTGTAAAGACCAGGAATCTGTGGGTTCCATTGATAAAAGTTTTGACTGGGATCAAGTATAAAATTTCCTCCTCCTGAAATGTCGGGATACATATATCCTACTGCATTAATTGGGTTAACCAAATTCCAGTTGCAGCTATCTGTATCAAAAAACATAACGAGCGGGGAAACGCTGTTCACGTTCAATAGTGCCATTTCAACTCCAAGGATCAAACTATCGCTGATAGGGCTGCTGTACGTAGGTCCAGCGGGATTCAAAACTATCAAAGAAGATAAAGTGAACGTGGTGGTATCACTGTTCAGCATATTGCGTATCCACGGCACCCGCTTGCCACATGAAAAATAGATGGTATAACTGCCGAAGGGATAGCCGTGTCCAATAGCATTTAGTGAAATCAAGTAGTATCCATTGACATTGGAAACAGACCAACCGGTAAGGGGAATAGGTTCAACCATTCCATCTCCCCAATCTATGTATGCTGAATCGAGCGTTGAAGGCAATTCAGTGAGCAATACACGCGCGTCGATTGAACAAGTATTAAATGATGAATATATTGTAAGCGATCCGCCACGAGTAGTCGTACTATTGGCTTTTAGAATGACCACACAAAGAAATAGGAGCGCGACAGATATAATATATTTTCTCATGGTGTATAGCCATCAAGTCCATGTAAAATTCCATTTTGGAATTGCAAACATTTCGTAGAGTTTGCTTTGCATCTGAATTAGTCGAGGATGAGTTTCCCTGATTCCACAACTGTTCCGTTTTGTTCTAAGCGGTAAAAGTAAATTCCCGGTGGATAGCCGTGAGCATCTAAAACGGTTTGCGATCCGATAATAAACTGGTTCCACACCTCCCTGCCTAAGCCGTCATATAGCCGGATAACTCCGTCATTTATTCCGGTTGTTTCAAACGTCACCTCACCGGATGCGGGATTAGGATAAACGTTAAAAGTGTTAAAAGGTAAAGGCTGGTCATTAAGTCCCGTCACTCCACAAGTATCTAAATAATTGCCTCCGATCCATTTTACAAAATTGTCGCTGGAATCATTATCGAAAATAATTCCCGTGGAAACATAAATTGTATCGCGAAACGTGCCAATCGAACGGCATTGGTAAGTATTCAAATCAACCCCCAAACTACACCACGTATTACCGTCCCATTTTGCAACAACAGGGCATAAGGCACCTCCTGCATGATCGAACACACCAACTACGTACAACGCGCCGTCACTTACTACCATACGGTCTACCTGCGACCAGCCTGCGTTTATAGATGAAGACAAACCGCCACCGAACATTATCCATGTATCGGTGATGGTGTCAAGTTTCATTAACGCATTCGTAGGTGACGAGGTTTGATTGTTATAACTTCCAGCATAAAGTTCTCCATTATACACGCAGAGATCAATAATAACTCCTCCAAACATTTGTCCAACCTGTTGCCACGATCCATTTGAGTACCGGAGAACGCGACCCAACTGACAAACATAAATCTCCCCATTATAAGCCAAGCCGTCTATAATACTCGCTGTGAAAGCTCCTTGCCCCATATCTGACCACGTAGTACCATCCCATCTTGCAACTCCAGTAAAAGGCACACCGTTTACAGTATCGTTAGGCCAATGCGTGACAGCTATAAGATCGCCCTGATACTCAAACAACGGATCTGGTACACCTGTTGCAAAACGCGCAACAGAATCAAACGATGTTCCATTATAGCGAGCAAGATAACCAACCCCCTGCGCCCAGCTTTCTACGCTACAACCCATGTATAAATCACCATTGTATTTAACAAGAGTATTAACGCCCATGCTTTGATTAGAGGCAAGCGTTGGCATTCCCGGTAACGTGCTCCATGAATCCCCATCCCACGCGGCAATACCCGATGCTCTTATGGTACCAACTGAATCGAATCCACCATAAGCTATTAGTCTGTTATTGGTGGTATCCTCATAAAAGTCTTGGATTCCATAATACCAAACGCCAGGTAAGTATTCCCAGTTCTGCCCAGAGAGACAGTGACACACGAGTATTGCCGCTATGAGATGAAGTTTTTTCATCGAATGATCGAGAATTTCTCCGATTCTACAGTATCGGCGTATTGTAAATTTAAGAAATAGATGCCTTCACCCAACATACTAAGGTTTAGGCTGATCTTGCCGCTTGCATCGGTTTCAGGGGCATTAATAAAGTACACGAGTTGTCCCACCGAGTTGTAAATCATAAGCGATTGAGGTTGTTCGGTTGTCGATACCTGCACCGTAACATTTCCATCACCGGGAGACGGATAAATAACCATGTTCCCGTCAGAAACCGGTTGCTGCTCCTGAAACCCAACTACATTGATATTACTCAGATCGAAACGGGCTTCCCATGCGTCAAACGTGTTAATCCCGGCGTTCGTTGAAATTGCACCCGAACCGTACCACGGGAAATTCGCATCGGACACCGCGCCACCACAAGCAATCATTTTATCCGGGTATTGCGCATTTATTGAACCTCCATAAATCGCGTCAACCTTGTTGCCGCCAAAGTACGTACACCATTTTGTGTCGAGCGCGTCATCTACCATGAGAATCATACCATCCCCATAGGCTGAGTTAAGCAGGTTATCGCCGATGGTTCCCTGATTATAAAGGGTTGTACCTCCATTATACGGCGTCATATTGTGGCTACCAGTTACTCCCAAAAAGTAGGCGTTGTTCAGCGTGTCTATTACGACCTCGTAAAACGTTTCTCCGAATTGTCCGCCGTGAAGACTTGCCCAATACCGTTGTCCGCCCGAATTAAATTTGAGCATGAACGCGTCGCTGCTACCCCATATAGTGCTATCCATGTAGCCGTTTGTAGTTCCCTGCCACAGGAAAGGGAAATTGGTGCTGCCTGTTGATCCGCAAACGTATATATCATTGTTCTCATCTATTGCAACGCCTTCGGCTATATCGCCGCTAGATCCACCGTAATAGGTTGACCATGTTGCGGTATCGTTCCCATCAAAACGTGCGATGAAAGCATCCGTGCTTCCGGCACCGCTAGAAACAGAATATGGAAAGCCCGAAGGAACAATGATCGGTAAATCTGTTTGTGATGAACTGATTTTTCCAGCTACTACCAACGCGTTATTACGGCGATAGATGGAATTGCCTGCACCCGACCCGAAACGTGTTGACCAAACAAGCGAATCATTGCTATTAAATTTTCCGATAAGCGTTTTACCAGTTGAATAATTCGATGCACCCGTTTCAGTAGCAAGAGGCGTTGAAGTAACGCCCTCGCCTGTGAAATACAAATTGCCACTATCCCAAAATATGTCGTTGATTGTTTCGTACCCCGTGCTGCCGCCGAAGTATGTAAACCACGGCATTGGAAACTGATTATCAATATAAATTTCACCAATTATTGCGTCGTTTGAACCGCTCAATGACTGTACATATTGAGGGCCACTACCTTCGGTCGGCAATCCGCTGCTGCCTGATCCACCGGCAAAGTACACACGATGGTCAACCGTCAGGTTTCCATGAAGGGCGACTGCATTAATTACATCTGCTCCTGCACCGCCTATATAAGATCGGAAAGCAAGGCTGTCGTTTTGGTAGTAAATAATTATTCCATCTTGACCTCCTCCATACGACCCGCCGTAATTTCCTTGTGAGCCGGGAAATCCGTTAGCCATTGATAGTCCCACAGCAATTTCTCCAAATTCAACGGCACAGGCATCAAAGTAATAGTCATCGTTTGGTGTTCCACCGTAAGAACAAAATTCAAGATTTCCGTTTGCTGCTGATGTTGGATTTGTTGATCCCAAACGAAAAACAAAAACCAAAGGAATTGAGTTATCGTATGTGCCGAGGTTTGTAAACGTGACATGACCGCTGGTAATTGTATATGTTGGCTGCCAGCCGAGGGAACTGAAATTTCCGGAACCATCAATTTGAAACGCTGAGGCTTGCGGCAAGTCGATATAACCGAGTGCTGTGGTGATACGCACATTGTTTCCGTTCATTGCTACGGAAGATGCACCGCCAAAATAAAAATCAACATCAGTCGGATCGCCACCGGGTTTCACGATGAAAGAATATTTTATGCCTCCTTCGTGGCTGCCGGATTCAAAGTCAATGCCGCTGTATATCTCAGGATAAATTACCTGGTTGAAATTCTGAATCCTGACAGCCGGATCGGACAAGTGAGAAAGATAATAGGCGCAATAGTCTTCGCCCGGATTGACCGCATACGCCTGAACGCTATTTGCATTGGCAAAATACATATCGACCTGTGCAATGCTGTCCGTTGTGCTCACGAGCGTATCAATTTTAGTGAGCAGCCACGATAGTTTTGTACCGTCCTGAAAATATACCTGCGGCGTTGTAGATTGGTTGTAATACTGTGCTTTGGAATCGGACGTACCGGAAAGTGTGCGGAGCTGGCCGCGGTTCTCAGTAAACTCAAAAATTCGAGGTCCAGCCGCAGCCGTGTCGGGCGGTACGATAACTGTTCCCTGCCAATATTTGATCGTAACGTATGAAGTTGCTCCTGGAATTTTTGTCTGTCCAGTCACCACTACTGCACCAACTGTGTCGATAGCAATATCGGTAGCAACATCGGTCATATTCGGCGTAGAGTTCCACGGAATTTCCCAAAGCTGCGTACCTGATGTATTATATTTAATCGTTAGGTAGTCGTAGTTCCCGCCGTTGTGCGTGATCCCAGTCACATAAATATCCGTCCCTTTGGTTACAATAGCCGTTGCCGAATCGTTGCCGTTCGCAACTCCATTGTACGTCGCTACCCATTGCTGCGAACCTGAGCTGTTGTATTTGATGGTCGCGTAGTTCCTTCCCTGCGTTGATGTATTTGTATATCCGGTAACGATTACGTTGCCTAGCGAATCAATAGACAAGCCGGTTGCTACATCATCAAGTGAACCACCCGCCCCGGTGTAATTGGCCGCCCAAACAACTGCAAGACTTGAATTATACTTGATAATCTTATAATCGAATCCTGTGCTGACATTGAGTTCGGCTCCGCAGATATAGACATTGCCATTAGCATCCTCAGCAATAGCCGTTACTTTGTCAAAACCGAACGCCGTACCGGATGAAAGTGTCGTGCTGGTAATCGACCCGGTTGACGGATCAAGTTTCCATGTAGCAATTTTGTAAGTTGTGCTGGCCGTTTGCGAAGCCCCGGTAACAAAAATTGCCCCGCTCTTTGATGTGAGACTGATTGCACCATCCATCATGTTTGAATTGTCATAGGTCGTCGTCCAGTTCGTCGTCGCTAGAGACGTGTCCATACGCATAGTCAGCATGTCATACGTATTTGTTGATCCCGTCCAGGTTGTGCCGACCGCCACGACCGATGTTGCGCTAACTAGAAGTGCTGCGAATCCGTCATTACGTGAACCTGCGCCATTGTAGGATTTTAACGCAAGCTGGTTGCCGTTTGCATCGTATCGGATAATGATTGCATTACTGCTGTCGGTTGCATCTTTGAAATAAGAACCGCAGATATAAACGTCTCCATTTGCGGCTATTCGTACATCAGTTGCTACGTCATCCCCGCCTGAATAATCGTAGGACTGCGCCCACATTAAACCGCCGCCGGGATAGAACTTTTCCACGAGCATATCGTAGTCGCCGTTTGCGTTAACAGTAGCTCCTGCAACGAACGTATAAACCTGGCCTCCGAGGGTAGCAGTTCTAACAATCGAACGTTGGAAACTGTTTTGTGAACCTGTGGTAACAGTCCATTGCTCCGCTACCTGGGATTGCGTGGTTTGGGAATACCCGAACAAGGGAATCAAAAGCGCAATGATTGCAGGAAATATCCTACGGATCAGAAGGCCTTTTTGCTTCTTGTAATAATGTTGTGTGTTTTTCATTTGATTGGGTTGTTTGTTGTTAGTATTCTAACTAATTGTTAATCTGTTGAGAGTTCAGTTCCGCAATGGGTTGTGATCCCAATTTTTAATTCGGTTTAAACAATTTGTCATTGCAGCACCAACACACATCCCTCACATTGGAGATGGCGTATTTTAATGAATTTGCAGTTGCAGTCTCTGCAATGTATATATGGCAAGCGTTCAAAAACGAACGCACTTACCTCTTCATTATACAAGTCCGACAAAACGCGGACACATTTCACTCACTGTAATCAAGGGGCGGAGCAACGGAATTCCCGCTGCCCCGCTGAACAGAGGGGGGAAACTGTTCATCCTGACTTAATCGTAATTGGTTTTCTCTTTATGGTGACTTCGGATTGATATTCCGGAATTTTCTGAACAAACTTTTGCTTTGATACCTTAGCAAACAACCACTGATCGAAAATTATCATTTCAGGTGAGCGAGGGAGCCATTTCATTTTACCCAAGAGGTCTATATTTTCCTTTTCCCTTTGATACACAGCTTTGAAATCAAAACCGATGCTGCTGAGTTTCTGGAGTATGGTATAAATAGTTCGTAGTCGTTCAGGAACGGTCGCTTTATCAAGGGACTGCAAAAACTCTCTCAGAGCAGCGATCTTTGCAGTTGCATCGTCAAGTTGTTGCACTTCGATGAGTGATATAATTGAAAGTATTCTTATCCCAATGTTCCAGCCTTCTTTATCATTTTCAATAGGATTGATTAAGCTAGTGAGTTTGTGGGCTATTGAAAAATCATCGAGCATGAAACTTGCATTCGCTAACAAGTATAGTCTCTTACCCATACGATATGATGTACCGGTTGCTTGCTCAATGTCCGGCAACAGTTGAAGTATAATCTCTCGTGCCGTTCCATAATTCCCCATGAAGAATTGAGCATAGAACATAATTTCTATACTTTGCGTCTGGCCAAAACTTGTGGGTTTGAAAAATGCCATACTGCTACAAGCTGTGGTATAGCCTCTGAGAAAATTATGAAGATAAAGGTCATTTTCTGCGATGTTCAACAGAATATTCCCCTTTCTCAGTTTAGTAGAAATTGCAGGACTTGCTTCTAGTAATCGAAAATTATCCTTCAGAGCTTGTCTTGCACTTTTGTAATCTCCCAATAGTTGATAGCATTGAGCTTCGATGAAATAGTAGTGATGCCCGACCACAGAAGCTGATGTGTTTTTGTAGTCAGTAAGCATTTCATCGAGAATTTCTTGTAGCCACTCCGCTTTAGCATTCTGTCCTGTTCTATAATCCAGTTCTGCATTTACCCGACCATGATTTACTTCAGCTCTTAGAACTGCATTCTTAGCCTCATCATAATGTTTGTAATCATTCAGAAGTTTTTGAAAATGTTTGTCTCCTTGATCTATGGTGTGATGCTCAATCAACAATCGAAGAGCCAGCAACAGTTCCTCATAGATTTCATACTTCTTGGCTTGTGTGATTATTTTCTCTAACATCGACTGTGTAAGATCAAGCAACCCACGACCCCGCAGTATTTGAACTTGCGAAATGTTCTTGCGAATTTCCATCGTCGTCTTTGCTCTTTCGTCGTAAACTCCTTCCCTGTTAACGTTGATGTCAATAATCAACGCTTCAAGGATTTTGTCTTTTAACCGGAGAACTAAGCGACTGAAGGTTGCCGGATTCTGTTTTCCATAAAGTATGTTCTCCAGTTGTTCCCTATCGGGAGGAGCTTCATTTTCTCCACGCTTGGCGGATAAAATGTCGAAGAGCGTAAGACTATGGCTCTTTTTTTTTCGCGGATTAAATATGGTGAGATAACACCTGGTTGAACTGATTTCTTCTTCAGTCATCCTGGAAATGATCTCAAGTATCGTATTTAGTGTTTCCATTTCCCCCTATTGTACTGATATTCTGCAAGTTCTGAGATTGTCTGATTTTATCGCATTTCTTAAAACAAACGCACTTCTGACTGGTGATTTTTGAGAAATACTAACTCAAAAAAACCACTTATGGACTGCTTGACATTCATCATCAAGTTGATTGTTTCTATCGTTACCACGATAGGCAACGACTTCTGATAGAATAGTTCCCAGAGAACTGTTTTCTATCAACCAACCTGAATGCCTACTGCCATGTGGGGTGGGCATTCATTTTTTAAATATTTTGATGAGGTTTAAATCAACGAGCGTAAATTAAGGGCAACGCAAACCGGTTTCAAAATAAATTTTTTTTCAAAAAAACAACCATTTCGGACATTCTGAAATACAGATTTAGTTGATTCTCAATGGTTAATATGGTATTTGCAAGTGCCGTTATTTATCGTTCGTCATAACTCATTGACTCTTACCTCTATAACAGATTGATTTACAGACGATTATTTTTTCACTAGCCCTAACCTTCAGGACATTCATACCTAAACAATTAATAATCAAGATATTACTTTAGTTTTCCGGGTATAATTAGGGTATAAATACGGGCATAATACGAGCATAAAACGCAATATAGTACCTGCTATTTAGCTACGTTGTTATTTATTACGAGACACCGTTTACTTGTGGCGTGAAAAAGAAGAGTGTCACAAACAAGAAATCAGTCTCCAAAGGTGAACTAGCCGGGAAACATTTTGGCAAGCGCCTAAAGACATTACGGAAGAAAGCAGGACACAGCAGCCAGCTCGGATTCGCGTATGAGAATGGGTTTAATGTTCGACGTTTTGGCTCCTGGGAACTGGGAGCCGACATTAAGCTATCTAACATAGTGCGCATCTGTGATGCTCTTGGAATTTCGCTAGAGGAATTCTTCAGTGAGGGTTTTGATAAACGGTATAGACGTTAATATCCCAATTGGATTTAAGTAAGATGTCTTATGGATGACCATAAAGAATATCTTTGCTTTGTTCCAAAAAACCTATCATGCTTGATGTTACCTGGATTGAGTCAGAGATCCGAGATCAGTTTTTAGATGAAGACGAAAACCGCCCGTGGATAATTGGTTTTAGTGGTGGGAAAGACTCTACCCTATTATTGCAAGTTGTGTGGAATGCAGTTAAGGCTCTTCCACGAGAGATACGTCACAGTAGAGACATTTGGGTAGTCTGCAATGATACTTTAGTAGAAAATCCCCGGATTGTTGATTTTATTGAACGAACTCTTAAAAAAGTTCAACAAGCCGCCGTCGATCAGGATATGCCAGTGAGAGTGGCCCAGACTACCCCATCATTAGAGGATACCTTTTGGGTTAACTTAATTGGTAAGGGTTATCCTGCACCGGGAAGTGTTTTTCGTTGGTGTACCGAAAGGTTGAAGATAAACCCTACAAGCCGGTTTATTCTTGAGAAAATTAATAAGCATGGAGAGGCAATTATTCTGTTGGGAACGCGGTCAGATGAAAGTAAAAAACGTGCCGCATCAATGAACTCATACGAAAGAAAGGGTAAACGTTTGCGCAGACACGTATTGCCGAATGCCTGGGTATTTGCGGCAATAAAGGATGTAAAAACAAATGAGCTTTGGCAATACTTAATGCAAGCAAGAGCACCCTGGGGTGGAACGCATAAGGAATTAGTCGCTTTATATAAAAACGCAAATGGCGGGGATTGTCCGCTTGTTATAGATAAAACCACACCAAGCTGCGGCAACAGCAGATTTGGATGTTGGGTTTGTACCGTGGTTAAGAAGGATAAGTCAATGGAAGGGCTTATTGAGAATGGCGAAGAATGGATGCTTCCTTTGGTTGAATTCCGTGATTGGCTTGTTTACACAAAAGAGAATCCAGCTACCTATCGTCAAAAACAGCGACGAAATGGAGAGACAAAAGAAAATGCACACGGGCCGTACTTCCCTCAGTACCGTGCCGAGATGCTTGAAAGGGTATTAAAGGCGCAGAAGGAAATTCAGGAAGGTCAGGGCGACATTACCTTAATCAATCCACAGGAATTAGTTGCAATTCAAATAACCTGGTATCGAGATGGAATTTTCAACTACCGTGTATCAGACATTTACAATAACATCTATAACAGCGGTGTCAATATGAGTAAACAAGAAGAAAAAATTCGCCAGGAGGAGGACCTTCTGAAGGAAAGCTGCAAGTCCGATGCGGAATTCAATCTTTTGCAGGACTTGCTGAAACTGCATAAAACAAAAACGCTGATGTTAAAGAAACGCGGGCTTCAAAATGATATTGAACAACGTATCACAAACTTTGTTGAAGCCAAACCTTCCTCCATTTCCAAGAAATGAAAATAAAGCAGATTGAGTTTGATAACTTCCGAATTTACTACGGGAGTAATCTGATCGACCTTACCACTACGAAAGGGCGAAATCTTGTTATTGTCAGTGGCAAGAACGGTTTCGGTAAAACCACTTTTTTAATGGGACTTGTTTGGTGTTTATATGGTCGTCAAATGGAAGATGTTGACGACTTGTACAGAAAGGAAATTACTGATGCTGGAGGCTACCAAAAGTATATCACCAATAGCTTAAATAGGCTTTCCAAGCAAGAAGGGAATCGTCGCTTTTCCGTTTCAATTACGTTCTCTCATGCCAACATTCAAGGAATTACTGCAAATGAAATTCAGATAGTTCGTAGTAATGATACTGGAACGAATAATGATGAATTGAACATCTTAGTTGATGGTAAAGAGAATGAACTTGCAAAAATGGTAGGCGCGGAAATGTTCATTCGTGATTACATTCTTCCAAAGGAGATTGCAAAGTTTTTCTTCTTTGACGCTGAAAAAATAGTTTCGCTGGCGGAAATTAATACCGCTGAACAACGAAGAAAATTGAGCAGTGCATATTCTGAGGTACTCGGTATTAAGAAGTACGAGGACATGAAAAATGAGCTTGATGAATTTCGTGCTTCATTAAGAAAAGAGTCCGCATCTGTACAGGAGAGACAGAAATTAAACGATCTCCAAAATGACATTAGCAATATCGAACTGGATATTCAAAAACTTGATGAGGATATAGATGACTATGAGGGTCAGAAGCGCGATAAGAAAATTAAATCGGAGGAATATCTCACAAAACTCATTCGCGCCGGAAGTGTCATAACCGAAGATGAACTCAAGGAACTTCGGGAACGTGAACAAAATTTGACAAATCGCTTATCAGGTATCCAGGAAGAATTGAAACTGTCCTACGACGAAGTTCCATTCGCAATTGCAGGTACGTTGCTCGTAAATATTAAAGAGCAATTGGCACTAGAACAAAAAGTTGAGCGTGCTAAATTTCAGAATGAGGATGTTGAACGTAAAATCGGTCTTGTCCTTAATGATCTCATTTCGGAACAAAAGAATACCGACATAGTTTTTGATTACCGCGTAATAGATTTCTATAACAAGAAAATCCAGGATGTAATTAAGAAGCATTTCTTCTCTGACATTGAATCCGTGCCAAATGGCGCTACTCAATTGCACTATTTCACGGATAATCAGTTGACAGAGTTCAACTCATTAGTTGACCATCTAAAATATTCTTTTGGTAAACAGTTTAAGACGCTCAACGAGGATTATCAAAAGGTAAACTCTGAACTGAATTCAATCCGCAGAAAAATTAAAGACGCGGAATCAAAAACTGAAGATCCGATTGTTGCCCAGGACAGGGCGGCGAAGGCTCAAATTGACCTGGAAATTCAAGGTCTTGAAATCAAAGTCAATACAGCTTCGCTGACAATTGGTTCAAAGAAGCAGGAGAAAGTACAAAAGGACAAGCAGCTCAGTGAATTGCAAGAGCGTATAGAGGTTTCGCAGAAAAATAAGGAGAAAGACGAAACAGCAACGAACCTCATAGGGACTTTGGCCAATTTTATTAAGACGTTTAAGGAGCAGAAGAAGAAGTCCCTGGAGGAAGAAATTCTGAAATCACTTAAATCCCTAATGCACAAGAAGAACTTCATCAAAAGAGTGGAAGTTCAGTTCATTGGGGATGACATGGAAATCAATCTCTACAATTCAAGGGATGAAATCATTCGTAAGGAAGCTCTTTCAAAAGGAGAACAACAAATGTATGCTACATCACTTCTGATGGGGCTGGTTGAAGAATCAGACATTGATTTTCCGGTCTTCATTGACAGTCCGATGCAAAAATTTGACGACGATCACGCCGAGAATATCGTGCGAAATTTCTACCCTCGCGTTTCAGAACAAGTCATCATCTTCCCCCTCATAAATAAGGAAATGACCCAGGATGAATATAGTATCATCCTGCCGCGTATCAATCAATCTTATTTGATTACGAATACGAATGAGGACGCTTCGGAATTTATGACGGTGGAGCCGGAGAACTTATTCAGAACGTACAAAAAACTTTATAGAAATGCAGATTAACATTCGGACTTCCGAAGCCAACAAGCAAATTGTTCAGGAGCTTACTCGGAGAATGCGATTGAATCACGAAAACGTTATTTCTCGCATAGCCTTGGCTTATTCTCTGAATTCAAAAACGAAGCTCGATATTGTTAGAGACCTGAAAGATTCCAAAGGGAAGGAATACAAAGAAGATATTCTTCTTGGAAAGTATAAGGAGTTTTACATCTCCCTTATTTGTCAGCATTACCAAATCAACAAGACCAATAAAGACATTCCCAAATACATGAAAATGCACATAGATCATGGCTTGGATCTTGTCAATAAACTTTTTGAGAACAATAAAAATTACACGGGACTTGATTTTCTTATTGACAATGTAGAGCGTGGGATCACTTCGCTTGAAGAAGCTGAAACAGCATTTGGCATGGTTAAGAACTCAAGCCAAAATATTGTGAAGGGTAGTTTTTCAGGAGAAATAACAGTCAAGGTAGGACAAAATAAAACTGGCGAAGAGATTGTGCTAAATCTGAACAACACCAGCGTTCACAACAACCAGCATATCGCCGTTGCGGGGAACTCTGGAACGGGAAAGACACAGTTTGCCTTGAGTCTTCTGAAGCAAATTGCGGACGAGGCCAATGGAAGTGTGAATTTTATTTACCTAGACTTCAAAGGACTTAAAAAGGAAGATGAGAAAAATCTCAAACCTTTTTTCAATTCCACAAAAGCGAATTATATCAATGCCCCTGAAATTTCATTCCCGTTACACCCGTTATCGTTTATTGATAACGTCAATGCAAAGTCCAGGGCAATGGGCATAAATAAATTTGTCGATATAGTTACCAAGTACACTAACCTCGGCAAAGTGCAAGAACAAACCTTGAAGGATGCAACACGGATGGCCTTCGATGAAATGAAATCTGGTAGCTATCCAACATTCGAGGATATTTACGACCAAGTGCGAAATCTTGACGGCGGTAAGCGAAGCAGATTGCATGAGTTTCTGAGTAGCATGGCCGAACTTCAGCCATTTAGTTACGAGGTTAACCCAGATAGCTCTTTCTTGAACAAAAACTATTACCTCAGCCTATCTGGTGATATGCCAGACTACATCCGTTTCACAAGTACATTTCTGATAATTAATTACATCTACAATGTATTTATGAATATGGAGAACGCTCCGGTTGAAAATACTGTTCAATCTATGCGTTACGTTCTCCTTATTGATGAAGCTCACACAATATTCAGAGAAAAGAAGTCTCAGGAAATTCTGGAAAAAATGCTTCGCGAGATTCGTTCAAAAGGGGTCTCTGTTATTCTCGTATCTCAGGGGATTTCAGAATTCAATCAACCGTCTTTTGATTTTTCTTCCATGTGCGAGACTGCTTTTTTGTTGGACATAAAGGACAAAACCAATATGAAGAGTATGCTGAAATTTCTTGGTCTAGGAGAAAAAGAAATTCAACCGCTTGCACGTAGTATGGAACAGATTGCAAAGGGGCAAGCCGTTACCAATATGAAAGAGTTCAAAAAAATAGAACTGTTCAAGATTAGTCAGTTCTACGAGCTAAAATAAGTTTGACATGAGAATAGCAACAGTAATCTTCTACTTCTTCCTTGCAATTATTTTTTTCTCATCAATTGGTGTGTGGTTGCCGTATATTATCGAAGGCGCAAAGGATGGCGACCACAATTCGCAAGCTATGGTTCAGAATATTGTAACTTATTTTCTCGCGATTTTCTTTTCGGCAGCTCTCGATTTTTTTCTCAAACTAATGGATAAGGATGATCCTGCGAAGAAGCTCAAAATTTTGATCCTTGTGTTTATTGGTATCGTTGTAATTGGAGCATCCGCGAGAATACTCTATATCGTCTTTCAATCCATCGGAAATGAGGTAATTTGGGAGTTAATTTTGGGTGTAGGAATAGCCTATGCGATGTGGTGGATTGTAAATTACAGGAATCCAAGTTTCGATCCTTCGGCAACAATGGGCGGTAATCCTGAAAACCCTTTAGCAAATGGATAACTTACAACCTTTTCTTGTGCTTCCAGCACTAAAGGTGGAGCAACCTTTGGGCAACTTTTATGTAATCACAATTGATCCTGAAAAACTGCGGTCCGTTTCTTTTTCGGAACCAATGAAATACATTGATTCAAAAGGCAAGGTTAGAGGCAGTCAACGAGATAAAGACGTGAAAAGACTGAAGGAAATTGCCAAATATATTGAATCAGTTGAGATGGCCTTTCCAAACTCAATAATCCTAGCCGCGAATTACACTGAGCTTGGTGAAATATCGAAGGACGAATCTGAAAGATGGAGAGTTGAAGAAAACCCAAGTGGTATCTGTACAATTACGATTCCACGACAGACAAAGTTAGCTGCGATCATTGATGGTCAGCACAGATTAAAGGCTTTTGATTACGTGACCAAAACAGAGCGGTTTACTGGATTACAACTTGTCTGTTCAGTATATTTTGATTTACCTAATTCATATCAGGCATTTTTGTTTGCAACAATCAACTCAAACCAAAAGCGTGTTGATCGAAGTTTAGCTTTAGAACAGTTTGGATTTAATGTTGAAGACGAATCCGAAAAGGCTTGGACACCCGAAAAATTTGCAGTATTCCTTTCGCGCAAATTGAATATAGATTCAGAAAATTCACCTTTTCATAAACATATAAAAGTTGCGCCACTGAATCCTGAAAGTCTATTTCCTGATGGGCAAGAAGGATATTGGGTGGTTTCCACGGCTACAATCGTTGACGGGATTATTCTTTTGATTTCAAGCAACCCTAAACGAGATAGAATAGATATGCAGCAGAAACCAGTCTTATCTGGCCGAAGTAGGTCGATGATAGCCGACGTGAGAGATTACTCACCGTTAAGAGGTTTATTTCTTGAAGGGAAGGATCAAGTTATTTATAGCACTATCACGAAATATTTTAATGCGGTTTCTAAATATCTGTGGGCAAAAGCGTCGGGATCATCTTACATAAACAAAACAGTAGGCATCCAAGGTTCATTTGATTTACTCAAATTGATCTTAAAAAAAGAAAACACACAATCACCAAACGAAATAGACTTTGAAAATTATGTTTCAAAAGCCACTGATGTTGATTTTGCCAATAGTTTCTTCCAGGCCTCTGGAATAGGTCGTTCACGCGTACGAAACACTATTGGATTAGCCTCTGGCCTCATCGAAAAAACGAAAGTTAAGAAGACAGATCTACCTATTTATGAAGCATTGATTGCCAATACTCCTACTCAGTCAATTGAGAAATGGATTTGGGAAGAAGAAGCGGAAAAAGCTCTTATTAATGCTTTAGAAAAAGCAAAATGGAACTATGAATCGAATACAATTGATCTTTATATCAACAGCAATTATGAAACCCCTGTAATCTGTTCGTCCTATGAAGAATTTTACTCCAAACTCATTAACATCACCGAGGAGGCATTGGTCGCATACTTACCCGCTGATAATGAAATAGCTCCTGAAATGCGAGAGAAATTTGATGAAGAGGATATGGTGCAGAGTCATTTAGCGGAATACGAAGAACAATTAAAAAAGCTCGGATGGCTTTAGTTAGCAATACTTCATATACTTCAAAAAAATGACAATAGACGATGCAATACAGAAAGTAATGAAACTGGAGTCAAAACCCCTTTCTGCAAAGGAAATATTCAGCAAGATTACGGAGCTTCAACTGTACCATTTTAAGGCAAAAAATCCAGTAAGTGTTGTCTCAACACAAATTCGCCGTCATTGTGAAGACGTTGCTATTAAGGAATCGGGTAGGGTCAAATATTATCGTAAAGTCGGTGGGAATAAGTTTGCGCTAATAAATCAGTAATTGCTTTGATCCGTTAGTACCCGAATTCTTGTAACTTCACTTTTAACCGCCTGAAGAATCTGTCCTACTTCATCGGAATTATTGAACCGACCTAGACTAAATCTAATAGCAGAAAACGCCTGGTCTTCGCTCTGTCCCATAGCAAGCAAAACATGGGAAGGCTCTATTGAATTGGCAGTACATGCAGAGCCATTTGAAACAGCGATGTCTTCAAGGCCCATAATTAAAGCATCACTATCAATACCTGTGAAACAAATGTTAGACGTGCTATAAATTCTATTTGTGGCTGAACCATTTATGGCAGTACCTTCAATTTTCAATAACTCCGATTCCAGAAAATCACGCAAAGGGAGAATTCTTTTTTGATCTTTAGTCATTTCAGAATGTGCTAATTCCGCAGCTTTTCCCAACCCAATTATTCCTGGCACATTTAGCGTTCCGCTTCTCATTCCCCTTTCGTGTCCGCCACCATGAATCAAAGGAAGCAATTTTGCTCTGAACGGTCGGCGTTGGCGAACAAAGACGCCGCCAATGCCCTTCGGTCCGTAGAACTTATGTCCCGAAATGCACATCAGATCAATCCCTAGTTCATCAACCTTACATGGAATCTTTCCGACCGCTTGGGTTGCGTCTGACATAAAAAAAGCACCAGCTTTGTGTGCAATTTCAGACACTTGTTGAAGTGGTTGAATTACTCCTGTTTCATTGTTCACATACATTACTGAAACCAATAAGGTTGCTGATGTAACTGCATTTGCAAGAAAGTCAAGGTCAATTAGTCCTTCCCGATCCACCGGTACGAATGTGATTTTTGCTCCAGCTAATTCCAGAGCATTGCAAGTATCTAAGACAGCAGAGTGTTCAGTGCGAAGTGTGATTATTTCTTTTCTTTCCGGGTTAGAAGCCCAAAGCCCTTTTAAAATCAAGTTAATAGCTTCAGTCGATCCTGAAGTAAAAAATAACTCGTGAGTCTCACAGCCAATAAGATTACAGATGACCTTTCTCGCATCATTAACTGCATTGTGCGCGGTCAACCCAAATTTATGTGTACTTGACGCATTAGCGTATGTATCACCTAAAAACGGCATCATTGCGTCAAGAACTCTTGGATCAATCCTGGTGGTCGCGTTGTTATCTAAGTAAATCACATTGCGAAATTAATCAATAACGTGGTAGTAGGAACTTTTCTTGAATTTGCAGGTACTCCGGCGGGTCAACTACTATTTTTCTCAATATTGACGCGGGTTTCAGCGATGTGTAAAAGCGTTCATTTTGTACGCGAAACGTATATGACGTCAGAGACTTTTCCTGTCAATTTTTGTCATTTTTTGTAAATGGCTCTGTCCGCGCAGTCGAAATAAAAATTTGATTTGCAGTGGATTAACATGCCAAACCGGAGACTTTGGATTCTGTCATTTTTTGTCAATAATTGTCATCTTTGCTTTGTGTTCGAAGATTTGTTGCAACGAAAAGTCCATCATTGCGTATGGTGCGGGAAGTCCTTAACGGATGAGAATTACTATCACATGTCGATGACTGCAATTGTAGGAGGGGAGATCACTAACCTGTATTTCTGCAAGCGATGTTTCCACGACAATGATCTCTACATTCGGGAAACCGAGGAGTATGATGAATACCTACGAAGGGTAGGACGGCACATAATCGGTATAGAAAAAGAAAAGCCATCCTGATTGGATGGCTTTCGTGAACCTAGACGGGGTTCCTTATTCTCTCGGATCGGTGAATCGTATTAGTTCCCCTGTTGATCCTTTGAAGCGTCCATGTCCGTGTGCAGCCCCGAATTCCGGAAAGGTTACGATCTGCGCTGCATCATGCACATAGTCGTTTCCTCCACGATGCTTTCCGTCTTTTGTGGCATGGGTAATCGCAAATATCGTCGTATCCTTTCCAAGACGCTTTTGCAGGGAACGCAGTTGTTTCGGAGAAAGGTTCAAGCGTGTTACGCTGTCAAGAATAACGAATTTGTACTGCCGTAATTCATCTTCAGGCGGGAGATCTTCAGCAAGAAACAGGTTTGGGTTGGCAGCACGGGTCTGCTCTAGTTTGTCCTGGAAGGTGCCGGAAAGTTCCTCCTCTTTCTGTACAAATAGAACCGGACCATGATGACGTGACAGGTAACCGGCGAAGTCAACCATTGCCGTTGTTTTGCCGAGCTTCTCTTTTGCGTAAATGATGGTATGCTTACCGGGTTCGACTTGTCCGAATATTTTCACCCAGGGTTCCTGTATTGGATAACGTGCAAATTTTTTGTGCATGAAATCCGTGCTGCATATTGGTATTTCCGATTTGGATTGCGGCACATCGTCTTCGACTTCATCATCCTGTTCATCATCCTCGAATTCTTCATCATCATCTTCGACTTCGGGAACGCCATTCAATTCATCATTGTCAGTCTCACAACCGCACCCAAGTATTCCTGAAAGTTCTGCCGGAAGCAATGGAAGCTGTTTGCTTTCGTTCCCTCGTTCGACGTATGACTTCAGAAGCCGTGATACTTCAATTATCCGTTCAAAGTAGCGGTCGTCCTGCGGAACCTGTTCCTTTTCGATGGCAGTAACCATTGCATTATATAGCCGTTTCGCTTTGTCAATGGTTGTTGTACGGCCAGCCATGCCTGCGTAGCGCCGGAGAAGCTGAACCGATTTCATCTGGTGCTGATCAGCAATAGCTTTTGCGATTGCATTAAAAGTCTTTTCGAGAATGGATACACGTACATTCGCTCCCTTGCTTTTATCAAGTATTTCAAAAAGATGCTCACGCATCTGTTCGATCAGTTTAGAGTAAGGTGACGCCTTGCGTAAAATCCGTGCTTCGACCTGTTTCACAAGAAGCCGCGCAAGTCCAGTGACGCGATCTTTTGGAACCGTCTTACCATTCATGCGACTGTATCGTGTGAGAATCACAAGATGCGGATCAACAGTCTCCACTGGAGAACCGGACGCAATCTTGCCACTTTGCTTCATTACTCGTTTGGCGGTTTCACGCACAGGGTGAACTTTCATTTCAGCTTTGGCTGCCTTTGCAGGTTTGACTCTCTCTGGTGCTTTGGTTCGCGCCGGAGCTGGAGATTTCGATTTTGGGATTTCGCCGTGCTTTTGGATGAGGCGTTCGAGTAATTCAAACTGCTTATCAGCCAAGTCCATCAAATTCGGGTTGCTGTTCAGCTTCGTCCAGTCCTTACCTCCATTGGTGTGTTTATTAAGAAACGCATGTGACTTGGACAAAGCCTCTGATCTATGCTCGATACTCAGCTTGTCGTACTCGCTGAAGTAATTCAGTTTCGTGATTTTCATTTTTTGTTTTGTTTAGTCGTTTACCTGTGGAGTTGCCTTATTGTTATTCAGCCCTCTTTAGTTTCCATACGAAGTAATTCCAACTCTAATTCCTGAATCATTATGAGTGCCTCAGCTTCCATGAGCAATTCGTCATCGGATGCAGTGTCAATCACTTCCGGGAGCAATTCCAGCTTTGGAAAATTGTTCACCATAAGTGTTTCCGGAAAATATTCCTTGATGTAGCGAAATTGAGTTTTGGTTACTGTAACGCTTGTCCCGATTTCCTGCTCCAGGATAGTAAGCACTTGTTCCAGTTTGTCGTGATCGAATATTGCAACCATTACATCACTCACCTTATTAAAGTTGTTGCCGTCAACAAGGGTAAGTAGGCGTGTGTTCAAATAAATTTCACCTCCGGAGGATTTAGACGCAGGCGCAATGATCTTGAACCGTCCACCTTGACGGAAGATGGAAATGTTTTTCCCAATAGTAATTTCATGTCCTTCACCGAGTGATTTGATGATCGGGAGTGCCTTTGATGCAGGTACGGTTATATGCCGTTCCGATCCGGTTGCTTCTTCCTCCCAATTGTCGGGCATGAATATTCCTTTCTTTTCCTCGCCCTTGTCAGTTGTATAACTGATCAACCTTCCGTTCTGGAATTTGCCCAATGCCTGTAAGATGTTGCCCGTAACGATGTAGCGGTGTTCACGGTTCTTCATCCGTGCTGCAACAGCATTGTGCCAGTAGTCAGCGAGTTCATTCACTCGATGCTCGGTAATATCGTAGCTGCCGCCCATTGTCGAGGTGATCGTCATGCGATCAGAGGCCGGAACAGCCAGGTATCGGAGTCCCGTGGCGATTGCAAACCGCAGTTTGATATTGCTCAGTGCGTATGGATTCTTTTTTCGTAAGTCAATTACAAATCCCAAAAAGATGGCAGGATGGCTTTCTGTTCTGTTTCCTTCATCATCGAACCGCTGAATATAATTCACAGTACGACCAACATAGAAGAATTTAAATATCCGTTCGAGATAATCGCGCAGGTCGGCATGTCTTTTGAAAATCTTGTCAATTTTCTCCTCGCGAACGTTTACGTACTTATCATATTCTTCTTTGAATTGACGTTGATATTCTTCTTCACCCTTGGTGTCCTGAACTTTGAGTAACCACTTTTCATTCGGAAGTTTCTGAAGAATATCGTCGTACAGCTTTTCAATTGCCGCAATGTCGCTGATGTGCCGCTGATCTGTTTCAAGATATGTGTTCAGGATTTCGGATTGAAGCTGAGATGGCAGTTTGCCGCCAAGAGTTTGGGCGATGTTTTGCTGCACTTCTTCAAACTGCATCGGCTTACGCAGGACGTCAACCTCCACATGCTCCAGTACGCTGTCGGTTCCGAATGTACTTGCGCCTCCTTTACCCATAATGATTGGCTCCTCGCTTATAGTTTTTGCTTTGAGTTCCAATCGTTCGACTTCAAGATCATACTCACCAGTCTGCTTGAGATATTCAGTATAGTCGTAGTAGCGCGAGGTCATTTCCTCATAAAACTCCTGTTGCATCTGAGTAGACAGTACCGCAACACGACCTGTTACCTTCAAAGCTGCTTCCTGAACCGTATAATTCTCCGTCTCCAGCGGTTTGTCCAACAGTTCATTCACGTCTTGATTTTCTTCAAGATATTCTTCCACGAGTATGTCGCCATATTTGTTCAGGAAGTCCGGAACGTCGAGAATCTTTTTGCTCTGCTTCTGATTGGACGTGGTATTCGCATCGAGAGATTTCAGTTTGCTCTGGAGCATCATCATTAGGCGTTGCTCTGCCGGAATAGCAGAGGAAACATAATCGTAAATAGGTTTTTTGATCTGGCCTGTACGATTTATACGACCTCGTTTCTGAACTTCAGTTGAAATATCCAGTTCAGCCTGTAACACGATCATTACGCGCTGTTTTACTTCTTCGGGAGGAACAACATCGGTTGGAATTGCGTGTGCGGATGCACCGGTCGATCCCGCCTGGTTGATGAGCAATACATCAATTTCGTTGTTATTGAATTTGCGGAATGCTTCATTCGTGACCATGCGCTTGCGCAATTTGATTCGCCCAAGTAATTGCTTGCCTGGTCCAAATCGTCCGCTTTGGTTGACGAGATTTTGGATGTTCACCGGAAATTTTCCGCGTGGTGCGCCTAATCCGCTTATACTTTCTTCGGAAAGCAGTTCGAGATAGTATTTGCGACCAGTAACTTCCGCAACAGTAAATCCAGCATTGCGGATTCGTTCAACGATAACATCAATGGGGGATATGGTGATTCCTGTTGAAATCGCTTCAATCTTATTGGTGATTTTCTGGTACTGAAGCTGTGCCTCCCCTCCGAGGCTTTCAATCGACATTTCTTTTCCGACACTATTTCCGTCAATATCGCTTTCGGTATAGCGGTTAACACCGCGTAAGCCACGTCGGAGCACTTCTGCAAAGTCAGCACTAATGATATCGCCTTCCTTAGCCTGTTCACCTTCTATGCTTTCAATATCTTCAAGGAATGCACCCATCGTGCTTGAAAAAGCGATGATAGGTTTTTTACCCTCGCGTAGACGCATGATGGCGCGATCCGCGACTGATTGAGCCTTGATGGCAAAAAGCATCTGGTGAATAACCTGGAATACTTTTGAGAAGTACGGAAGCATATCCGCACCGGCGCGTTGCGTTCCCTCCCGTACAACTGCTGCCTTTTGTTCTTTCGCCAGTTCCTTGTCAATTTGCTTAATCCGTCCGAGAATAAATTTCTTTTGAAAGTCGATTATGTCGCGGATGATTTCTGTGATTGCGTCTGCTGTGGCACGATGTTGTTGTTCAAGTTCATCGAGAGTGATATAGTTTACCTCTACACCTTCAAAAGAACGCTCACGACGAAGCATCTGACCTTCTTTCACTAATTCCGAAGCGATGATTTCCTGCAAGGCAACTCCACCTTTGCGAATTGCACCGACCAGTTCGCCTTTGCTCATGTTGCTCTCGCGCAAAACAGTCTTCATTGCATAGAGCGGCATGTTGTCCGGTCGCTTAGCAAATGTTGCTGAGAGAAATAAAACACCTTTGGTCAGCTCAACTACCGTTTGAATAAATTCGCCGGTGTTGCCTGCACCACTGGCATTATGAGCTTCATCGAGGATCAGGATGTTACCCGCTGCAAGTTCAATGAGGAAGTTTCTTTTCTTGGGTTTCTTGGGACTATTAAACTGAGTGTATGTCGCCATTACGAAATCGTACACCGCAGGTAATTCTCCGCTGTTGAAAATTGCATCCTGCTCCTTTGGTTCAAGAGCGGAGTAGATCTTCTCCCCGTGCTCATCAAGAATATTGCTCTTTACATCCCTTGCGTTAATGATGAAAGGAACAAGGTGAGGGCTTCCGATTGCTTTCAGGTCACGATACAGATCAGTAAACAGGTTGGGTTTCTCGGTCAGGAAAACCGGTTTGTTCCCGCGTTTGACGGCATACCGGATCATTGCTGCGGCCACCCGCCCTTTGCCGATTCCTGTTTGATCACCGATCACCATTGCTTGACCTCTGCCATTATCCAGCTTGCGGGCTTCGACGTTGTAAATCGCGAGTGCTACCGCGTCGATCTGTTCGGCAGCTAGTGCAGCACACAGTTCGATTTTGGATGGATAGCCTAAGCGGTTACGAACAAATTCATCAATGTCACCACCCACTGCATCCTGAACTTTACGCATTGCTTCATGCGTCTCAAAACTCATAGAGTCTGGCACAACTGTATCGAGTACAATGCATCCATCTGAAGTAGGCATGTAAGGTGCGCCAAGTCCGTTAAGCTGGAACCATTCAATCCACGGACGAACTGAATTCACGGTGACGCTCAATGGTGGTTCGCGTTTTGCTAAATCCACGACAAGGTTCTGGGCAAAGCGTTGAGCCTGCTGCATGGAAAAGAATTTGCCATACGCGACGTATTCCTTGTGCGGAGGTTTGTCGGCTGTGAACTTCATCAGGTACAATTGCTCTTTGCTTTGCGCACCTTCAAGATTATCCCCGCCCATTTCCTTATTCAGGCGTTTCAATAACTCACGCGCTTCCTGCTCTAAATCACTTTCGTCCTGTGGTTTCATGTTAACGTCTGAATAAGTTTCAAATGTCATTTCCGGATATTCTTCACGCACCCTCTTTTCTATGTAATAACCATCTGCCGCATATTTATTAAGTAGGGCAGGATGTTCAGATTTGTATTGTTCAATGCGCTCATTCCAATTCCCGTTTCGGGGAGGTGCGAGTGCATCCAAAATCTTTCGTTGATTGACGTATTCACTTTGGGTCATCTCATAAAACTTACGGCTGCGATTGTGTGCAGCCATTACCCGCTCATAGAGATAACCGAAATCGTCTGCAGGAAAAGTGCGGTTAAGGTCAAGCAAGGGAGCATGACCTTCAGGTTGCTTCTTACGTCCATTGATCAGAATCAAACGCGTATTAAAACCTGTGCCCTGACGCGAATACAAAGCCTTACCGTCTATATTGATTACATCTTCAACATCGTAATGATGATAGAGGTAGTTCAGGAAAATCCGGTTCGCACCTTTACGAATTCGCCCCTGTTCATCATAAGTCGCATGACCGCCTACGATGACCGCCGCGCGTCCGTTATCTGCCATGCAATTGAGCGCATTGATAACGATCATGTGTTCGAGAGTTTTTATACCGAACGATCCGAAGTTGACTGACTCATCTAGTTTTCCAAACGGAGGATTAGCAAGTACCGACTCGAATTTTTTCTCAAAACCCGCGAAAGGTTTTCCGGCATCCTGGGAAAGGACTTGATCGTATTTCTGCGCTTTGAGGTGACGAAGACGTGTTGGGTCAATTTCATTTACCGTGGTGTATTGCTCCCGTGCTGCAATGGTTAAAAGTCCGTTTCCGGCGCATGGCTCAAAAACGGAGATGGATGAATACGCTCCTGCAAAAATTCCTGCCAGATAGGAGATGGGTGCAGGTGTACTGTATTGCTGCAATAGAATACTTTGGCTGGTGCGGTGTGATAAATTGACTTGACGCTGATATAGCTCAACAATATCATTGTAGCATTCGCGTGTTGATTTATTCTGGTGAGCCAGTTCACGTGCGCGTAATGTGATGGCTAACTCAGTGAGTTCCTTAACAAGATTCTGGTCAGCTATTCCTAGTTTTTGAGCGATCTTTTCGTATGCCGTTTTGTTTCGCGTGATCTTCTTTTCAAGATCGTTCACGACAATCTCCACAAACTCGCGATGCGCCGTCGGAAGTTTTCGCGGTGTTAATCCGTCCAATGAGATATGTGAACCGATGGTGCTCACTTGAGTTGATTTAATTCGTTTTGCAAACTATCCGCCCGATGCTGATAGTAAAGCATCTGTTCAATGCACTCCTTACATTCCGGACTTCTTGTACCGAATAGAATCAGGTGGATAACAAAGAGGATGCTTCCGATGAAACTGATCACCGTTATCCAGAATGAAATCTTTGCCCGCTTCTCGTTCATAGTACACCGGGGTCTTTAACTTTTATCCGGCAGTGAGTCTTCTGCGGCTTAGTGCCGCAGAAGATCAAATGTGTTCCGACATATCCCATAAGTCCTGCTTGAAAAATTGTCACGAACGGGAAGTAGATGTAGATCATCGGGATCACGATGGAAAGGATAAACAATGACCAGATTGTGCTGATCAGATTTTCTTTCAACCATTTTTCCCATGAGAAATTCTTAACGCGCAATGTGCGCACGAAAAGAAATACAACGATTGCGATGAGTGCCGCTATCCAGTGCAGCAAACCAATTGATAAGAGATAATCTGTGATAAACATGGTTTCTGTTTTTGTGTCAGGCTGCTCGTCTGACGGGTTTATTTTCATTTTCATAAAGCAGTAATCCAACAATCGAAAGGACTGCAACCGAGCCAGCGGCCAGAGTGAATAGCATGACCTTTCTTTCCTGTTTAGCCACTCTTAAACTTGGGTACGTGAATTCATAAAGCGCGTTCAACCTGTTCAGCCATCCCTTTATATAAACTGGTTTGTTCAGCGAGATATAGAACTGTTGCATGTGTTGAATCAGTCGTAGGTGCAAGCGCTTCTCTCCAAGTGCCGTTCTGGTATGTTCACGAATTACTTCGCGGATCGCCTTTGCATTTTCAATATTGTATTCGGACGTAGTTGCGCGAAAGTTTGTGTTATAACCAGCGTTAAGAAATTTTGCAAGCTGCTTGTAAGCTCCACCTAATCCCGATCCCCACGCAAGCGATACAATCACATCGGCGATTGCTTGTGAGCGGTAGGAATCCAAAAGGAACTTGTCCCAGAAACTGACTTTGTAAATTTTGAGCCAGATGTAATCAGGCATTCTGAAAAAATTCTCGCAGGTTGCCGCATACCCAAGTCGAGAAGCGTTACTCTCGAATGTGGAGTAAATTATTCCTTTGTTGGTATGCCAACCGGTTTGTCCCTGATAGACGCACGGCGCAGGGTGTGAGGCCGGACCAAGATCTCGCGGGTCATTACTCAATCCGCCTTCCCACTTTTTTATAAAGTCCATCTGGTTCTTGTGATCTGCCATCGCCACAAAGAATTAATCAACCAACACCACTGCATTTGTGCGCACGTACATTGCGCGTCCGTCGAACGTGCGGAAACGTGTGTAACCATTACCGGAGGAGACCCAACGTCCTACCACCGTTTTTGCGGGTATCTCCACGCGAATATTGAACCCATCCGTGATGATTGCTTTCATGGTAGTGCGGACATTTCTGTTTGTCGCGCCAAGTCCTGAAAGCGTCCATGTAGAATCATAGTTAGCCGGATCGCTGTTCTTCACATGTTCCTTGAGTCCCATGCGCCGGAATTCCGCACGGAGTTTAGCTTTGCTGTCTGCGGAACCCTTGAACGCATCGAGCAACCCCGTGACGAGTGTATATGTGCGGAAGGGCGGTTCATAAGGGCGCATCTGGAAACCCTGACTTGCGGAACTGTAATCGTTTGCGTTTTTTAGTTTCCCAAGAAGCGATAGGGTAGCGGAGATATTTTTAGCTTTCGCAGCATCGAAAAGCTGAAACCCGATTTTGATATGCGGATCAGTCACCCACGATGGAATCACTGACTTAATCACATCTGTAACAAAACTGGAATTCGCAGTGGTTTTCGGAGCTGATGTATTCGCAGAAGCGGAACCACCGAAATTTCCGGTGATGTAATTTTGATACGTCGGGTTATCAATGACGGTCTTCAGCCCTTTTTCTGTAAGCGCCTTTGTGAGTTCCGATCCCCAGATGCCGTCCGCGCCCCACTTTGGCAACACAGACGCTCCGTGCTTGTTAATGAGCGCGTTTTGAAGATTGCGCACATATTCACCGCGACTTCCCTTCTGAATCGGGAATCCCGTTGAAACCGGAAGCGAAGGGGAGGGCAGACTAGCCGAAAAATCCGGGGCAGGTAATTTCGGAGCCTGATTCGGTGATCCGCTGTCAAAACTTTCTTCACTCTTTCCTGAAGTGCGTTCATTCTGATTGCTGCGGTATTTGGTATAGACCCAATAACCTAATCCGGCCAACCCAACTGCACCTGCACTGATGCTGATTAATACCAATGGTTTCTTGTACCACGGTTTTTTTTCATCACTTCTCATCTCACATTTCCTTTCATCACTTTATCACTCAACCGTAATCCCCTTTTTAGAGAGTTCATCCCTGAAATCATAATCCCAGGAACTTACATCGCCGTCAATGTCTTCTGTAATCGAAACAGAATACTTTGACTCATAAGCCTCAGCCAGATCGTCCCAGCTTTTCTGATCAGGAATTTCACGCACTACTTGCTTGATTGCTTCCAGATCAGTTCCCCACATCAATCCCCACGTTTCATAATGAACTGCCGCATTAATGCGGATTGCCCATGCATAAGGATCGTAGATCGGTTGACTGTTTTTGTCTGCCTTCTCTGGCTTCACACGGTAGATTGCCTGCATCTCATCCATCTCCGTAGTTTTGAGATGTTCTTTCAGATCAGCAAAGAGCATGACACCATATTGCCGCTTGTAGTTATCCTCAACTTTCCGGAAGGTGTGTTTGTCCGGTATCTCAAGGATCGCTTGGCGGATTTTCGCCGTATCAGTTCCTGCCCAATTATTGTTCTCTATGCCCATGCGAATGCTTTGCGCATAGTAGGCGGGAGTACCTGTTTCAAGCGATTGCTTTCCGGCTTGATTCGAGACGATTGTCCGTATCGCTTTGTAACCAAAATACCCTGCTGTTGCAATTGCTGCACTACCTAAAATTCCCCAAAGAACGTATGTCTTAAAGCTGCCTGACCCGCTGTCGTTTTGCGCATGAGTCTGGTTCGATGTTGAACTTGAATCAGCGTCATTCTTGTTTGCGCGGTACGCAGTGGCGGCAGTCGCTGCCGCGTTAACCATTTACAATCGCAGATATTTCCGCGCTATGACCATCATACTCGGCTCATAGAGCACAATTTGACGGAGCCTGTCCAGCTCTTTCGCGGAGAGTTTTTCCGCCAATACCTTCAATGACTTTTCAATTGTCAGAGTATCTGCTTCATTGGAAGCCTTGATCTCCACCTCAATCTTTCTCGTTGCCATCGTGCTGTGATTTTTGATATGCTTCAACAAATGTTTCTTCAATCAGATCGGGATTTTCATTAAGCAATTCAATCAGCTTGCTGACCAATCCCTTTTGGGTTTGATCAAATCCCTGGAATAGCTCCTCGAAGTATTTGTAGTTCTTATATTCCTGTTCCGAAATCGCAACCTGTACCTGACCATCGTCATCACCTTCTTCAGCACGTTGAGTCTGTTTTTGCTCTGGCGTACCTGACATTGTGCCGTCCGCTTTTGGTGGTGCAAACCGATTAAGAAGGTCAGTGGCAAATGAAAGCAATGTGCCTTGCTGCGATTTTTCATCATTGAGCCGGATCAATTCTGCATTCTTTTCTTCCAACTCATCGCACTTCGCCAGAATAGTCTCGGAAATCTGTTTGAGCTTGTTGTATTCAGTTTGCAGGCTCGCGTGGTCACGTTGCAGCGTTGCATGTGCTATCTGACGCTCGATGTATTGCTGCTGATCTTCGCTAGGTGTGTCAAAACCGTTCAGACTTGTTAGTTCCGACGATCTACCCACGTCCATTACAAAGCAGGTAGTTTTACGGTTACGCGTGTTCCCCACATATTCGGAGATTGTGATATACCGTGTATCGGGGCCGATCAGATCATCAATGGTTGCAAACAATGTTGCGTCTGCCGTGCGCGGAATGACTTCCACTTTGTCTATTGCCACGGCGTAAAAGATCGGTTCTCCTACGCGTGAATGGTTTTCCAACCGGATGCGCGCTGCATCCAGTTTCGCGCTGTCGTATGGGATCTTTGTGAAGCTCATGGCCGGTTTGTTTTTTTATGTTGAGGGATAACCTGAATGAACAATGCCCATTGATTTAATCCTGTATCGTTTGAAATCTTAATCTTTCCACTGTGTTCGTGTTGCTGAATGTTGATTGCTTCATCATTAAGGTCAAACATGCCACGCTCTGATTCTATCTTCAGTCCAGTTGGTTCAATGAAGTACCAATACTGATTCTCGGCATTAATGGTCAATACCGTCTTGTCTTCAGAGAACATGTGGCGATACCGCGTGAGATAATTATCTCCGAAACCCAACTCGCACATGCGGCGCGGAATATGATCCAATGCAAAAGCTAGATACATGGCTTGCGGAGTTTTACCCGCACGTAAATGCGGATGTTGTAATCTGTGTTTTCGGATACGTTGCCTATCATGTCCTTATAGTACCCGTCAATAATTGTCGTGTGAACAGGTTGCCAGGTGTCCAGCAATCCGAATTTGGTTTTATATGAAGGCAATGCACGAATCGGAAACACTTCGTCGAACATCTGCATGTCAGTAGGAGCAAAGAGGGCTTTAGGATTATCTGAAAACAAATGTTCTCCAGTATCAGCGGCAAACAGTTGAAGTGTTCCCGTTGAGCGTTCAATCTTTGGCCAGAAACCACCTTCAACTATGCGTGTCTTATCTGAGGTCGCACCAATTCCGGTTATCGCTTCCGTATTTTCAGGAAGTACGATCTGGAAAATGTGTTTTTCCTTTAGCTTGGTTATCCCAATGATATGTACTATGATCTTTTCCATTGCTTACTCACTGACTTCGACAATTCGTGTGCTATACACGTACAGATATACACGATGCTGAGAAAAACCGATCAAGTCATCCACGCCGGAATCGGTGTAAATGATCTCCACCTTTCGGTTGCCTGGATTAATCCGACCAATCCGGAAGAATCGTTCATTGGGTGATACATTGATCCCGCTCATCAGGTGTTTGCTCTCAAAGTTTTCCGGAAAAAACTCTTCGTCATTGATTTTGATCGCCTGTGTACCGCGATAGTAAAGTATATCGTCACGGTCGGAACTGATTGCAACCCCGATAATTTTGTCAGCGTTTTTGTCAACCTCAAAACTTGCTTTGAAGGTTTGTGCTGCACCGGTGATCTCAACAGTAAAGCGTTCCTTGATGATTTTATTCTGCTTGAGTGCCATTTTCTTTTACCCTTTCTTCTCGTTTAAGGATGGCAGTCGTGCATTCCACGACTGCCATTTTCCTTCTCCTTTTTGCCTCCCTATGGCGTGGTGATGGTTCCGTTCAGCTCGACCATGATGTGAGCGTTTGCGGCAACACCATCCAGTGTACCGAGTTCCACCACGAACTCGATCAACTCTTCATCGCGGATCATACGCGGATTGTGCAGCTTGTAGAAACCGAGATTCACCAGCTGATTGTTGTCAGTGACAAACACACGATTGCTCTTTCCTTCGGGAATGATCTGCCGCTTGTTTGCTTTCAGGTAGAATTCTCCATTAGCAAATGCCGGCACTGCTTTGATACTGCCGAAATCAATAGCCTTGATCTTGTCTTCCGTGAGGTCAACAGCGGTTCCGGCAAGCATTGTGATTGAACTCACAAGCAGTACCATTCCCTTCGGCAGTTTTCCCTGTGCGATGGAAGTTCCACCTGTGACTTTACTATCACTGGTTTCAAAGATCTTCACCGTTTTACTGGTGACATGCTTCACGCCCCGGATATTATAGTCCGCGAGACGGATTGAACCCTTTACAAGGTCTTCTTTGGTTCCTTCGGGAAGCTCCTTGAAGTGCTTCTCGAATTCCGCACGGGAACCGATTGAAGGCGGCAGACTTTTCGCAACACGGGCTACGACCTGCGCCTTTTGTAAAGGATTCATGCCCGACAGGTAACTGAGGAATCCTCCGCCAAGTCCGGCATCAATTCCAAGCAATTCACCTGCGTTGTTGTACTCGCTGAGTACATGCTCCCAATTCTCGTTCATTTGAACTTTGTTTTAGGAGTTGCATCCGGACTACGCACCATTGCGAGTCTTGTGGTGGATGCTTGCCTGTCTTTACTTCCAGGACAGGTACTGTTTCTTAAATGATGTGTGGAATTTCATCCAGTTCCATTACACCACTTACTGCTGCACCATCAGGTGAATTCTGCTTTGCCTGATATTCGATGCCGTCCGACATGATCTGCTGATCGAACTCAGTCAGCGCATCCAGCGTAGCTTTTCCAACGTGCGGATCAATTCCGCTCACCGATTCACTCTCCTCTGTGGTTTCGGATGACGGAGTGCTGGACTTCTTCAATTTGTTGATGAAGAATTTCTCTTTCAGCATTTCCATGTAATCCTTTGCACGTTGTTTTCCGGCTTCCATCTCCGCCTTGAGATCGAACTTTGGATTGGCTGTGCGGTGCGCCTCTGCCTGAAGCGGATCGAACGGTGCTGCCATGCAACCGATTCCCATTGCTGTCACCCAACGGTGTCCGGTAGCGTGTCCGGTGGCGCTCAGTGTAATTCCGGTTGGGATGGCGAACGGTCCGAGAAATGAACCCGTCCATCCTCCAAGAACGGCAGCGGCGATGTCAACCACTACGCTTGCAGTAGTTTCGGTCCAGTCTTTTTTCTTCGGACAGATTACTGCGCTTTTCCACGTTTCTTTGGACGCCAGCTTTTTAATATTTGCCATTTTCTGTTTTGCTTATTTACCTGTTATAGCTATGGGTTATCAGCCGCTACTTCATCCGGCTCAACCTTAAATCTCGCAGGATTTTTTCATTACGACCTTTCTTCGTTCGTCCATCGCTTTCGCGTGTGCGCCCTTTTGCGCTGTGAGGAACTCCATTTGTTGTTTCTGCGCGGCGGCCTCCACCGGATTTCTTTGCATACTTGTTGTAAGCCCAAATTCCACCGATTGCGAGTGCCGATACTCCGGCGATGATGAGCGGTGTTTTATTTTTGATCGCCCATGCTTTCGCCTTGTCCCATCCGCTCTCACCGTCTTCAGCGGGAGGAGGATCAGTTGGAGGCGGGGACTCCCCTGAATTCGTAGAATTTTCTGTTGGAGTTTCTTCTTCAACGGCACGGTATTCCGCGCCTTCTTCGGTTGTGTCACCTCCGGCTTCTTTATCGAGTTGTTCAAAACCTGAATCTGCTCCCGGTTCACCCTTGTCGAACAATGAGCCGATATTTTTCAGGATGCCCGCAATTGTAGCAAGCACTCCGCTCGCCGTTGCAACGGCAGCTCCGGTTGCAATTACACCGAGTCCACTCAATTCGGGTTCTTGTGCCGGATACTCATCTGCATAAAGTTGTTCACCGATGATTTCGCGCACTGAGTTTGATCCTGTAAATCCAAGACCCGATAGAGCATAGCCCGACAATACAACTGCCTTGTCCTGGTTACCTTTTCCTGTAAGGATTGCTTCTTTGAGATTCTCTGTTTTCCCACCTGCACCGAAAAATATTTTTTCAAGTCGTTCACGCAATTGCTTATACCGCGCAAAACGCTTCATGTTCAATCCGCGCTTTTGTGCTTCGGAATCACTGAGATATGCGTAGCGCAATTGACCAGCTACACCGAACATATTCAGTTTCATCGCGCTCAAAACACCGAGACGGAGTGCGACCGTTGCAGGATTTACACGATTAATAACGTGCAACCCTTTACTGATTCCGGTTCCGGCTTTCTTTACCGTTTCCTTGATCTTCTGTCCGGCATTCTGCGTACTTGTCTTAATGTTCTGCGTGGTCGTTTTTATTTTTTCCTTTGCTTTATCAAGAAAGGATCGGATAGAACCAACGCTATCGTCAGGGCGCGGAAGCTGGCAGGAGAGGAGATCTTGCGCATCAAGGCTCATGCCTCCATTCCGTGCGAATTCTTCCGGATCAATACCATCCAAAAATTCTAAGTCCATGTCAATGTCTTTTATTTTTTCGTAAGGGTGCTCATCGTTAAATTCGGGCTTCACTGCGTCGATGATGATTTCCTTTCCATTATAAGGAACTACAATGTAGACGTGTCCGAACGTACCGTTCACCTTGTCATAAGATGCTATTCTGAATTTGTGCGGAATCCTCAGTACGGATAACACACAACTCGTAAAAAAACTGAAGCAGTCGCAGTCGCCAAGTCGATCAGACCATAGTCTGCGAACACTTCGTACTTGCTCTTTACCTTTCTGATCCGGCTTATATGCGATATAGTCCGTAAGAAACTTCCAGATGTTATGGCATGTTTGCCCGACCCGCTCATCAAGGTCAAGTAGCTTGGCTGCTATTCGCTGTGCCTGGTATTTAAGCTCCGGAACTTTTCCTGAGAGCATTGCTATTGTATCATCCAGTTGGGCGTTCTTCTTGATCGTTTCGTTGATACCGGATGCCTCGTCGAACAAACAGTCGTACACTGCACCATCCTTTTTCACCCCTCTTGCCTTGCGCTCCATGTGGTTACAGGTTGACTGTTTGTTCATACGGGACACTTACGATCTGTCCGGCTACTTCTACCGGAACAATCGTGCGCACAAGGATCGGTGCAGCACCGGTCTGTGTGCGTAATATGTTGAATAAATCCATCGCGAGAGTAGGTAGTGAGAACACACTGATCTCAACTGCGATGTCTTTTAATTGTACTTGCTGAAACGGCTCTAGCGTGTAGTCAATGTCTTCCACAACCGAAGTGCCGATAGATTGTTTTTTGTACTCAAGCGTAACAAACGGATGCTTGAATTTATATGCGTGTTTGCTTGGGTTCTTGACCAACGCCTTGACAATGATCGTGATCTTGCTGAATGTGAGTTTATGTAGACGGGCAGTGGTGGTGACAACAAGTTTGTCGCCGTCCTGCTTCCATCCAACAGCTTTGCCGATCAGTAGCGCCGCTCCAAGTCCTATGGCAAGTTCAAGTATCATAATTTCTTGTTTTCAAGTTTGTCACACCGGTGACTAAGCACCCGCAATTCCCGTTGCAGAAAGGACACTTTGTTCTCGACGCTCGTTTCAAAGTTTTCGGAAAGCGAAACGTGCGTTTTATGCTCGGAATAAAGATTATTTACGCGTTCAACCATCTGCTTGAAATCCTTATGCAAGTCCTTCAGGAAATATCCGATGATGAGAAACATGATGCTCACGAAAGAAAGCAACACACTGTTGACTATTAAAAGAATCTCTGCCTTGTCCATTTTCATACTTCCCCCTCGAAGTCTTTAATTACTTTTTTTCCCTTGCTTGCCCAAAATATTTGTTCAAAAATGAGATCAGCGAGATACCCGTCCAAAAATTCGATCTTATCGGTTTCTCCATCCTCGTAAAACACATTGACTACAATTTCTTCGCGATGATTGAATCCTGATATTGTTGCCGTCATTTCCTGATTGGCGACTTGAAGTATGAAATCCCCTATCGCTTCAGTAGCTACTTCATATCTTGCGAATCTTTCCATGTTACATGGTTTGTACTTAATTTCTATTACTCCTATTACGCCCTGTTAAATGCATCGTTATCGGATAGGTAGTGAACTGTTTTGGAATGATTGTTTATGTAGAGGAATGTTGAATTGTGTTGAACAAATCACATTTTCTTATTACCTCTGAGAATGTTCCATATCCGTTTCAAATCATCTTTCGTATGCTCACAATATTCCTCGATAAGTAGATTCCTTTTTCCTTCAACGATTGATTGCCGAATGGATAAGTGTGTTCTGGCAGCAGAACTGTAATCCTGACCAGTGAGCTTCATCAGATCATGGATCGTCATATAAAAAGCATTGCCTTTCATGGTTAGTTCGGTTAGAGTTCGTTGATGTCAGGAGAGTTGGGCAAATGCCTCTTTCTCAATTGAACCGGCCTGATGCGACCCCGGTCCCGATGCTCACCCAGTTTCAAGATGTAGCAAACACAATCTAAAATTCCGTTCTGTTCAAGAAGCACAAGGGCATTTCCCAGGATCAATTTGTGGTCACACATTTGCAACGCCCTTAACAATTGTCCTTCAGTCCACGAATATTCTTCCGTGAGACCTTCGCGAGACTTGATCGCGTTGAATTCATCTATGAACTCAGGGTCGGCTTTCCTGATTGCCTTCTTGATTTTAACGTGGCAGATGTACGGACTGATAATTTCTCTCCTATCGAAAGGTTCAGGGTCTATCTCAGGTGAATCATCCTCGCACCCATCTTCACTTATGAAATAATTTTCTCTGAAAATTTCCCATTTCTCGTTTTTCTTTTTCGAAGTTTCCATCGCTCTAAATTGTTTAGTGAGTTTTCGTTATGTGCTTCATTAAAAACCTGTTGATGCTTTGCCGGGAATACTTGATAATTCTCCCGTGCTGACTGAACAGGATTTCCCCGGAGTCCCGCAACTGTTGCAGCTTCGACTTGCTTTTGATTCCTAAGAGTTGCTTGGCGTCCTCTGGCGACAACCATTCTTCCTGCTTGATTTCTGCTATTGCATCCATCAGCATTTTCCGAAACTCCAGCACTAATTGCTGGTATGCTTCATCCTGGAACACGATCAGTTTCATTGTTTGATTTGTTAAATCCTACAACAAAGCTGGCTTGGATAAAAAGGAAAAGGGAGGTACAACGGGTATGGAAAGGGGTATGTACCCCCAGCCAAAATGCAGTGCTACAATTCGTTACAGCAATGAGATTCTGAAATGTTTTTTTACTTCAGAAACGCTTTAACATTTTTGTTTGAGTTCTTAACAAACTTTTTACACAGACATGCGTTATATAAACAAGTTCTTGGACTTGCTGACATCCCAAGTTTTTCAAACCCCCTACGTGAAAAATAAGTGATTATGATTCCCGATCAATTCAAGGGTGTCAGGTTCATCGAAATTGCAAGTAGGATAAAGGCAAAAAAGATAGAGAGTGCAGAAAAAAAAGGTGTAAAGTATTGTACTGTGTATAACAGTCACATTACGGTGAGGGACTTCGTGCGAGAGATAAAAGCCCTTTTAGTTGCCTTTAAGTATGAACTTCTAATGTTGCCTTTGATCTACTCAATTGCGGGTAACCGACAGGCATTTATACACCATCTCCACGAACACTTCTTCGTGGTATATGAAAGATTGGAAATCTACCAGTCCTTTTTGAAAACGGAATTTCCTTACGTTTCTCACATCACTACTCTTAATGAGCAAGATATTTTTCCTCGCTTGTTTTCAAAAGAAACACACCCGACTATAAGAGATTATGAAAACCACAAAATTCATTACATCCATTACTATCACAAGTATATTGTTAGTTCCGCCATTGATGAAATAGAATTTTACTCCCGTAACGAAGGATTTGTTTTCAATGGTCAATCATTGAATGGAAAGGAACGAAAGCCGGAAAACTTGCAACATCATTTCAAAACGGATTTGTCGGTAGAGCAACTGGCGTACCTGTTCCAAATCTTCACCGATGTTTTTTGTAAGGGCGTAAATAAAACAGAACTGGCTAAGTATTTGTCGGCTACATTTCAAACGACTAAGGCATCAAATCCGAGTTATATACAAATTAAAAAAGCCTTTTACGATGTTGATGAGCATACTCAACAAGTTGTAAAAGGCTTAATTCTGGAAATGCTGAAACGTGTTCAGCAATCTAAGCGGTGATCCGCATATTCATATCATCCATTTCATCAGTCTCAAAGCTGTCAAGGTAAATCTGTGTGGTGGTGATTTTTTCGTGCCCTAAACCTTCGCTGATTTTTTCAATTGACTCCCCCATCTTTTTAGCAACACCTGCCCACGTATGCCTGCTCACATACGATGTTAGTTTCAAGGTGATACCACAATCCTCCTGAATTATTTTCAAATAATCATTGTGTGTTCCGCGTGTTTGCTCAGCGATCCGCGAAATTTCGTTCCCGTCATTTTTGAGATCATTAGGCAGGATAGGAAACACGTAATCGTCGGGGCCTTTATTATTGAGGTAATAGTTTAGAATTTTGGCCGCTTCCGGAGTCAACTGGATGTCATAGTAACGCCCGTTTTTACTGCGGACGTATTGGAGCCTTCCATTGTTGATCTGCTTGCAACGAAGTTTGGCTACATCAATCCAGTTCATTCCTTTAAGGTTAAACATGAACAGAAAGTAGTTCCAGTTATGCCAAATCGGGGTATCAATTTCATATTCCTGAACCCGCATATCCTTGATATTCTCTTTGGCTAATCCGCGCTTTGCCGTTTTCTCACTCGGTATCGAAATGAAGTCAAACGGTGTCCTGAAATCCTTCGGAAGTAGCTTTTCGTCGCGTTCCTTCATTGCTTTCCCGATGATTGCGCTAATAGCCCTTAATCGTGCTCCAATGCCATTTTGCTTGTGCTTCAACACATCCTTTAGATGAAGCATAAACTCGTCAAGCAGTGCAGGGGTAATTTCCGTAATCAGGATGTCCGTGGACAGATCGAGGGTATAATTTTCGCCCTCGCCCCATTTCCTTTTATGAATGTCACTTTCTGACCCACGGAGATAATACAGGAATTGAGTTATCCCATCTTTGTACCACATCGCTGTTTTGCGCTTTTGGTGCTGTCGTTTTAGGTTGATCCATTTTTGTGCGTACTCGCCAAGCATTGCCCCGCCGCGTATTGCCTTCTGTTTGATCGGCTGGATGTGGAGTTGTTCCGCCAGTTGGTTTTGTTGCTCGATTAACTCACGATTTATTTCAGCGTCAAACAGGTCTTTGACTTCCCCAGGAGAAAGGGACTCCAAAATGGGGTCAGCTTTCAAAAGATAGGCTTGGGCTGTTAACCATTTGCGCTGAACTTCGTTGTTGTGCCTTTTAAAGTTTGGGTAGCCTATAATCTGCTCCTTTTCTTCATCCCATTGCTTAGTTGTTAAGCGCAGTCCTAAACCGATATAAACCTGCTGGCGTTTGTGGGTTATCCGTATTGTTAGCGGACATTGAGGATACTTACTAATTCTCCGTTTGTCGAGGCCGAGAAATAAAGTTGCCATGTTTCTGATTTTATACTGTTAACTGATAATTTTACGTACTGTTAGATGCGGGGTTCGTGTACATACTTTGTACATACATTCCAAAGGCTCAAACAATCTCTGAAAAGCCTTAACCGCCCGAAAGCCTGATTTTATCAGGAAATTCGGCCTTTAGAAGATTTTAGGAAGTATCAAAAGACTTGGGATTCTGTCTTACAAGCAGAGGGTCACAGGTTCGAATCCTGTTGCTCCCACAACTAAAAAGCCGCCCGTTAAAGGCGGCTTTTTAGTTGTTTACTCCTTAAAGATCAACGTTATCTAATTTCGCTCTAAACTAAAATCAGATGGTTACAGTCTGTACAGCTTGTTGCTATTTTTAATTCGCACATTATTTGCACAAACCTTTAAGCACTTGAGTAGCGCCACATTTTCAGTAAATGAACTACCCCGCTGCAGAGCAGCGGGGTATCAAATAAGGAAAATAATTCGGTTCCATTTTCCGGACGCCGCAAGCGGCGGGGAATGAACCCTTAGAGATTCAGTATTCTAAAACCTAGTTGATTATACTTCTATTTCAACTTGTGTCTCTATCGGGATTTGTGCCTCGGCAATAAGATTATAAATGTCTAATTCTGCACCTAAAATCTCAAAGGAGACGCAGAGCGCGTATGAGATCTGATTTTCTAAGTTTTTGTCCCATCCACAATGTCCTATAATTGCAATACTAAAATCATCAATCAATTCGTGCGACTCAATAATAGCCCAGCTTTTCTGTACGCTCGATTTATTTCGGTTTACTTTAACGTCCGTCCATTTCGGGTTTTCACGAATAGTCCATTGAATGGCATTGTCCCCTGCCTCCAAATCTTCTATTTCTTGAATTTCTTCCGCTGTTTCTAAATACTGAATAGTTCTGTTCCTAAAACTGTTAAAGTTTTCGCGTTTTCGCGCAGATTTCCATTCAAGCCACGTTGATAAATAGGAATGTGCGCCTTTCCTAGTTAGACGGGTTTTTGCAGTAAAAGCTAGTGTAACTTCTATTAAAAACTTGAGCTGTTTTCCTTCTCCGCGCAGTTCTTCTGGAATTGCTAATTTATATATGTCTGCTTTCTTCCCTCCTAGTTTCCCATTTTGAACAAACGTTATTCTTTTTTGATGATTATTCAATGCCCTATCGACATCTGGAATTCCGTATCCATAATGAGAAAAATCTCTTGTCGTTGGATTGTTAAAACAATGGTCAGGCAACCGAGCACTTTGAACTATTAAAGCACGGTACATTTGGGCGCTTTCGTTAGGATGTACAGCCTGGAGCCTAGAAACGATATGGCTTACTTTGGGGGCACTAAAAGAGGTTCCGTAACTTTCTTTCCCAAATGCAGTTGCGCCATACATTGTCGAATTAACTAACTCAGGTGATGTTGCAGTATGTTGTTTTATTTGAGTCGTTGTTTTATTTATCACTAAATCTCCTCCATATTCTACCACATCTGGTTTGATCGCACCCCACATTCCGAAACCTGTTCGAGAGAATGGAGATATGCGATTCTTTCCTGCAATAGATACATAGTCATCGTCTTCATAATGCTGGGCTCCAACGGAACCAACCGTAAGGGCAAAGCAACTAATACCGGGATTTGCTATTCTACAATTTTCATGATCTAAAAATTCCGGATACCACGTAGACTTTGCAATAAACTCACTTATCCCAGGGTTATGATCATCTCCAGTGTTTTCAAATAAGTTTCCAGAGGATATAATAAATAGAATATCTTTTTCATGCATTAGCTTATCAATAGCAGCGGGAAGCTCATGCATATGAGTCCCTTTATAGGGCCTTTCTTCGGAGACGGATAAATTAAAAATCCTCGTTTCTGGAAAATCATGCACGATCTGATCTATTAGTTGAGGAGCAAATCGCTCTGTACTAATTTGGTTATTAGCATCTAATATTCTTGCATTTTGAATACGTGCATGCAGTTTATAGTCCCCGTTTTTAGGAATATCACGAGGGTATAACACAGCGCCAGCGACTTTGGTTCCGTGTCCGCTTATCCTCACAAAATCTGATACATTAGAGTCCCCATAAACATACGATTTCGATTGGCTACCATCGATTGCTGCGGCGAGCAAAATATGTTTTTCTTCTATTCCGCTATCAACCACGCAAACAGCAGGAGAGTTCTCGTCAGGGGCTATAATATTTGCATTTACTTCTAGCGGTGATTCGAGCGTTAAATTTTTAATCTCATATACAGCAGGGAAAGAGACCTTGAATAAATATTGATATGTAAATACTAAATCTCGAAGGCCATTTCCATTGATTGATATTTTAAAGAAGATAGCGTCTTGTTCATTATCCCATTCCTCGTATATTTTTCCGTTGTATTCTGAAACATACTTTTCAATTTCATGTTCCCGTTGTATTTGCTTTTTATCCCTCTCCAGAAAAATAGACTCTTCATACGCTCTGTACTCATTCAGTTTTTGGACATACTTTTGTTCTGAATCAAATTCATGTCTTTCAGGATATGATTTGACGTTGGGGACATGGCAACTTATTCCTAGTTCAACAGTATATACCTTGTCATTTTCTATGTTCCCCCATACGTCTATTAAGTCTCCATTTAACAATTGCTCAATACGCCAATTGTCAGAAGTGACTATTTCCCAGATTTTTGCTGCTGTATTCTTATACGTCCCTTTCTCCTCAAGAAATTGTCTTAGATTTTCTTCGAATGCCTTGAATCCATCTTTTGACGCCCCAATAATAAGTCCTTCTTCCTCTTCCGAAATGATTTCTATTCCCCAGTGACGTAAGGAATCAATGTCAGTAAATATATTCGTATCTATCTTTAGAAATATTGGAATATCCGTTTCATTTGGCAAGACGGAATTGCCCTTTGCTTTTTGCCTTAGATTCTCTTGCCAATTGTTTTTTAGGTTGTCAATCGCAGCTTTCAACTTCAATCCGTGACCTTCTCTATTAGCTCGATTTGCTAAGGTTTGAGCCTGCGGTTTTTTTCCTCCACCCTGAGCTTTATGTACCCCTTCAACTTTATAGGGGAGTTTTAAATGGGGATACTCCGACATTCTTTGTCTTATTTAGAATAGAATTGATTTTCTTGTAAAGACTTTTCAATATGATATTCCTGCAAGATTTTTTCATTGCCTATTATGGAAAATTTTGCGGCGTCATTGGCAATTTTTACGATAAGTGCAGCACTAAAGCCTTCCATTTTATCAGTTAATTTTTCCCATCTTATGGTTTTTGACTTTTCTATTGAAGACAAAGTCATTTTTAACAGAAGAGCTATTTCAGTCTTACTCGGTTTAGGAATTTCAACAATATCATCAAATCGCCTAAATAATGCCTGATCTAATGCATTTTCTATATTAGTGGTTGCTATAAAAATTCCGGGCGCATTGTATTCTTCAAGTAGTGTAAGAAGAATATTAACCACACGATGCATTTCGCCGACATCTTGAGAATTATTTCTGGTTTTAGCGACGACATCAAATTCGTCGAAAAGCAATACGCAAGGAAAATCTTTTATCCCTTCAAACAATTTGCTCAAATTGGAAGCTGTTTCCCCTAAAAAAGATGAAATAATTACGTCAAATCGAACCTTCAAAAAGGGGAGCCCTAAATTCCACGCAATGCGTTCAGCACTCATGCTTTTCCCGCATCCTGGAGCACCATATAGCAGTATTTTTTGTCGATATTTTAGTCCATGAATTGCGAGTCTTTCTTTAGCTGCATATTCTTTTTCAATACGCATTATTTTTTCTTCGGTCGAAGACGGCAAAACCATATGATGGCGCAATTCGTCTCTTTCAACAAAAGTCGCGAGAGGAAGATTGTGCCTTTTGTCCGTGGGAATGGAAACGCCTTTAGGTAAAAGCTGTTTTAATTCACCCCTAAAAAAATGAGCGGAATCAACATTCTTTTTGAGAATCACACTAAGCTTTTCTGCCAACTTAACGTGTCCTTTTTTCTTTTCCTCTTCAATTATTAATTCGGCAATTCTCACAACACTATCATTTTTATCTCCATCTATTGAGCGAAAAAGTCGTATTAATAAATCCTGATTCATAAGTAAAGTGCTTTATTTGCCAGCAACTATAACAAGTTGTACGCGAATGGAAAAGTACGAAAAAGTTGGCATTTAAGAATTGCTGAGAGGGCGGGGAAAAATCGAATCGGGAATTTGCTGCTGTTCAATGCAGTATCTTGCAAAAGCCAGTTACTCGACCTATTGATATTAATTTAAAGAGGATTCTTCAATCCACAGGAAAGAACATAAGAATTAAGTATGAATCAACCGAAGCTAGTATTCATGTCACTATGTTCTATAACTAAACCATCTAATTTGAATTATCTGAACTAAGTCAACTTGCTTCTCCGATCACCTTACCCCCCCATTCACCTCACCTGAATCACCCCCACCGGGCAAACCCGCTCCGCCCGCAAATTCTCCTCCCGCTCCTCTTCCCCCATCACCACGCTCCACACGCCCTTCTTCTCCTTCGCACCCAGCAACACACTCTTCCCGTCCTTCTTCGACATGCGCCAGCGCGACGGGGCATGCGCCACGCACGCGTAGCAGCCGATGCACTTGTTGCGGTAATGGATAACGCGGATCACCGGTCGACGAACTTGTAGAGCTTGTCGGACGGGCGCACCTTGCCGGGAAGCGGGATGGAGATGACGTCGCCTTTCGATGCGCGCGGCACGGGCTGGTCGTCGATCCGCATTTCGGTGACGCCGGAGAAAAGCACGCCGGTTTTCGGTCCGCTGATCATTACCTCGTCGCCCACGGCCAGCTCGCCGGATTCGATGTGGACTTCCGCGACGGAGAGGTTCGGGAAAAAATGCGCCGCTCTGCCGATGAAGATCTTTTTGCGCGTGGCGGCGGAGCCTTCCTGGTTGTGCCATTCGCCGGGCTTGCGGCCGAGGTAATAGCCGTCCCACGCGCCGCGGTTGAACACGGTCTGCAGGCGCGCTTCCCATTCCGCCACTTTCTCTTTCGTGTACGTGCCGGCAACGACAGCATCCATCGCTTCGCGGTAGCATTTCGTCACCGTATATACGTATTCCTCCGGCCGCGCGCGTCCTTCGATCTTCAGGATCTTCACGCCGGAGCGCATCACCTGGTCGAGAAAGCCGATCGTGCACAGGTCTTTCGCCGACATGATGTATTCGTTGTCCACCGCGAACTCGTAACCGGTTTCGGTGTCCGTCACGGTGTATTTTCTCCGGCAGTTCTGCACGCAGGCGCCGCGGTTGGCGGAAGAGAAGTTGGTGTGCAGGCTGAGGTAACATTTCCCGGACACGGCCATGCACAAGGCGCCGTGCGCGAAAATTTCCAGGCGCACGTTTTTCCCGGACGGTCCGCAGACGTTCTTCCGTTCGATGGCGTCGGCGATGAGCTTGACCTGCTCGAGCGTGAGCTCGCGCGAAAGCACGATGGCGTCGGCGAAATGCGCGTAGAACTTCACGCTGCCGATGTTGGTGACGTTGGCCTGCGTGGAAATGTGCACGGGAATCCCGGCTTCATGCGCGTAACTGATCACCGACTGGTCGAAGGCGATGACGGCGTCGATCTTGCAGGCATGCGCTTCACGGATGATCTGCCGGGCGAGCGAAAGATCGTGGTCATATAACACGGTGTTGAGCGCAAGGTAAGCGCGGACATTATTTTCATGGCACACCTCAGCGATTGCGGGAAGCTCTTCGAGCGTGAAGTTGACGCTTCCTTTCGCGCGCATGTTGAGCTGCTCGATGCCGAAATAAACGGCGTTTGCTCCCGCCTGTATCGCGGCGCGGAGGCTTTCCCACGAGCCTGCAGGAGCCAGCAGCTCGACGCCGGGGTTGTCTTGTTTTTTCATTGCGAAGTAAAGTTGAAAACACCGGTCAGAAAAATATATGACAACAATCAGGACTTTTTTATCCGAGATAAAAACGGGTTGAAGTTCAAAAAACCGAAAATGTGAGATGTTGTGTAATGCCTGTCGTTATTGGGCTGCAGCGCATCGCTGAAATTCTCCGGAACAAAAAACAAAAATATTCTGCGTCCCTCATCATCGTGTTGTATGAGCGCCAATCTATTTTGCGCATCGTGGCCGCGATAGTTTTGTTGCAGAAATCGTACATCATGTTTCTCCACGCATGTAAATGCGGGAACCAGGCACCCCAAATCGCCGGACGATTCTCAGAGCAGGCAAACTGCCTGGGAGAAGCAAGAATTTTCCCCCGATTTTTTCAACGTTTTCCGCATTCTTCCATCCACGGTTCAGCTCTTCACGGACCAGCGGAAAACCACCGTACGCACTGCGGGACCCTTTCCACCGAAATCAACCAAACCACCATATATGTTATCCAAACGTCAGGCAAGAACGTTTTTCCTGGGAGGGACCGTCGTCACGTTCCTCATCTTCCTGGGACTATCGTGGCACTCGATGACCGTCGAAGTGCCGAAACGAACGCATGAGGAAAACCTAACGCCGCAGGTCGTGGCGGGAAAGGCGTTGTGGGAGGCGAACAACTGCATGGGTTGTCACTCCATCATGGGCGAAGGCGCGTACTATGCGCCGGAGCTGACGAAAGTGGTGGAGCGGAGAGGGCCGGAATACATGAAAGTGGTGCTCACCTCGAAAACGCCCTGGTCGCCGCGCGGAAGGAAAATGGTGGCGTACGGATTTTCGGAACAGGAAGCGAACGACCTCATCGCCTTCTTCACATGGATCGGGAACACGGACCTGAACGGTTTCCCGCCGAAGCCGGAATTCAAAGTAAGCGCTAACTCCAAATAACCAACCTTATGAAATACAGATCCCAAAAAGTAGCGTACTGGTTCTTCGCGCTTTCCATGCTGCTGCTCTCGCTGCAGATCGTCTACGGGTTCATCATGGCCTTCGCGCACATGGGTTACGATTCGCTCCATGACGTGATCCCGTTCAACACGTCGCGCGCGGTGCACACCAACCTGCTCGTCGTGTGGCTGCTGTCGGGCTTCATGGGCGCCGCGTACTACATCATCCCCGAAGAAGCGGAGCACGAGCTCGTGAGCGTGAAGCTGGCGTATGTACAACTCATCTCGCTCGCGCTGGTCGGCGTTGCGGCGATCGTCGGTTATCACTTCAACTACTGGGAAGGGCGAAAGTTCCTCGAGATCCCGCGGCCACTCGATTATCTCGTGGTCGTAAACGTGCTTACTTTCCTCGGCATCATTCTCGCCACCTTATATAAAGGAAAGAAACGCACCACCACCGCGCTCGTGCTCACGATGGGCCTCGTATTCGCCGCGCTGCTGTATTTGCCGGGCATGATCTGGTTCGACAACCAGACGATGGACTCGTTCTTCCGCTGGTGGGTCGTCCACCTCTGGGTGGAAGGCGTGTGGGAATTGATCATGGGCGGCATCCTCGCGTTCCTGCTGATCAAGATCACCGGCGTTGACCGTGAAGTGATCGAGAAATGGCTGTACGTCATCGTCGGGCTCACGTTCATCTCCGGCATTCTCGGCACGGGCCACCACTATTACTTCATCGGAACAGGAAAAGCGTGGTTGATCGTCGGCGGAATTTTCTCCGCGCTCGAGCCGCTCGCTTTCCTCGGCATGGCGCTCTTCGCGCTGGCCATGTACCGGAAAGGGGAGAAGAAACACCCGAATAAAATTGCGCTGCACTGGACGCTCGGCACGGCCATCATGTCCTTCGTCGGTGCAGGACTGCTCGGCTTCGCACACACGCTGCCGCAGGTGAACATGTATACGCACGGCACGCTGGTCACCGCCACGCACGGCCACCTTGCGTTCTGGGGCGCCTACGCCATGATCGTGCTCGCCATCATCAGCTACACGCTTCCGAACCTCACGGGACGGAAATTGTTCGGAACGAAAACCGGCTTCTACGCATTCTGGCTGTCCAACATCGGCATGCTGGGAATGACCACCGCATTCGGCGTGGCCGGCGTGGCGCAGGTGTACCTCGAGCGGAAAATGGGAATGGAATTCGGCGACGTGCAGAACGAGATCAAAGTTCACTTCGCCGTGCTCGCCAGCTGCGCCACGCTCTTCACCACCGGCATCACACTTTACATCTATCAATTCATCAAGTACGGAAGACCGACGGATGAAGCGCTCATTTTGACCACGGAAACAGATTCGCAGACACTTCAAAATAAAACCAAACATGAACTCCTCACACATTAAACAAAACCGGGTCATGCTGCTCGCAGCTGCAGCCGCAGTCGCCGGCATGCTCTTCATGCCCTCATGCTCCTCCGCCGATTCCAGAACGACGGATCCCGCAGTTCCCGCAGCCGACACCACGTCATGGGCCACAGTGCCGGTGTCGGGCCAGCAGGTTGCAGAACTGACTTCGCCTCCCTTCGTTCCGAAACCGGTTGGTGACCGCGGCCCGACAAAGCTGGTCGTCAACCTGGAAGTGATCGAGAAAGAAGGGATCATGGCCGACAGCGTACGTTATGTCTTCTGGACATTCGGCGGCACGGTGCCGGGCAGCTTCATCCGCGCCCGCGTCGGCGACGAAGTGGAATTTCACCTGAAGAACCATCCCGACAACAAATTGCCGCACAACATCGACCTGCACTCGGTGACGGGACAGGGCGGTGGCGCTGCATCTTCGATGGTGTCGCCGGGATACGAAGTGAAATTTTCCTTCAAGCTGCTCAACCAGGGATTGTACGTGTACCACTGCGCGACGGCGCCGGTAGGCATGCACATTGCCAACGGCATGTACGGCCTGATCATGGTGGAGCCCGCGGGCGGACTTCCGAAAGTCGACAAGGAATATTACGTGATGCAGGGTGATTTTTACACCAAAGGAAAGAACGGCGAGAAAGGGTTGCAGCCTTTCGATATGGATAAAGCCATTGCTGAAGAACCCGAATACGTGGTGTTCAACGGCAAGTCCAACGCGCTCACCGGCGAGCAGGCGCTTACCGCGAAAGTTGGTGAAACGGTAAGGCTCTATATCGGCAACGGCGGTCCCAACCTGATCTCGTCGTTCCACGTGATCGGCGAAATTTTCGACAAAGTGTACGTCGAAGGCGGTTCCACGGTGAACACGAACGTGCAGACCACGCTCGTCCCCGCAGGCGGCTCGGCGATCGTGGAGTTCAAGTGCGACGTCCCGGGCACGTACATCCTCGTCGACCACTCCATCTTCCGCACGTTCCACAAAGGCACGATCGGCATGCTGAAAGTGACCGGCAAGGAAAACAAAACCATTTACTCCGGTAAAGAAAGCGAGACGGCGCTCAAATAGCCGCCAACTTTCGCACGGATTTTTAACTCCGTTCTGTTCACACACTGGAACCGCGCAAACGCTTCAGCCGGCGTAAAATCCCGGCTGAAGCAGGCGCCTCATGCGCTGACGAGAATGAAATAAGGATCGAGATGAAAACCTTCGCACTGCTGCTGTCCTGTTTTGGCGCACTGCTGGTGTCCTGCACCCGGGAGAATATTCAGCCGGTACTGCAAACGCCGGCAGGCACGAAGACCGTTAGTCAGCCGGCCGGCGACTGTGAAGCGCTTGCCGCGCAGCAGCCGATGGCCACGATCCGCGGGGGAAGCTACGTTCCGCTGTACGGCAACGACACGATGCCGGTGCAGGTGAACGATTTCCTTCTCGACGTTTACCCGGTCGCCAACGCGCAGTTCCTCGAATTCGTCAAACGCAATCCGCAGTGGAGAAGGTCGCAGGTGAAGAAGATTTTCGGCGACGGGAATTATCTCCGCAGCTGGAAGAACGATACGACCCTCGGCGACGGACAATCGCCGCACGCGCCCGTAACGAACGTATCGTGGTATGCCGCCAACGCGTTTTGCGGATGCGCGGGAAAACGGCTGGCCACGGTTGCGGAATGGGAATACGTGGCGATGGCCGGCGCAACGACGCCGGATGCGCGGAAAGACGAAGCGTACACGAAGTACATTCTCGAATGGTACGAGAAGTCGAACACGTTCGACGACGAAGTGGGCAGCACGTACAAAAATTACTGGGGCGTGTACGACCTGCAGGGATTGACCTGGGAATGGACGGCGGATTTTAATTCCGTGCTGATGGAAGACGATTCGCGGAAAGGGACTTCCGGCAACAACAACCTTTTCTGCGGCGATGCGTCCATCGGCGCTTCCGACCTGGAAAACTACGCGGCATTCATGCGTTATGCGTTCCGGGCCAGCCTGAAAGCAAATTACAGCGTGCGCAACCTCGGGTTTCGTTGTGCGAAAGACATTCCTTAAAAACAACTTTTATGAAAACCGCAACGGTTTTTCTCAGCTTCCTCCTGGCGCTGCTTTCATGCAACCGCACCGGGGAAACGATAAATCCCCAAACCGCCGGCGATGAAATTTCCGGCGGATCGATCTTCAATCTTACTTCCACCTGGCGCACCGAAGAAGGGAAAGAGATACAGCTCGCCGCACTGAAAGGAAAGACGCTCGTGGTCGTAATGATCTACACCTCCTGCAAAGCCGCCTGCCCGCGCCTTGTGGCGGATATGAAGAACATCGCGCGGCAAGTTCCCGGAGACAAAAAAAGCGATGTGCAGTACGTGCTCGTCAGCATCGACCCGGAAACCGACACGCCGGAAAAGCTGAAAGCGTTTGCCGTCACCAACGGCATGGACGGCGAAGAGTGGACCTTCCTGCAGGGAAATGAAAGCAGCGTGCGCGAATTCGCCAACGTGCTCGCCGTAAAATACAACGAGATCAGCCCGATGGATTTTTCGCACTCCAACATCATCAGCGTGTTCGATCCGCGGGGCGAGCTGGTGCACCAGCAGGAAGGTCTCGGCGTGGACAGCAAAGCCACCGTCGACAAGATCATCGAAACAGCAACAAAACGTTAAACAATCCGGAAATGGGTCAGTTTGAAATTAATATTCTGAAACCCTCGCAGGGTTGCCCGTGCGCATGGCCGCGCGCAACCCTGCGAGGGTTTGAATTCAAAATAAATCAAACTGACCCGTTTCCAGCAATCCCCCAACCATTATGAAAACAAATTCATTTGCCCGGTTGTTTGCGATGCCGCTCCTGTGCGTGCTCGCGTTCGCCGGGACCGCCGCCGCGCAGTTCACGTTCGGCGGACAGCTCGTGCAGCGCGCGGAATACCGCAACGGGTACGGGCAGCTCATCCCGCAGGGAGCGGATCCCGCCGTATTCATCAGCCAGCGTTTCCGCCTGCAGGGCACGTACCAGTTCGACAAGGTGACGTTGTTCGCCAGCGTCCAGGACGTGCGCACGTGGGGAAGCACGCCGCAGACCAACATCACCGACGGCCTGCTTTCCATGCACGAAGCATGGGCGGAGATCCGCTTCGACAGCAGCTGGACCGCAAAGCTCGGCCGGCAGGAACTGAACTACGACAACGCACGTTTCCTCGGCAACCTCGACTGGGCGCTGCAGGCCCGCTCGCACGATTTCGCGCTGGTGAAATATGAGCGCAACAAAATGAAATTGCACTTCGGCGGCGGCTTCAACCAGGACGCGGAAGCACTGACCGGGAATATTTTCAACGTCACGAACCAGTACAAGACCGCACAAATGCTGCGCTGCGAAAATAAATTCGGCAACCTGGAGCTTGCATTGCTGTTCTGGAACAATGGAAAGCAATATGTGAACAGGGACACGGATAACGTGATCGTTTCGAAAGGAATTCGTTATTCGCAGACGTTCGGCATCTCGACGGTAAAGTACACGGTGAAAAACACGAGCATTTCCGGCTTCGGTTATTTCCAGGTGGGGAAAGACGTGAAGAATAGAACGCTCAACGCGTTCGATGCAAGCCTGCAGGTTTCACACTTGCTCCACGCCACGGAAAATAAAACGAACCAGCTGCGGATCACGCTCGGCGCCGAGATCATCAGCGGCACGTCGAACAATTACACCGGCAACCAGAATTTTTCCTTTTCACCGATGTACGGCACCAACCACGCGCACAACGGCTACATGGACATGTTCTACGTGGGCGGCCGCTACGAAGGCCTGGCAGGTCTCAACGATCTGTTCCTGCTCGCAAAATTCGAATTCAGCCCGGCCTTTTTCATTTCCGTGAACGGGCATTCCTTCAGCACCTACGCCGGCTATTACGTCGACGGTGTGGAGCAGGACAAGATACTCGGCACCGAAGTGGACGCGACGATCGGGTATGTGCTGAACAAGGCGGTTTCGTTCCAGGCCGGCTACAGCCAGATGTTCGCCACGAACACGCTGGAGAAAATTCAGAACGTTTCAAACCCGCAGGGCACGCAGAACTGGGCGTACCTGTCGGTCATCGTGCGGCCCGGCTCGGATAAAAAATTCATGGGACTGATGTTTTAACGCGTTGCGGAATTTTCCGCAGCAACAAATTCAAATGCGTCATGGAAAAGATTGCACCGTATTACCGCGTCATCGGCAAAGAGATGGAAGTGTTCCGGCAGGCTTACCACAACAAGCTGCCCGTGCTACTGAAAGGGCCGACCGGCACCGGCAAATCCAGGTTCGTGGAGTTCATGGCCCATGAGCTTGGCAGGCAACTGATCACCGTCAGCTGCCACGAAGAAACGTCATCCACCGATCTTGTCGGGCGCTTCATCATCAAGGGCGCGGAAACGGTGTGGTCCGACGGCCCGCTGACGGCCGCGGTGAAAAACGGCGCGATCATTTACCTCGACGAGATCGCCGAAGCGCGTCCCGACGTGATCGTGGCCATTCACCCGCTGACCGATCACCGCCGGGAATTGTACATCGACAAGTTGGGCGAATCGATCAAGGCGCACGATGATTTTCTCCTTGTTGCTTCGTTCAATCCCGGTTACCAGCGCGGCTTCAAGGAGCTGAAACCGTCTACACGCCAGCGCTTCGTCGCATTCTCCTTCGATTATCCATTGCCGGAAATTGAATCGGAAATTCTCGTGAAAGAAACTGCAGTGGACGAAGCCACAGCGCGCAAGCTCGTCGGCATGGGCAACAAGATCCGCAACCTGAAAGAGCTCGGCCTCACGGAAACCGTTTCCACGCGCCTGCTCGTCGACGCCGCAAAGCTCATCCGTTCCGGGTTGCCCCCGCGCACGTCCGTCAAAGCCGGCATCATCGAGCCGCTTTCCGACGATGCGACCGTGGTGGAAGCAATGACGGATTTGTGCAACCTGATGATCTGATCGTATGACCGCAACTGAAATAACCTCCGTGTCCCCGTGCCTCCGTGGTTATTTTAAATTTTGTTTGTAAAGAACATGGCGTTAGATGAATTTTTATTCGGTAAAGCAGTCCGGTATTTCCGGAATAAGAAACGGGCAGCGCTCGAAAGTCGCGAACGCACGGTCAGCCTGGAAGAGTTAAGCCAGCGGTTAACCATCCTTGCGCGCGCGATCACGGGCGCTCCCGTTGAAATTTTCCCGGCAGAGCGGGAGGGAGGCTACAAGAACAACAGCTTTTTTTTGCCTGCTTCGTTCGCTTTGTTCCCGCACCGCGAGCAGAACGTTTCGTTTTATTTGTTCCGCGTCGTGTACTTGTCCGTTCAGAAAAAACTAAACCTGAACTGGACGAGCAGGAAGGAACTTTCTCCCGCCGATGCGGCTGGCGCCGCCCTGGAAAGCGCGCCCATCGTGCTGGAAACGCTGTCCACGGAATTTCCGTCGGCAGCCCGGCTTCACGCGGAAATGGCGGAAGCGCTGCAGGCGCGCACGGCGCCGGGCGAGAAGACGGATTATTCCTGGCTGTACGGGAAATGGATGCAGAACAGCGCAGGCGCCCCGGCCGGCAAGCCGCTGAAAAATTTCAACGACAAAACGAAAGCCGCGCCCGACACGGTGCCGCAGACGGTGATCAAAGCCAAAGCGGTAGAAGAGGTGATCTCCGTGGAGGTCGATAAGAAGCAGCAGGAAGATTACGTCCTCACGCACAATTTCGAGAAGGTGGAAACCGCCGATGAATTCAACGGCGTGTGGCGCGACTTCGACGGGGACGATGAGCTGGAAAAACACCAGGACGCGCTGGAAGAGCTCAGCATGAAATACACGGTGCGCGTCGATGATGCGGTGCACAGCGTCTACCAGTCCGACTTCCTCGAGAACATGACCGCTTCGGAAAGCGAAGAGAAAATAAAAGAGCAAGTGTGCATTCCGTATGACGAATGGGATTTCAGCAGGCGCGCGTACAAGAAAGATTTCTGCAAGCTGTATCCCAAAGTCATGGACGGGTCGGATGCGGCGTATTATCAAAACGCGTTGAGCACGCATGCTTCCGTGCTTACCGGGTTGCGCAAGCTGCTCGGCAACGTCAACAACAAGCTGCAGCAACAGCGAAGACAGCCGCAAGGCAGCGAGTTCGACATCGACGCGGTGACCGGCCTGTTTGCGGACGTGCATGCCGGCCGCACGCCTTCCGATAAAATTTATCTCTCCAGTCGCAAAAAAGAAAAAGACATTTCCATTCTCCTCCTGCTCGACGGCAGCCTTTCCGGCGACAGCTACGCCGCGGGTTATCGTGTCGTCGATGTGGAGAAGCAATCCGCCATTCTTTTCGGTGAAATACTGAACGAATTCAACATTGATTTTTCCGTCACGTATTTCTTTTCGAAAACGCGGAATTATTCCACCTACACCACGCTCAAAGATTTCGACGAGAACTGGCAGCAGGCGAAGTACCGCATCGGCGCCATGTCGTCTTCCGGCTACACCCGCATCGGTCCCGCGCTGCGCCACTCCGGGGAATTGCTGAATAAACGGAGCACGCGGAACAAATGGCTCATCCTTCTTTCCGACGGCAAGCCCAACGACTTCGATACTTACGAAGGCCGCTACGGCATCCACGACGTGAAGCAAGCCCTGCGCGAGCTCGACGCAAAACAGATCCATTCCTACGCCTTAGCCATCGAAGCCACCGCGAAATATTATTTACCGCAAATGTTCGGCACGAATCACCAGGTGTTGTCATCACCTGCGCAACTGCTGACCTCGCTGGTGAAGTTGTACGAGCGGATAAAATACCAGGAGTAAAAAATTGCCGCAGAGGCGCGGAGAACGCAGAGTTCTCGACTTCGCTCGAACTGACAGTGCGCCTCTGCGGCGAAATAAATTCGATGTAAATAATTTAAGGCCGTATCGTCAGCGAATACGGATCAACACCCACCTCCGCCTTCCACCCGGAAATCACCTCCAGCGTCGCAATATCGATCAGTTTCACATCTCCATTCCTCCCTACGCACGAAGTGGTGTGATGCGGCGCCGGCCCTCCCGCGTCCACGTTGCGGTTGCCCACGTACACCACGCCGTTCGCGTCATCCACCGCCAGCCCGCGCTCCTGGAAACCGGGATAAACCGTCCTGATGAAATTTCCCGTTTGCCAGTTGATGATGTCCACCGAGCTCACCGTCGAAGCGTTCGTCGTGTCGAGCATGCACGTGATGAAACCGTACGGGTGCGCCTGCGAGAACTCGATCAGCTGCGGCACGCCGGTCGTGGGGATCACCGAGACCAGGCTGTCGTTCGCGGCGCGGAACATGCGCACCTCGTTCGTGCCCTGGCAAGTGAGGAAATAGTGCGACTGGTCCGGCGAGAAGCGGATGATGTACGGCTTCTCGAGTCCGCCGAACTGCGGCGTGGCTCCCGTGACCATTGGGATCATGTCGTAGTTGACGGAGACGAGATCGGTGAGGTCCACTTTGTAAACGAAGTTTCCCATCTGGCTCACGACGTAGAAATAATTTCCCGTCGCATCGAACGCGCTGCCGTGCGGGTAGCTGAACAGCCCGAGGTACATCTTCCGGACCGTCATCGTTTCAAGGTCCACGTACGCGACTTTCCCGTTCGCGTTCCAGTGCGAAAGAATGGCGTACCGCGAATCGGCGGAAATGCTCATGGAGTGCCAGCTCGGCGACCCGAGGTCCAGCTGTGCCACGAGACGGTCGTCGGCGGTGCTGAATTTCTGGAGATACTGGCCGGCGTAAAATGTCACGTACCAGTACAGCCCGTCGGGTGAGACCATGATGTCGTGCGGCGCTTCAATGGATGAGCTGATGCCCACGTCCACGCAGCGCATGACCAGCTTCGTCTCCGCGTCGATCACCGTGACGAAGTCGCAGCCCTGGTTGGCCACGTAAATTTTTTTCCGCTGCGGGTTCCCGGAAAATTTCACGTTGCCGCGGTTGTCCGGCGCGCCGCTCGCGATCCAGTCGCGGATCATGATCACTTCCTCGCGCGAAAGCGGTGGATGGTTCAGCGGCATGGCAGGTTTCAGCTGCGGGCCGAGATCGGGAAATGTATTGACGGAGAAAAAGAGAAAGCTCTGGTCCGGCCGGTAAGGAATGACGGAAGAATTGCTGCGCCCGCCTTCGAACATTTTTTCCCAGCCCGACAGGTCGATCCCCGCGCAGGCATCTTTGCTTTGCGTGTTGTGGCACCCGCTCGTCGCGCATTTCCCGAGGAAAACCTGGCCCACGTCGACAGGATAGCCTGACGTTTCGTCCACCGGGAACGGATCTTTCCGGCAGTCCGGGAACAGCATGATGCAGCCGGCCGCCACGGTGCACAGCATGGTCAGCCTGTTGCGGCGGGAAAAGATGTTTTCCGGGAACCTGGGGGCATTCATCCTGCAATGTTGAGAAAAGCGCGTTTTTAAACTATGATTTCGCGCATAGTCCTGGTTTTCCGGGATTCCCGCCATCCGTGGTGCCGTGGGCGTCAAACCGGGACACAATCTGAAAGCCACCCGAAATTCGCGGACAAATAAATTTTCGTAAATTCGCCCTCACAAATCCGCTGCGGCGGATTTTCTTTTCAGGACTGTTAGCTCAGCTGGTTTAGAGTACGTGCTTCACACGCACGGGGTCACTGGTTCGATCCCAGTACAGTCCACAGAATTATTTACTTTTGCAGTGCCCCGGGACGTTAGCTCAGCTGGTTAGAGTATCACCTTGACATGGTGGGGGTCACTGGTTCGACTCCAGTACGTCCCACAGCTGAAAACAGAAGCCTTTCGAAAGAGAGGCTTTTTGTTTTCCCAATGGCTCATTTGCCGGCGGACACCAAACAGGTCGCCCCTACGGGGCTTTCATAAGGACGGTGCATTTTTTCTAAAAACAGGTCGCTCCTGCGGAGCTTGATTTGGCTGCAAATCATTTGAGTCCCGTAGGGACGACCTGTTTTTAGAAAAAACGATAGATGGAGATTTCAAAGCCCCGTAGGGGCGACCTGTTTGGCGGAATGAAGCGAATGCTTTCTTCCTGATGGGCACTGCCGGTCAATTCGGAGAAGTATTCACAATTGAATAATAAATATCCGATATGGCTTCTAGCTTTATAAAATTTAAGGGAAATGGATTCTGGATAAAGGATCCGATTCTGGAACATGCTCTTGCATGGATTAATGACTGTTTCAAACGCGAAGAACTTCCACAGAAACATACATGGATCCAGGAACTGTATGATCACTATACGGTTCTTATTCAAGGGTTCAATTCGTCTTTCATGAACCTGAGATTTGATGAGTATTTAACAAACGAAGAACGACTACAATTAATGCGTGACGTTTTGAGTCGCACTATAGATCGTCTTCATGAATTCCCTGAGTTAATCACTCCCGAAATGACACGAGAGATTTATCGTTTCGGCGACCTTGATTTGAATGAATTCTCTCCGATAGAAAAAACACGAATAATTCAGACAATAGAGTATTTACTGAAATTATTGTCGGGGGAAATAAGAACAAAAGCCAATGATCCGATTACTGTTCTTTTCTAAAAGGGAAGATTTAAAGAATAGAATAGTCGTCAGAAAAAACAATAAATGAAATTTCAAGCCGGTAGGGGCAACCTCGTTCGACTCCAGTACGTCCCACAGCTGAAAACAGAAGCCTTTCGAAAGAGAGGCTTTTTGTTTTCCCAATGGCTCATTTGCCGGCGGACACCAAACAGGTCGCCCCTACGGGGCTTTCATAAGGACGGTGCATTTTTTCTAAAAACAGGTCGCTCCTGCGGAGCTTGATTTGGCTGCAAATCATTTGAGTCCCGTAGGGACGACCTGTTTTTAGAAAAAACGATAGATGGAGATTTCAAAGCCCCGTAGGGGCGACCTGTTTGGCGGGATGAAAGGAAGTCTTCTTCTTGGCAGGAAACCCCGTATCAAACGGCCTGCTTTTGCCTGTTTACCATCGCCACGCGTGAAATGCTGCTGGAGCAGCCGATCGAAGTAGCCAGCAGCGATAGCATCACCTATTATTATTCGATCCAGCGGGGAGGAAAAATAAAACAGGATGTGCAGGAACAGCTCGATGCCGACCTGAAGAATAAGATAGAGGCGGTATACGAGGAAGCGGTCCGGAAAAAGTACAAGTAGAAGCGCTCTCAAAAATCAAACCCACAAATTCCAGGTCGCAATGAAGACCAGGCGGTGAATATTCCCGGGATCCATTTGGGATTTGATTTTTTTGAGTTTTGAGATCTCGCACTCACACCACCTCCGCCACCACGAACGTACTTCCACCGACGAACACAAGGTCCTTCGCGCCCGCAGCCGCCCGCGCCGTTTTCAACGCCTGTTTCACCGAGACAAACGTTTTCCCGCCCAGCCCGTGCTTCTTCGCCGCCGTCGCCAGCGCATGCACGTCCAGCGCGCGCGGAATGGCCGCTTTGCAGAAATAATACGTCGCCCGTTTCGGCAGCATGGCCAGCACGTTGTCCACGTCTTTGTCCGAAACCATCCCAAGAACAAAATGCAATTTCTTGTGCGGCGTAGCTTTGATCATGCGCAGCACTTCGCGGATCCCGGCTTCGTTGTGGCCCGTGTCGGCAATCGTCAGCGGTCTTTCGGAAAGCATTTGCCAGCGACCCTGCAGGCCCGTCAGCTTCACCACATCGCGGATGCCTTTCCAGACGTGAACGTCGCGCAGGCGGAAAATTCCCTCCTCGTCGAACATCGCGCAGGCAACCAAAACGGCGGCGATATTTTTTACCTGGTAAAAACCGGTCAGCCCGCACGAAAGACTGTCGCGGTTGTTTTTCGTTCTCACCGTTACGCGTAGTGATCCCGCTTGTATCCGTGGATCTTCGACACGCACGAGCTTGTCCGCGAAAAAGATCGGCGCCTTCACCGCGCGCGCCTTGTTCACAAAAACTGCTTTCACCTCTTCCTGCGTTTCACCGATCAGCACCGGCACGCCGCGCTTGATGATACCCGCTTTTTCAGCCGCGATCTTCGGCAACGTTTTGCCCAGCAGGTTGGTGTGATCGAAGCTGATGTTCGTGATGATGGACAGTTCCGGCGTCACCACGTTCGTAGAGTCGAGCCGTCCGCCTAATCCCGTTTCGATGATCGCCACGTCTACTTTTTCTTCCGCGAAATAATCGAACGCCAGTCCGACCGTCCATTCAAAGAACGAAGGTTCGATCGTGTCGAAGAACGGCCGGTGCTGCTCCACGAATTTCACCACGCGGCTCTTCGGGATTATCTTCCCGTTGATGCGGATGCGCTCGCGAAAATCTTTGAGGTGCGGCGACGTGTACAATCCCGTTTTATATCCCGCCTCCTGGAACACCGCCGCCAGCAGGTGAGACGTCGATCCTTTCCCGTTCGTGCCCGCAATGTGGATGGAGCGGAATTTTCGTTCGGGATTTCCGAGCGCCTTGCAGATCGCGATCGTATTGTCGAGGTTCGCCTTGTACGCCGCGGCCCCCACCCGGTGAAACATCGGCAGGCGGCTGTAGAGATAATCGAGTGTTTTCGCGTATGCGTTGCTTTGCTTCGGCACGCTGCAAAGCTACGGGATTGAAAACTCAAAAAGCAAAAATCCAAATCCCAACGTGTTTGGAATTTGGATTTTTGAGCTTTGAATTTTGAGCTGCTACTTCAGCGTGAAATAGATATCGATGGAAAGCTTCAGCGATTCCGGTCCGCCCGGGTCCTGGCTGAAAACGATCTTGTACGCCGACTGTGTAGCCGTAGAACGCAGCACCGAATTGGTCGTCGTCGTGCCCGCAGGGTTCACCTCCGTTTTCGTGACGTTCCCTTTGCGATCGACGTAAACGTTCACCACCACTTTTCCTTCTTCCTGCGTCGGGTTCACGATCTCCGGCTTCGAAACGATCTTGCGGTAGCGATGCGATTCGCCAACCGTATTGGGTCCATTTTGTCCGCCGGGACCATTCGTGCCGGGATCGCCCTCGCCGGGGCCTTTGTCGCTTCCGCTGCCGTCGCCCAGCCCGCCGGTATATGGATCGCCGCGCCCGTCGCCGCCGATGTTGATCGTGGCCGCGCCTTTGTTCTTTTTCCAGTTGTTCATCACCGCGAGCATTTCTTTGCTCGGCTGTTGCTGCTGCACGCCCTCGTTCTTGCTGTCGGTTGCGGGATCGTTGTCCGAAGTCGGATCGGTCACGCTGCCTTTGTCCTGCGGCGTTTGCGGCTGGTCGGCGGGAGCGGCGTCTGACGCTTGCTGTGAGCCGGGCATTCCGGTGTTGCCGGACGATCCGCCGCCCTGCGTTTCTGCATCGCCGCCCGTGCCGTCGACAAGTCCGATCTCGAGTGAGATCACTTCCGGATCGGGCGGAGGCATGGCGGGGATCGGCGTGATGATCTTGATCAGCCAGAACGTGAGGAACAGCGCAACGGCAACCGCGCCGGTCACGATCATGCCGGTGAGCCGGGCTTGCTTTTCATCACGTCCGTCGCTTTCCAGCAGACCGAACGGTGTCGTCAAATGTCCTGCGTACATGTTCATGATTACTCGGCTTTAGCGCTCAACACCATTTTCAGCTCCAGCTTTTTCCCGATCTGCAGCACGTCTGCAAGGTCCTGGATCGTCAGCGATTTGTCGAGGCTGAGCGTGATGTTGTTCGTTTGTTTCGCTTTCGTTTCCGCAAGCAGCACCGGCTCCAGCATGTCGAACGTCACCGGCACGTTGTTCACGTAATAATTGTGCGCGGCGTCGATCTGCAGGAAAACTTTTTGGTTCGAAAGGACCGATGGGTTCTTCGATCCCGGCAGCTCCATCTTGATCACGTTCGGGTTGGCGAGCGTCGACACGATGAGGAAGAACAGCAGCAGGAAGAACATGATGTCCACCAGCGAGTCCGTAAAAACTTCGGCGCCTTCCTTATGTCGTTTGCGGAGTTGCATGCTTGCGTTTATTAGGAAACGTTGAAGATGAGCGGTTTATTTTGCCGGCTCGTTGAGCAGGTCGAGGAATTCGAGGCTGTTGCGCTCGATCGTATGCGCCAGCTTGTCGACCATCGAGTTGAGCATGTGGTAGAACGAGAATGCGAGTACGCCGACGATAAGGCCTGCGCCGGACGCGAACATTTTTTCATACAGGCCGCCCGTGATGCTTTTGATGCTGATGTCGCCCGAGTTCGAAATGTCCATGAAGATCGTGATCACGCCCGCCACCGTTCCGATGAAGCCGAGCATGGGCGCGATACGTGCGATGAGACTGAGAATGTGAAGATGTTTTTCCACGCGTGCAATTTCCAGCTGACCTGTCGTTTGCATCGCGTCGGAAACTTCGCGCACCTGTTTGCCGAGGCGTGTGATGCCTTTTTCGATCACGCGCGCCACCGGCGTGTTCTGCGTGCGGCAAAGCTCCCGCGCCGAGTCGATCTTCCCGTTGAGCAGGTAATCGCGGATGTTGTGCATGAAATTGCGGTCCACCTTCGACGCTTTAGAGATCACGACGAGGCGCTCGATGGCGAAATAAATGGCGATGAGCAGGAAAAGGATCAGCGGGATCATCACCCATCCGCCGAGGAAGATCATTTCAAGCGGGGAAGTCACGCTTTCCGTGGGCGTTGTTGAGCCTGCGGGGGAAACGATACCCGTGGCAGCCTGCTTCACTGTGTCGACCGCCGCAGCCGGGGCCTGGAGAAGAATGTTGTGGAACATGTTTTCGAGTGTGTTGCTACTAGAACGCGAACAATCCCTCGAAATTATCTTAAAGAAAAAGGCCCCCGGAAAGACCCTGAGCCGATTTTCAACACCGGCGTGTTCATTCCCGGGAGGCCTTACAAGCCTGGCAGCTAGCACGCCAGGCCCCGTCGCGCAACGAACCTGAGCGGCAGCGGTCCCGCCCTTCAGCGGGAGCAGCGGCGGTCAGTCTTTAGGTTTTCTTAACACCTTCATACTTACTGACCAGCCGACTGCTGCCGCTTTGGCGCTGCCGCTACTTGCTCAAAGCAAAGCGAACGGGTTTGCGGAAGAGAAAATCAACAGGTTCACCGTTGTCGCTTCCCCCGGTCCACGCCGGCATTTTCGGTGCCACGCGCAACACTTCCTTGTCCAGCAGCGGGTGAACGCCTTTCGCGATCTTGATCTCGCTCACGTTGCCTTTGCTGTCGACAATGAATTCCAGCCACACCGTGCCTTCGATGTTGCCATCTTTCGCCGCCTGCGGGTACTTGATGTTGCGCTGGAAGAACTCGTCGATGCCTTTGCACTCCGGTGGGTTGGATGCATAGGTCACCGGCGGTTTCGGTTCTTTTTTCACACCGATCGTGTCGCCGTCGCAATCGACGCAGGGCGGTTTCGGATTCCCGACTACTCCCCGCGGATCTCCTTTCGGGTGCCTGCCGGCTGAATCGTTCGGGGTGGTCGCCGCAACGGAATCGAGCGTCACCACCGGCACCGTCGGCATCTTCACCTCCGGGCCTTTCGCGACCGGGAGAGGATCTGGCTTGGGTTGCAGGAGTTTCGGATCATCCATTTTCGGCGGTTCGGTGAATAACGGAACTACTTCGATATCGGGTTTCGGCGGCATCTTCGCCACCGCTGCCGGGAGATTTGTGACGTATAAAATCATTCCCCCTGCGAAGATCGAAGTTGCCAGCAGGCCGGAGAGGATGACATTTCTCCTGTAACGCCTGCGGATCTCGTAGGCACCGTATTTTTTGTGCCTGTTTTCAAACACGAGCTCGTTAAAGCCCGCGTTGAGGACCATAGTATTGTCCATGCGATCAGTTTTAGATTAGGTTAGACAATGATCTGTTTCGCTGCCTTTTTTCTGCAGAAAAAAAGACACCCTGGTCAACTCATGTGGGAATGTAGATTGCTGCGCGGTGCGAGGGATGTGCATCTCCGGCGACTCCTCCGGAGTGGGGATAGCCCCGTTCAGCGATCAAAAGTTGCAGGCGTAAAAGTTCAGATCATGCAGGAGAGAAGAGTGCGTTTGCTTCGTGCGGTAGTTTGCCGGACGTGCTTGTTTAACGCAACGTTAGCGCGTAAGTTCCACGCAGGAAAGCGCTCCTTTGCAAGTGGCGCGCTTCAAATGGTAAGTGGCTCACGCGCAGCCTCCGCGCGATGTGCCGATGTGCCGAAATGCCGATGTGTTGATGGAGGTATTAGGTCTTAGGTGTTAGGTCTTAGGTGTTTTCCTAAGTTCTAACACCTAACACCTAACACCTAAGACCTTTTTTGCGGGAAGCCTGTGCGCATCGGCATTTCAGCACATCGGCATTTCGGCACATCATTTCTTCTCCACATACACCGGCGCGCCCGGGTAAGCAAATTCAGCGCCGTTCCTGCTCACGATCTCGGCGATGGAGAAGTTGATCTCTTCTTTCGATTTCAGGAAAACATCTCCGTCGAGATCGGGAAAAAAATAGAAGATGTGGATCTCGAATGCACTCTGCGAAATTTCGAGGAAGCTGACGCGGCTTTCGTGGACATCGACTTTCGGGTGTTTCGAAAGCATGTCCGCAATGTCGTGCACGATGTTGCGCAGCTGCTCCGGCGAGGTCTGGAACGTGAGGCTGATCACCGTGCGGATGCGGCGCGCGGTGCGCAGGGAGAGGTTGAACACTTCGTTCTCCACCATTTTCCGGTTCGGCACGGTGACATAGCTCCTGTCCTCGGCACGGATGCGCGTGCTGCGGAAACCGATGCGCTCGATCACACCCGTCTGCGTGCCCATCTGGACCTGGTCGCCAACGGTGAACGGCTTGTCGAGGAAGATCGTGAAGCTCGCCAGCAGGTTCTCGAGGCTTTCTTTCGCCGCCAGCGCCACCGCGATGCCGCCGATGCCGAGACCGGCGACAAGCGAGGCGACGTTCATGTGGAACACGCTGCCCAGCATGAAGAAGATCGCAAAGATGACGATGATGACCTTGATCGATTCACGCAGGAACGGAACGAGCTGGTCGTCGGCCATGCCCGGCGTTTGCTCCGCGCGGTTCTTCAGCAGCAAGCCGAAAAAATCCGTCAGGCGCAGCAAGATCCAGGTGAACGAAATTTCCAGCGCGATGAGCAGCGTGCGCTCGAGCGTCATGCGGATGCCGAACTCGTCGGGCGGCGCCATGTGCCAGCGCAGCGGCCATGCCAGGTGTCGCGTGGCGATGTAGACGGCGATGAACAGCAGGAACAGGTTCCACGGCTTGCGCACGAGCGCGAACAGCTTCTCGAAGCCGACACGGTCGGATTCTTTTCTGCGGAAGAAACGGAAAATGAAACGCGTGAGCAGCCGCGCGACAAGTGTGCGGAAAATGAGCGCGCCGAGAATGATGCCCGCAAACAGCAGCCAGTCTTCGACCTGGTTGGTCCCGATAAATGTTTTATGGAGCAACCTGTCGAGGTTCATGGATCAGGGTTCAAAAAAATAAATTACAAAAAATAAAATTCCAAATCCCAGATGCGCGCTTCGAGCTCTTCCGTATTCATTTTGGAATTTGTTTTTTGTTTTTTGACTTTTCCTAGAGCAATTGCCTTAACGCGATGCGGAATGCCGTCTTCGCGATGTTGACTTTTTGCGGGTCGGCAGCGTAGGTGCGTTCCATCGCTTTTTTGATCGTGGCCGAAACGTCGTGGAAGATGGCTTCGTCGGTGAGCACCGCGTCTTCTTCCATCAGGTACGCAAACACGCGCGCCATGCCGCAGTTGGCGATAAAGTCGGGAACCAGGCTCACCCGCTCGTCGGCATACTCGCCGATCGGGCCGAAGAAAATCTCTTTGTCCGCGAAGGGCACGTTCGCCCCGCAGGCGATCACTTCCAGTCCGTTCGCGATGAGCGTGTCGAGCTGTTCCCGCGTGACAAGGCGTGAAGCGGCCGCCGGGATGAAAATTTCCGCCCCGCAGCTCCAGCACGCTTGCTGCGCTTCGGCAGCAGGCAACATATTTTCCGCAACAAGCCGGTTGCCCTGCTTGTCGTTGAACAGCTTCGTCACTTCGTCAATTGAAAATCCTTCTTTCTTCACCAGTCCGCCGTCGCGGTCGAGGATGCCGGTCACGCGTGCGCCCATCTGCGCGAGGTAGTAGCCCGCCGCCGCCGCCACGTTGCCCCAGCCCTGGATCAGCACGCGTTTGCCGCGCACGTCTCCGCCCCACACGTCATAATAATGCCGCACCGATTCCGCCACGCCGTACCCGGTGATCATGTCGGCCACCGTCAACCCGTTCGCCGGAACGTAGGCATGGTCTTCCACTTTTTTCGTCACGCCTTCACGCAGTTGCTGGATGCGCCGCGATGCGCCCGTGTCGCCCGCGCCGAAATGCCCGCGCACCACGCCTTCCTGCGGGTGAAGCAGGCCGAGGTGCTGCGTGATCGGGATCACGTCGTGGATCTCGTCTACGTTCAGGTCGCCGCCGGTGCCGTAGTAATGCTTCAGCAGCGGGAGCACGGCTTTGAACCAGCGCTCCAGCACGCCTTTCCGGCGCGGGTCGGCCGGGTCGAAGTTGATGCCCGACTTGGCGCCGCCGATCGGGGGACCGGCAACGGTGAATTTCACTTCCATCGTTTTTGCCAGCGATTCCACCTCGCGCCGGTCGAGACCTTTGCGCATGCGTGTGCCACCGCCGGCTGCGCCGCCACGAAGGGAGTTGATCACAATCCAGCCTTCCGCTTCAGTTTCCGCGTCCTTCCATTCAAACACGATCTCAGGCCGTTTGTGCTCGTAGGCGTACAGTAGTTCTTTCATTCCGGGTAGTTGAGGCGCAAAAGTACAAAATGGAGCGTTATACGTTGGCCGGCCCGGAATAGGTTCCCGGCGGGCAAATTTTTTTTAAACTTTGCAGGCACATATTTCCAAGCGAAAAACCTTTTTAACTTTACTGGACAATCATTCATCACGACGATGAAAAAGACAGGCAGACCTCCGAAAGCTGTTGCGCCTGCGAAGCGCAGCAAGGAAGCAGAAGAAAAAACTTCGAAACGTAAAAGTTCCGAAGAGGACGACTTTGAGGAAGACGAAGATCTTTCCGAAGACGAAGACGATGACGAACGCGATGACGTCGAAGACGAGGAAGATGAAGTGGAAGAAGAAGTGGATGAGGTCGAAGATATCGACGACAAGAAGATCAAGATCGAAGACGTAAGCCTCGACAATCTTGACCTTGACGACGACGATGACGACGCCTATTACAACGAAGACTTCTGATCGATTTTTTGTTTTTCAACCTCGAAGGTCTCCCGCGCACGTGCGCCGGAGACCTTCGGATTTATTAGGGGCGGATAGATCCGCCCCTAATTGCCGCCCCTAATTGCAGATCGTTCCGCCGCTGCTGTCGCGCTTCGCCCCCGTCACGCTTGATAAAATGTTGATGCGCCCCTCCCGGCGCAGCAGGCCGAGAAAGGCGAAGACCAGCGCTTCCTTGAAATCGATCGTTTGCTTGCCGGGGATCACCAGCGTCGCTTTGCAATTTGTTTTCAGCTGATCAATAAAAAATGTGTTGTGCGCGCCGCCGCCTGTCACCAGCATTTCCCCTTCACCGGTTGAGCTTGCCGCGATCTGTTGTACGGCGTGCGCGGTGAACGTGTGCAGCAAGTCGTTCGTCGCATGATTTTCGGAAAGCAACGGAAAGATCGTTTCCTCTACCCATTCCCGCCCGAGCGATTTCGGCAACGGCTTCGTATAATAAGGAAGCGCATTCAGTTGCTCCAGCAATTCCGGGATGACTTTTCCCTTTGCCGACATCGCGCCGTTCGCATCGTAATTTTTTCCTTCACGCTGCGCAAGACGGTTTAAAACGTAATTCACCGGGCAAATGTCGAAGGCAAGCCGCTTCCCGTTTTCATCGAAAGAAATATTCGCGAAGCCGCCGAGGTTGAGGCAATACGTGTATTCGCCGAACAGCAATTTATCGCCCGCCGGCACCAGCGGCGCGCCCTGCCCGCCCAGCGCCACGTCGCCCGAACGGAAATCGCTGATCACAGTGATCCCGCATTTCGCCGCAAGCGCAGGCCCGGAACCCAGCTGGAACGTATAGCCGAGGTCGGGGCGATGGAAAATGGTGTGGCCGTGGGAAGCTACGAGCCCCGGTTTTTTAGCTGCAGGTACATCCGAAAGAAACCGGTTCGCTTGCTCGCCGAGATATTTACCGTAAGCTGCATGCAGCCGCACGAGTTCCGCCCCGTCGCTCACCTCCGCAAATTTCAGCCGCCCCAGCCATTCCGCAGGGTAGGGGAACGTCTCCGCTTTTTCGATCGTATAGCCATATTTCCCACCCTCCTCCCGGAAGCCGGCCAGGCAAAGGTCCAGCCCGTCAAGCGATGTGCCTGACATGAGGCCGAGTACGTATTGAACGGTTGGTTGCATGCGATACGAAAGTAGTAATTGGGTAAGTAGTAATTAAGTAAGTGGAAATCGGGCAAATAATATGAAGTAAATCATACCGGAAAATAGATATTCCGGCCCCCAATTACCAGTTGCGATTTACCTAATTACTCTCCGCTGGAAACGGTAATTCCGGGGTACTTTTAGTTTAATCCGAAGGATACATAATTCGCACCCTCTTCCTATCTTTACACCATGTCTACATCCGTACTCCCCAACATCTCCACAGGGATGAACTTCGAGCTCTCCGAAGAGCACCTCATGATCCAGAAAGCTGCGCGCGATTTTGCGCAGAACGAGCTGAAGCCCGGCGTCATCGAGCGCGACGAGCACCAGAAATTTCCCACCGAACAGGTGAAGATGATGGGCGAGCTCGGCTTCCTCGGCATGATGGTCGATCCGAAATACGGCGGCGGCGGAATGGACACCATTTCCTACGTGCTCGCCATGGAAGAGATCTCCAAGGTCGACGCATCCTGCTCCGTCATCATGTCGGTGAACAACTCGCTCGTGTGCTGGGGACTCCAGACGTTCGGCACCGAAGAGCAGAAACAGAAATATCTCGTTCCCCTCGCCAAAGGCGAGATCATCGGCGCGTTCTGCCTCTCCGAGCCCGAAGCCGGCTCCGACGCTACTTCCCAGCGCACCACCGCCGTCGACATGGGCGATCATTATCTCCTCAACGGCACCAAGAACTGGATCACCAACGGCAACAGCGCATCCGTTTACCTCGTCATCGCGCAGACGTATCCTGAAAAAGGACACAAAGGCATCAACGCGTTCATCGTCGAAAAAGGCATGCCCGGTTTCACCGTCGGGCCGAAAGAAAATAAAATGGGCATCCGCGCTTCCGACACGCACTCGCTCATGTTCCAGGACGTGAAAGTGCCGAAGGAAAACCGCATCGGCGAAGACGGCTTCGGCTTCAAGTTCGCCATGAAGACGCTCACCGGTGGCCGCATCGGCATCGCTTCGCAGGCCCTCGGCATCGCATCCGGCGCGTACGAACTGGCACTTGCCTACTCGAAAGAGCGCAAAGCCTTTGGCAAGCCCATCCACCAGCACCAGGCCATCGCCTTCAAGCTCGCCGACATGGCCACCGAAATTGAAGCCGCGCGCCTGCTCTGCCTCAAAGCCGCATGGCACAAGGATATGCACATGGACTATGGCGTTTCCAGCGCCATGGCGAAACTGTTCGCTTCACGTGTTGCCATGTGGGTCACCACCGAAGCGGTGCAGGTGCACGGCGGCTACGGCTACGTCAAAGAATACCACGTCGAGCGCCTCATGCGCGACGCCAAGATCACGCAGATCTATGAAGGCACCAGCGAAGTGCAGAAGATCGTGATCTCGAGAGGCGTGCTGGGATAAAATGTTGCAATCGAGTCAATTTGTGAATTTGTAAATGGAAGGCTGCTCTGAAGAGTGGCCTTCTCTTTTGTGCGGCAATTCGAAAAGGGGAAAACCAGCCAACGATTCGGGTGTGCTCATAAGTCACTGGACACTATATCATTAGAAGGGGAATTTTTTTCCCGGATAATTTTTTGTCGTAGCTTGCTTCCCTAAACAAAAGAGCTCCATGATGAAAAACTTACGCGCCCTGGAACCGCTCGTTTTTTTGAGTGCCATCATCAGCCTTGTGCTTTCACCCATCCATTCGACCGCGCAGGTGTACGCCTGGGCAAAAGATTTCGGCGGTACCGGTCATGCCGAGGGACGCAGCATCAGCCAGGATACTGCGGGAAATATTTATGTTCTCGGGCGTTTCTTTCAGACAGTCGATTTTGACCCTGGACCGGGCACCATAAACCTGGGCTCGAACGCCAACAGCTATGATGTTTTCCTGGCAAAACTGGATCCCAATGGAGATCTTACCTGGGTGCAGCAATTTGCGGGAGCGGACCTGGATTTTTCGGGCAACCTTGTGATTGATGGAGCCGGCGATATTGTTTTTGTTGGCTCCTACCACACATCGATCGATATGGATCCGGGCGCGGGCACGTATACGCTGACCAGCAGCGGCAATGCTGATTTTTTTGTTTGCAAAGTCAGCAGCGCAGGAAATCTCGTGTGGGCCCGCAGCTGTGGCGGCGCAGGCAGTGATTATGCATATGGCGTTGCACTCGATACGAGCGGAAATGTCCTGGTAACCGGCGGTTTCAGCGGCACCGCGGATTTTAACCCGGGTGCAGGCGTGTTTAATCTTTCTGCGAACGGGAGCGAAGATGCGTTCGTAGTAAAGCTGGATCCGAACGGCGGCTTTCTCTGGGCCGTGAACAGCAACGCAGCCGGTTCCGACAATTCAACCGGCATCTGTACCGATCCGTCAGGTAACGTATATAGCGGCGGCAGCAGCATAACAAAGTTCAATTCCTCGGGGACTTTATTATGGACGCGCACCTGCACGGGCGCAAAAGCCGCAGAGGTCGTTCGCGATCAGGCGGGTAATCTGTATGCCGGTGGATTGTTCAGCGGCACGACAGATTTCGACCCCGGCGCAGGAACCGTGAACGTAACGGCCATTGCAGCTTCCGACGTGTACATCCAGAAGCTGGATGCGAACGGCGACCTGCTCTGGGTGCGTACAGCCGGTTCTGCAGGCTCGGATGTGGGTATCGATCTTGCTCTTGATTCCGCAGGCTCGCCGCACCTCGCCGGGACGTTCGGAGGAAATGCCGATTTCGATCCGGGAGCAGGGACCTTTTACCTTGCGCCTGTTGGATCCGCCGCGACCTTTATCTGGAAACTCACGGTTACCGGGGATTTTGAATGGGCGGTAACTGTAAGCGGTTCCGGTCACAACAACCCCGAGTCGATCTTTATTAATAGCGCCTCTGAAGTGTTTACCACTGGCAAGTTCGTCAACACGACCGACTTCGATCCTTCTGCGGCGGTTGCCGATTTAACCACCTCCACCGTTTATTTCGATGCGTATGCCTGGAAGCTGGCACCTTGTATGGTGCCCGATATGGTCATTGCCACAGCCAGTGATTCTGCGATCTGCACCGGCGACACCGTAATGCTTACCGTCGGCGGCAACCTGAACAATGCCACCGGCTGGAGCTGGTATTCCGGCAGCTGCGGCGCAGCATCGGCGGGCAGCGGCACGGGCATCCAGGTCGCTCCCTCCGTTACCACGACTTATTACGTGCGCGGCGAAGGCGGCTGTGTAACCGCCGCATCCTGCTCTGCAGTCACCGTAGTAGTGAACCCGTTGCCCATAGTCACGCTCAACCTCTCCGCCCAGGATACGCAATGCGTAACGAGCGGCGCTGTCGTGCTCACCGGCTATTCGCCCGCGGGCGGCACAATGACCGGTAACACCATCAGCGGAACGACGTTTTATCCCGATTCCGCCGGCATCGGAATTTTCGGCGTTACCTACATCTACACCGACACGAATGGCTGCACGGCTTCCGCCACGGACTCTATTTACGTGGACGTATGCACCGGGATGGAAACCCACACGGCGGGTGGACTGCTGCCGGCCTATCCCAACCCCGTTTCCGGGATGCTGACAGTTGCAACAGCCAGTGAACCCATAGGCGAGATCGCAATCTATTCGGTTACCGGGAAAATGGTATTCAGCGCATATTGCAGCACCACGCAGACCGTGATCGACATGTCATCGTTTGTGCCGGGAATTTATCTGCTGCGTGTGGGAACAGGAGCCAATGCCATTTCGAAACGAATTCTGAAAGCAGGGTAAATGCATCGCTGTTAAGACGATGTCGCTTGCGCATTCTGCAAAACAGGAAAGAGGCTGTCTTATAAAACAGGGACAGCCTCTTTCATTAAGCAGATGAAAAACGTGGTAAATGATGCGAAGCGCGTCACCGTCTCATCGAAGCACCACCTGTCCCGTGTTCCGCTGCAAGTCCTCCCCCGAGTACTCGGGGTCCGGGCTTTCCGCTGCACCCGGGGCTAAAGAAGTTCCGTTCAGCGCGTTTTATTCCTTTTTGCAAATAGATAGATGCCGGTCACAGGCAACCAGCAGACCAGGATGTCAAACAACAAGTTCATAAAGCTTCCCCCGGAATTTGGATACTCACTTCCTCTTAACCAGAATTGATAGTAGTACGTAAACGGACCCCCCGTCCCAATTAAAAGCTTTCCTATGCTTCCCTTTTTCATTAGCACATTAGCAAATTAGCACATTAGCAAATTCCATCCGCACATCCTCACATCTGCACATCCTCCAATTTCATCCCCCGCGAACCTTTGATCAATACCAGCGCATGTTCCGGCTTGTGCGCCTTCATCCATTCCGTCACCACTTCCGCATCCGCCAGCCGTTCCATCTCTTCATGCCCTTGCGTCGCAGCAAACAATTTCCCCACCAGTAAAATTTTCGCGCCCGGCAATTTCTCCGCCGCAAGATCAGCCACGCGCTGGTGCTCTTCCGCCGCTGCTTCCCCCAGCTCGAACATGTCGCCCAGCACCGCGATCTTTTTTTCCGCCGGCATCTTCGCCAGGTTGTCGATCGCCGCCGCCATGCTCGACGGGTTTGCGTTGTAGCAATCGAGGATGAGCGTGTTCGTGCCGCGCTTTTCCACCTGCGAGCGTTTGTTCGCCGGCGCATACGACGCGATCGCATCGTCGATTTCTTTTGCCCCGATCCCGAAATGCACGCCCACCGCGCACGCCGCGATCATGTTCGGAAGGTTGTACGCGCCGATCATCTGCGATTGCACTTCGTGCGCCTCAATACGCGGCGCCTGCCACGCGAACCTCACCAACGGCTCCGCTGAAATGAAACGGCCTTTCACTTCTGCACTTTCTGCCGTGCCGTACGTGAAGTAACGCAACCGCGTCGCGCGGGACAGGATACGCGGATCGTCGGCGAGCACGAAAGCCGTGCCGTCGCGCCGTTCGAGGGCATCGAACAATTCCGTTTTTCCCTTCAGCACCCCTTCCGGCCCGCCGAAACCTTCCAGGTGCGCAAGCCCCACGTTCGTGATCAGCCCGTAATCCGGCTCCGTGATCCCGCACAGCTGCGCAATTTCCCCCTGGTGGTTCGCGCCCATTTCGATCACCGCCGCCTCGTGCGTTTCATCCAGGCGCAGCAACGTCAGCGGCACACCGATGTGGTTGTTGAGGTTGCCTTCCGTATAAAGCGTTTTGAATTTCTTCGACAGCACGCGCGCCAGCAACTCTTTCGTCGTCGTCTTCCCGTTCGATCCCGTCAGCCCGATCACGCGGAGCCCCGTTTTTTTTCCCAGCTCCACGCGGTGATGGTGCGCCAGCTGTTGCAGCGCGGCAAGCACGTCTTCCACCGGCAGGCACCGTTCGCCTGAAAATTCCTGCTCATCGATCACCGCGTATGCTGCGCCTTTTACCAGCGCTTCTTTTGCAAACGCATTCCCGTTGAAATTGCCGCCTTTCAGCGCGAAGAAAATGCTGCCCGGCGCAATGTTCCGGGTATCGGTGGAAATTTTCGGGTGCGCGAGAAAGATCTCGTAAAGCCGGGCTGTCGTGGTGAACGTCATACGCGTGAGCAAAAAGAAAGCGCCCCAAGTTACAAAGAACCCGGGGCGCCAGAGATTTTTCGTTCAGCGACTACCCTCCGCCGAGACCCACAGGGCTGCCTACGCGGTCCATCGCGCAACGGAAGCCGATGAAGGCTGTCGATTGCTGCTGGTCGAGGAAGCGGCGTGTGCCGGGCACCATCCAGTACGCCCTGTCGCGCCAGGAGCCGCCTTTGTAAACGTGCGCCTTGTCGTTGATGAGCGAGGTGATGCCGAATTCGTACATCAGCTTGTTCGGGGTGACAGACATTGCATCGGGGTAGTACACCGAAGAGTTGCCGTCGCCGTCGTTGTAGTTGATGTTGTCGGAGTACTTGTAGTTACGGCGCTTGTCGAGCTTATCCTCTTTGTAAGAGATGTCGACGCGGCGGTAACGGATCGCGCCGGGGATGCTGATGATGTTTGAATCGGCGTCGTAGCGCACGGAGTCTTCAACGATAACCGTTTTCGTGGCGAAGGTGTTGATCGTGTCGAGCAGCTGTGTCTGGAATACGTTACCGCGGTAGAGGCGGAAGTCGTCGCCGTCGGTTTCGGTGAGCGGGCGGTAAATGTCCATCACCCATTCCGATACGTTGCCGGCCATGTTGTACAGGCCATAATCGTTGGGCCAGTAGGAGTAAACCGGTGCGGTAATGTCGGCAGCGTCGTTCAGCATGCCTGCAGTGCCCATGTTGTCGCCGTTCGAACGCTTGTAGTTGGCAAGCATCTGGCCGATGTAGCGCTCATCCGGGTTACGAACGGCGTGGCCGTTCCAGGGATAAAGGCGGCGGTCGGTGATACGTTCCATGATGGTGTTGCCGATGAGGCCGTAGGCGGCGTATTCCCATTCAGCTTCCGTGGGCAGGCGGTACTTCGGAAGAAGGATGCCGTCTTCCATGCGCACCATGCGGTCTTCCGGGCCGGTCGGGTTGAGGCTAGGGATGTTCTGTACGACGTTTCCGACGTACGGGTTGTCGGCCTTGGTGCCGGCGAGGTAATGGTCGGTGTTGAATGCGGCTTCGTTGGTCTGGTCGGGTGCCCAGTCGAGCACGCCTTCGCGGATGAGGATGAACTCGTTCACGCGGTCGGAGCGCCAGCTGCAGAAGTTGGATGCCTGGAGCCAGTTCACGCCAACGACCGGGTAATCGCGGTACGAGGGATGACGCAGGTAGTAAAGCACGTAAGGCTCGTTATAGGCCAGCTTTTCGCGCCACACGAGGGTGTCGGGCAATGCACCGACAAATACTTCCGGGTAGTCGGCGCCGTAAACGCGGCCGGTCCAGTAGAGGTATTCGAGGTAATCAAGGTTACGCACTTCGGTTTCATCCATGTAAAAGGAAGAAACGGTCACACGGCGCGGCTGGTTGTTCCAGTCGTAGTTCACATCCTGCTCGACGCGGCCCATCGTGAACGTACCGCCTTCAATGAACACCAGGCCGGGGCCGGTTTCCTGTTCTTCATAAGGAACGACTTCAAAACCGCCATTATCGGGGTTGTTGTAATCCCAGCCGGTCACATTGGAACGCTCCTTCGCACAAGAGGCGAGTAAGCTAATTCCCGCGACAAGCATCAACGGCATCGCTACTTTCTTCATTGGTTTAGGTGTTTTCGTAGTATTTCCCTTTGATGTATAACGTTGATTTTCCCTTTATGATACATGTGGTCCTGAAAATATTTTCTCAGAACGAGGGGCAGCTCACGGTGCGGAACTTCTTCTTTTTGGGTTTGCACTGGAACTGCATCTGGAAGGAAAGCTCGTGCGATCCGGCCGTGGCGTTGGTCAGTTTGGAGACCGTTACGTCATAGCTGTAGCCGAACTTGAAGAGGTCTTGCTGGAAGCCGAGCAGGAGGATGAACGAATCCTGGTTACGGTACCACAAGCCGCCCACGATCGGTCCTTTGGTGAAATAAAGGCCGAGGTTGAGCTGCTGGAAATCCTGCTGCTTCTGGAAAAGGATATTGGGTGAAATGCTGGATTCGCCGTAACGGCCGCCCAGGGGAATTACCGCGCCGGCATGGCCTGTGTACTTCATCGGCAGCTTGCTGACGCCGAGGAATCCTTCATCGGGCTCGGTGATGTGGTGAACTGCGAAGCCGAAGAAATAACGGCGGCTGTAGCCCAGCAGGCCTGCGGAAAAGTCGACGTTGGTCTTGCTGGTGACGTTGGGAACTTCGTTCGTGTTGTAGATAAAACCGCGGCGGGGATCGATCATGTCGCCGAAGTTGAGCTTGCTCCAGTCGACCGACTTCTGTGCATATGTAGCCTGCAGGCCGACCTTGAGCGAGAACTCACGGGTAACGTTGAGCTGGTAAGAATAAATGCCGCTGATGTTCGTGGTGTTGATGGTGGCCTGTCCCGCACGGTCGTTGGTCATGATGAGACCCACACCGCCGGAAATGCCGTCGATATGCTGATCGTAGGAAGCGCTGTACGTAACGAATGTTCCGGAGATGCCGGGCCACTGGTTACGGTAGTTGAGGCAGATGCGCGGACAGCGTGCAGTGCCTGCAAATGCAGGGTTAAGGTATAACGGGTTTGCATAGAACTGAGTAAACTCAGGATCCTGTGCAAACAGGTCGCCGACGCCCGTAACGATCAGTGCGAGGGCAAGAACCACACGCTTCAGCATGGTGACTGTGTTAGGTTAAGAAGTCAATTTTACGGAAAAATCCGCCTCCCGGTTTCAAAAAGTTAATTTTTCTGAAACGGGCGCGCAATATTCCTGAGTTTGCCTCCGTTATTCTCCCGGCTTTAAAAGCGGAGAGATAGCGGTATACGAACAAAAGTATCGTAAATTCCGTCAAATATCAAAATTCACCGCTAAAAAGCCGATGCGGCCTTCATTACGTACCTTTGAAAACGCTTTACCTGCGGTTCACATGCTGAATAAACGACTATTCATTACCCTGCTGGCTATTACACCGGTCCTGGCTGCCTTTTCCCAGAAATTCACCCCTTCGGCCCCGTTCAGGGGCCCTGACCTCAACCGCCGCGACCTGCGCTGGACAGCGCCCATTGCCACGCAATTCTCAGCTACGGAGGTCCGGAGCTTCCTCTGGTTCGAAGGCGCATCGTACGATGCAGGCCGGGGTTTCCTGCCGCTTTTCAACGAACGCTGCCAGCTGCCTCCAGGGCAGAACGCCGCCACCGCACAAATTCTCAGCCCCGTTTACCAGCCGCTCGACGCAGCGTCCATCGCCGTGATCGGGGATGCCGTTTCGTTTATCGGCGCGGAAGCGGAAGTCACGGTGAAGGTGAGCACGCACCGCCGCCAGCCTTTCGCCAACGTGACCATCCTGCCCATCCGCCGCAACCCGTCCAGCGGCGCGCTGGAAAAGCTCGTCAGCTTTACGATCAGCATCCAGGGCATGAACAACGGCAGGCAGGCTGCTGCGCCGGTGACCACGTTCGTCAACACATCCGTGCTGGCAACCGGCACCTGGCACCGCATCGGCGTAACGGCCACGGGCGTGCACAAGCTGGACTATAATTTCTTCAGCAACATGGGCTTCGACATGGCCTCGCTCGACCCGCGCAACATCCGCATCTATGCCAACGGCCACGGGCAGCTGCCGTACAGCAACAGCGGGCAGCACGCCGACGACCTGGTGGAATACGCCATACAAGTGCAGGGAGAAGCGGACGGCACATTCAACGCTTCCGATTACGCGCTGTTTTACGGAACCGCCCCCAACACCTGGAAATACGATTCGATCGACAAGCATTATCACCACAACGTCCACAACTATTCCGACACGACGTACTATTTCCTCAACACCGACCTCGGCCCGGGAAAACGCATCGCGTTGCAGTCGTCTACCGGCCTTCCGCCCAACCGCATAGTGACCGCGTTCGACGATTACCAGTACCACGAATCCGATAACGAGAACATGATCAAGTCGGGACGCGAATGGTACGGGGAGAAATTCGACATCCTCAATTCCTACAGCTTCGGCTTCAATTTCCCGAATATCGATCCTTCTTCGCAGGCATGCGTGGAAGTGTCGCTCATTTCACGATACGACAGTAACAATTCGTACCTGGTGACCGCGCAAAATTCAAGCTGTACTGCTACCGTGAGCAACACCAGTTCTTCGTGCTACTATTGTCCTTACGCTAACCCGGGCAGCACGCAATGTTGTTTTACGCCGACAGGGCCGGTCGTTACCGTCACGATCACCAAACAAACTGCGGGGGCTGTGGGCTGGCTGAACTGGGTGCGCGTGAATGCGCGGCGGCAGCTGAAGATGACCGGCTCGCAGATGAACTTCCGCGATTCGAGGAGCGTGGGCATGGGAAATGTGGCGCAGTACATTCTCGACGGTTATTCGCCGAGCCTCGTGGTGTGGGATGTCACCAGCCTTTCCAACGTACGGCTGCAGTCGGTGACACCGCAGGCGACCAACCTCGTGTGGACGCTGCCTGCCAGTTCCCTGCGGGAGTTCGTCGCGTTCAACGGGTCGCAGTTTTTCACACCGGTGAACCACGGACCTGTTGCGAACCAGGACCTTCACGCGCTGCAACCGGCCGACTACATCATCATCACGCACCCGGATTTCATGGCGCAGGCGAATGAGCTCGCGCAACTGCATGCCACGAACGACAACCTCAGCTACATTATCGTTACGCCCCAGCAGATCTACAACGAATTTTCTTCCGGCGCGCAGGACATCACGGCCATCCGCGATTTCCTCCGCATGCTTTATTTCCGCGCGCCCACGCAGGACGAGCTGCCGCGATACCTCCTGCTTTTCGGCGACGGATCGTACGATCACAAGCGACGGCTGGCCGGCAACACGAATTACATTCCCACATTCCAGAACCTGAATTCCGTCGGTCCGACCGAATCGTACGTGTCGGATGAATATTACGGGCTGCTCGACGACAGCGGGGAATGGGACAACAGCGGCGACAACGGGGACGTGGATCTCGGCATCGGGCGTTTGCCGGTGCGTTCGGCGGACGAGGCGCAGGCGATGGTGAACAAAGTGCGCAGCTACATGACACGCCGTCCGCCGGTGGTGAACGTTTCCGCGTGCGCGAACGACGCCTGCTCGAAAGGCGGAGAATGGCGCAACTGGATCACGTTTATCGGCGACGATGAAGATTCGGACATCCACATGAGCCAGTCGGACCAGCTCGCGACGTACGTGGATACGCTTTACGACAATTACAACATCGACAAGATCTACCTCGACGCGTACCAGCAGGAGCAGACGCCGGGCGGGGAACGTTACCCGGCGGTGAACGACGCCATCGACAAGCGCGTGGACAAAGGTTCGCTGATCATGAACTACACGGGACACGGGGGAGAAGTCGGTCTCGCGCACGAACGCATTCTTGAAATTGCGCAGGTCAACTCGTGGACGAATTTGTGCAACATGCCGTTGTTCGTTACCGCAACCTGCGAGTTCAGCCGCTTCGACGATCCTTCGCGCACTTCGGCGGGCGAGCTGATCCTGCTCAACCAGAACGGCGGCGGCATCGGGCTGCTGACGACGGTGCGGCTGGTGTATTCGACGCCGAACTTCAACCTCAACCGTAAGTTTTACGAGTGCGCGTTCGATCCCGTTAACGGTGAAATGCCGCGCATCGGCGATCTCTACATGATCACGAAAGTGACGAGCGGCAACAACACGAACAACCGCAACTTCACGCTCCTCGGCGATCCTGCCGTGCGGCTGAATTACCCGGTGAATAACGTTGTCACGACCCACATCGACGGGCAGCCCGTAAACAGCCAGTCGGACACGCTGCGCGCGCTGAGCCGCGTGACGGTGAAAGGTTTCATCCAGGACACGACGGGCAGCATGATGACGGGCTTCAACGGCGTGCTGTACCCGACGGTGTTCGACAAGCCGAAATCGATCACCACGCTCGGCAACGATCCCCCGAACCAGCCGTTCACCTTCGGGCTCCAGAAGAGCGTGCTCTACCACGGAAAAGTGAGCGTCATCAACGGCGAATTTGAATTCTCGTTCGTGGTGCCGAAAGACATTTCTTACCAGTACGGCATCGGGCGGATCAGCTATTATGCCGACGACGGGCAGACGGATGCGAGCGGTAATTATGAAAAGATCATCATCGGCGGTTCCAATCCGTCAGCGCCTGTTGACGTGACCGGCCCGGAAGTGCGGCTGTTCCTGAACGACAGCAATTTCGTCTCGGGCGGCATTACGAACAGCGAGCCGAGGCTCTTCGCCATCATCCGCGACACGAACGGGGTGAACACGGTGGGCAACGGCATCGGGCACGACGTGGTGGCGATCCTCGACGAGGAAACGGACAACGCGATCGTGCTGAACGATTATTACCAGGCCGACATGAACAGCTACCAGAGCGGGAAGATCATTTACCCGTTCAGCGAGCTGGCGGAAGGCCATCATACGCTGACGCTGAAGGTGTGGGACGTTTACAACAATTCCACCACCGTCAAAACCGAATTTACGGTCACGAACCCGGACGGGCTGACGCTGGACCACGTGATGAATTACCCGAACCCGTTCACCACGCATACGTCGTTCTTCATGGAATACAACCAGTGCTGCACCGAATACGACGTGATGATCCAGGTGTTCACCGTTTCCGGGAAGCTGGTGAAAACGATCAACCAGCATGTCAACTCCGAAGGTTATCGTTCCGAGCCGATCGAATGGGACGGGCGTGACGATTATGGAGACCGCATCGGGCGCGGGGTTTACGTTTACCGCGCGTTTGTACGTTCGGTGGATGGGGCCACGGCCGAGAAATACGAAAAGCTGGTTATCCTCAATTGACTTTTTGCACGCATAAATTTCTATTTTTGTTCACTAACACCATTTGCATGAATACGAAGGCGCTCAATGTTATTACCGCTGCAGGACTTGTCCTGGCAATGTGCTTCTCCGTGCCGGCGAAAGCACAGGTAACAACTGCGCAGGTCGACACGTTCCTGAGCAACATCAATACGATCACTACTGCAGTGCCTTTCCTGCTCATCACGCCGGATTCCCGCGCGGGAGGCATGGGGGAGACGGGTGTGGCCACCACGCCCGATGTGAATTCCATTCACTGGAACGGCGCCAAGCTTGCCTTCGCGACGAAGAAGACCGGCTTCGGTATTTCCTATACGCCCTGGCTGCGCGCGCTGGTGCCCGACATCAACCTGGCTTACCTCGCGTTCTACACGAAAGACAAAAAAGGAGAACAGGCGTTCGGCGGGTCGATGCGGTATTTCTCGATGGGCAACATCACGTTCACCGACCAGGTGGGCAATACGATCGGGCAGTTCCGTCCCAACGAATTTGCATTCGACGCGTGCTATGCGCGAAAGCTGGGAAGCCAGTTCTCCGCCTCCATGGCCGCGCGCCTGGTGCGCTCGAACCTCACGAACGGCATCACGGTGCAGGGACAGGACACGAAGGCCGGAACAGCTGTGGCGGTTGACCTGAGCGCGTATTACTACAACGACGACATCGAGATCAGCGGGAAAAAGAGCACGTTCATGAGCGGTATCGCCATCACGAACATCGGCAACAAGATCTCGTATTCCACTTCCATCAACAAGGATTTCATTCCCATTAACCTGCGCCTCGGCAGCGGCGTGATGATCGAGGCCGACGAGTACAACCAGATCAGCTTCCAGCTCGAGTTCGACAAGCTGCTGGTGCCCACGCCGCCGGTGTACGAGCTCGACACGAACGGCAGCCCGAAAATAAACCCGAACACGGGACAGTATGTGATCCTCGCCGGTAAAGACCCGAACCGCTCCGTGCCTTCAGGCATGTTCGGCTCCTTCAGCGATGCGCCGGGCGGTTTCAAAGAAGAGCTGCGCGAGATCAACATCTGCACCGGCATGGAATATTGGTACAACAAAATTTTTGCCGTTCGCGCAGGTTATTTCTACGAGCACCCGAAAAAAGGCAACCGCCAGTTCCTCACGCTCGGCGCCGGTGTCAGGTACAACGTCTTCGGTCTCGATTTCGCCTACCTCATTCCCACGAACGGACAGCGCAGCCCGCTGCAGAACACGCTGCGCTTCACGCTCACGTTCGACTTCGACGCGTTCAAATCGCAGGATTCGGAATAAAATAATTGGTCAGCACTCCAGCCCGGGCAGTTTGTCCGGGCTTTTTCTTTTGCAGATAGTGGCATGTTCCGCACCAGGCGACCGCCAACCGCCACCGCCAACCGCCACCGCCAACCGCCCCCGCCAACCGCCCCCGCCAACCGCCCCCGCCAACCGCTACCACCAACCGCCACTTCTTCATCCGGAAATCAATCGCCGTACATTCCGTACTTTCGCTCCATGACTCCTCCTCCTTTCCGTATCGGCATGGGATTCGACGTTCACCGGCTTGCTGCGGGGCGTCCGCTCTGGCTGGGAGGCGTGCGCATCGATCATGAAAAAGGGTGCGAAGGACATTCCGACGCGGACGTGCTGCTGCATGCGATCTGCGATGCGCTGCTGGGCGCTGCCGCGCTTCGCGACATCGGTTTTCATTTTCCGAACACGGACGCTTCATTTAAGAACATAGACAGCAAGATCCTGCTGGAAAATGTAGTGAAGCTGCTCGCGGAAAAAGGCTGGAAAACCGGCAACATCGACGCCACGCTGGCCATGGAACGGCCGAAGATCAACCCGCATATTCCTTCCATGGTGAACGTGATCAGCGGCATTCTCGGCGTGGAGCCGGACTGCGTTTCGATCAAAGCGACGACGAACGAGAAGCTGGGTTACGTGGGAAATGAAGAAGGCGTGAATGCGTGGGCGGTGGCGCTGATCTGCAAGGCATAATTTAAAAAAACAACCACGAGTCACGGAGGCCGGAGGGTTCGAGCGCAGTCGAGAACTCCGTGTCTCCGTGCCCCCGTGGTTAACCTTTTTAGTTCAAAAAGAAAGTCGCATTCGGGCGCAATTCCTTTCTTTCTTCCGCGTTTTTCAGGTGGTAAAACGCTCTTACATGAAACGCAAAACGACTCACTTCGTACTGCTTTGCTGTGCAGTTACTTTTTCTGCGATGCTTGGCGCCCAGGTAAACACCATCACTACTGCTGTTCCTTTTCTCGGCATCACGCCCGACGCGGCTGCCGGGGGAAGAGGGGAAAACGGCGTTGCTACATTGCCCGACGTGAATTCCATTCACTGGAATGCGGCGAAGCTGGCATTTGCGCCGAAGCGGATGGCGCTGGGAATTTCATACACACCATGGATGCGCGCGCTCGTGCCCGACATCAATATGGCGTACATTTCATTTTACATGAAGCCGGATAAGAATTCAGCATTCGGCGGGTCGATGCGTTATTTTTCAATGGGTGAAATTACGTTCACGAACGTAACCGGCAATCCCATCGGGCAGTTCCGGCCGAATGAATTTGCGTTCGACGGCTTTTACGCACGCAAGCTTGCGCCGCATTTTTCGGTGTCGATGAGCGGGCGTTACATTCATTCCAACCTGACCAACAGCATCACCGTGGCGGGCGCGAATACGAAGCCGGGCCAGTCATTCGCGGTGGACCTCGGCGCGTATTACCACAACGATGAAGTGGAGATCGGCGGCAAAAAAAGCACGCTGATGGCAGGTATGGCGATCACGAACATCGGCTCGAAGATGTCTTACTCCACTTCGGTGAACAAGGATTTTATTCCCATCAACCTGCGGATCGGGAACGGGCTTGCTGTCGATCTCGACGATTACAACCAGGTGATGTTCACGTATGAATTCAACAAGCTGCTCGTGCCGACGCCGCCGGTCTACGCGCTGAATGCAAACGGAAGTCCCATGGTGAACGCGTCAGGCCAGCCGGTGATCCTTGCGGGAAAAGACCCAAACGTCTCCGTGCCGCAGGGAATGATCCAGTCGTTCTATGACGCGCCGGGCGGATTCAGCGAAGAGCTGAAGGAGATCAACATGAGCGTGGGAATGGAATACTGGTACAACAAATTGTTCGCGGTGCGCGCAGGGTATTTTTACGAAGCGCCTGAAAAAGGCAACCGCCAGTTTCTCACGCTCGGCGCCGGCATCAAGTACAATGTGTTCGCGCTCGACTTCGCATACCTCGTTCCCACGAACGGGCAACGCAGCCCATTGCAGAACACGCTCCGCTTCACGCTCATGTTCGACTTCGACGGGTTCAGGGTGCCTCAGTAATTGAAAAGCCACAGATTTCACAGATGGATAGGCACGGATTAGTCTGTGTAATCTGTGCCAACCTGTGGCTATTGCACGCCGTAATTCATCAGGCGCTGCTCGAGGCCGCCGGGCTGTGCGGGAAAATCTTCTTTCAGCATTACTCTCCCGACGCCGTGCGCGTAGCTGTATTGCGAGACGGTGATTCCCCAGAACACGCGGTCGTAAGTGACGGTCATGACATACGCGCTGAAATTTCCGGCGCCGGTTGAAACGTTGACGGGCACGCTGCTCACGTAATAATCCGCCGTGTAATAGCCGGGAACGGAATCGTGGCGGAGCACCTGGTCGTAGCGCCCGTAGCAGAAGAAAATTTTCCCCGTTTCGTTGATGACACAATCCGCCGAGTCGCGCCAGAATTCGCGGAGGGAAAGGTTCGTTCCCCACGTTGTTCCTTCAACGATGAAAAATGTATCGTTGTGAATAACGGTATCGCGTACAATGCGGATCGTGTCGCGCCCGATGCCGACGTTGGTGTAAACTCCGTTCGTGTCGTAACGCTGCGTGGAATACACCCACCAGTTGCCGATGGCGAGCTTGCTGTAGTCGGAGAGCGTAGCGGGAGCTGCGGGACCGGCGGGAGTTGAAGGCTCAGGCTGTTCGTCCTTTTTGCAGGAAATGACCAACACGAAAAATGCGGCAATGAGCAGGAAAATTCTCATGAGGACGAAATGTTGAAAAGCCGCGGATTACACGAATTACACGGATGGGGACAAATGAATCTGTGTAATCTGTGGCTACATGAAGATGGTGACGGGGTTTTCCAGCATCATTTTGAGTGCCTGGAGGAATGCGGCGCCTGTTGCTCCGTCGACGACGCGGTGGTCGCAGGAGAGGGTTACTTTCATGACTTTGCCGGGAACGACCTGGCCGTTCTTCACCACGGGCGTGTCCTTGATGCCGCCGACGGCGAGGATGCAGGCGTCGGGCGGGTTGATGATGGCGGTGAACTCTTCGATGCCGAACATGCCGAGGTTGGAGATCGTGAACGTATTTCCTTCCCAGTCGGAGGGCTGGAGCTTTTTGTCTTTGGCTTTCTGCGCGAACGTTTTCACTTCGGCGCCGATCTGTGCGAACGATTTCTGGTCGGCGAAGCGCACCACGGGAACGAGCAGTCCTTCATCGACGGCAACAGCGACGCCGATGTGGATGTGCTGGTTGTAGCGGATCTTATCGCCCAGCCAGGACGAGTTTACTTTCGGGTGGCGGCGCAGGGCGGAAGCGCAGGCGCGGATGACGATGTCGTTGAAGGAAACTTTCACCGGGGCCGAGAGCGCGTTGATGGCTTCGCGGGCTTTCACCGCCTGGTCCATGTCGATCTCCATTGTGAGATAGAAATGCGGTGCGGCGAACTTGCTTTCGGAAAGGCGGCGCGCGATGGTTTTGCGCATCTGCGAAACGGCTTCTTCGGTGTAGCCTTCTTTCCCGCTCACGGCTGCGTTGAACTGCATCATCGGCGCCACTTTCGACGGGTGCCACGATTCGATGTCGCGGCGCACCACGCGGCCGTGCTCGCCGCTTCCGGTAACGCTGGAGATGTCGATGCCTTTATCGGCGGCTAATTTTTTCGCGAGGGGAGAAGCTTTGAGGCGTCCGTCGCCGTTCTCTTCGTGCGCGGCCACAGGCTGTGCAACCGGCTGCTTTGCGGGCGCGGATTTTTTTTCTGCAACCGGCTCCGCTTTTTTCTCTGCAACCGGCTCTGCTTTTTTCTCCTCTTTCTTCTCTTCTTTTTTCTCCGCAGCAGGAGCCGCAGTTTTCGCCGCTTCGATCAACGGCTTGATGTCTTCGCCTTCTTTCCCGATGATCGCAAGGATCGCGTCTACGGGTGCGCCCTGTCCTTGTTCAACGCCGATATACAGGAGTGTCCCGTTGTGGAACGACTCGAACTCCATGGTGGCTTTATCGGTTTCGATCTCGGCGAGGATCTCTCCTTTTTTCACCTGGTCGCCGACTTTTTTATTCCATGAAGCAACAACACCTTCTGTCATGGTGTCGCTCAGCTTCGGCATTTTGATCACTTCTGCCATATCGGGAAAAGAATTTGAATCCTGTTTTGAAGCTTGCCTGCTCCCGACTGCGCTCGGGCGAGCAGAAGTTGGTTATTCCTGGATGAACGGGTAATCCGGTTCGGCGTAAATGTCTTTGTACAGCTCGGACTCGTCGGGGAACGGCGATTCTTCGGCGAACTTCACGCATTCCTGCACGATCGCTTCGATCTTTTCTTCCATCGCTTCCACGCCTTTGTCGTCGATCCACCCGTTTTCTTTGCACGTGGTCAGCACGAGCTCAATGGGATCCTGCTTCTTGTAGCCTTCCAGCTCTTCTTTCGTGCGGTATTTCGCGGGATCCGACATGGAGTGGCCGCGGTAACGGTACGTTTTCATCTCCAGCAGCGTGGGGCCGTTCCCTTTGCGGGCGTGCTCTGCGGCGGAGGCGATGGCTTCGTGCACGGTCTCGCAGCGCATGCCGTCGACCGGGAACGAGGGCATGTCGTAGGCCGAACCGATCTTGTACAGCTCATGCACGTTGGAGGTGCGCTGGACGGAAGTGCCCATCGCGTAGTTGTTGTTCTCGATGATGAAGATGACGGGCAGCTTCCACAGCATGGCCATGTTGAATGTTTCGTGGAGCGCGCCCTGGCGGACGGCGCCGTCGCCCATATAGCAGAGCGTGACGTTGTCGTTGCCGTTGTACTGGTCGGCAAAGGCGAGTCCTGCGCCCAGCGGGATCTGCCCGCCCACGATGCCGTGCCCGCCGAAGAAGTTGAATTCCTTCGAGAACATGTGCATGGAGCCGCCTTTGCCTTTGGAGCAGCCGGTGAATTTGGCGAACAGCTCGGCCATGATGTATTTGGGATGCATGCCGCGCCCGATCGGGTGGGCGTGGTCGCGGTAGGCGGTGATGACGCGGTCTTCGCGGCGGATGGCGCTTTCGGCACCGGCCACGAGCGCTTCCTGCCCGATGTAGAGGTGGCAGAACCCGCGGATCTTCTGGCCGATATACAGCTCGCCGCACTTTTCTTCAAACCGGCGCATCAGCAACATGGATTCGTACCAGTTCATGTACGTTTCTTTGCTGAATCCCGCTTTCGCCTTGGAGGCCGCACGGTTACTGTCAGACTTCTGTGTTTTGGTCGCCATGAATGACGGTTATTGTTAGGGGTTCAAAGATACTCAAATGTGGGAAATGGGAGACTTGAGATGTGAGACCCAAAATCCGCAGGTCCTGGCAGAAGCCGCACCAAATGCCCCTCGCAAATCTCGCGGATTTCGCAGATGCATTGATACTATCAGCGAAATCTGCGAGGTCTGCGGGACGAGGCGTGCAAAGCGAAGACCTGCGGATTTTGGGTGAGATTTGAGACGTGAGAAAACAATTAGGATCTTGCAGGGCGGTTCCCTCATTCTGTCTCAAGTCTCATGTCTCGAGTCTCACGTCTATTCCTGTTGTTCTTTTAGCGCTTTTGCGACGGAACGCGCGTGCAGGTTTTCCCATGACGGAAAGCGGGTGACACGGGTCGGATTTTCAGTGTGGAATGTCCATACGCCGGTGCTGTCGCCTTTCCAGCCGGGGCCTTGGCGGTAGAGCTGGCCTTCCACGACGACTTTGCCGTTCCCGTATTGTTTTACCTGCACGAGGCGCGGGCAGTAGCCGTTTCCCATATACCCGGCCAGGTTGGGTAGCAGCTCCTCGCGCTCGGCGTAAAGCGTGTCGCCGGTTTCCGTGAACGTACGGTAGTCGACGAATTGTTTCCCGTCGCGTTGCGACTTATACAGTTCGGAGGCAAGCTGCCCGTTGTCATGGTAGCTGCGTACGGAATCCAGGCCGTAAAATTCTTCCCAAACCGGTTTCCCGTTCGGGTGGTATACCCGGTAAAACGAGCTGAACGGGCTGCGGAATGTTTTGGCGGTGTCGGCCATTTCATACACCAGCGTGCCGGATTCGAAATGCACTTTCCGCCAGAGCGGGACGCCGTTTTCGTATTCCGCTTCTTCGTATAATTTTCCGCTTGCGTAATAATCTTTCCAGGTTCCGTCTTTCGGTGGTTTCGGCAAACTGTCTTCGCGCATGTCCCATCGTTTGTTCAGCGAATCCGACATTTTCCACGTCCAGCCACGATCGGCCAGCAGCGGGGCTTCCAGCTTGTATGCATCCATGTCTTGTGGAATGGTGAACAGCCCGACGAGTTTCCCGGCGACGACAACCGCGGCTTGTTTTCCACCCGATCTGTGCCGCAAAAACTTATACCGCTCGCGCCCTTTATCCGTCAGCTCCAGCTCGAACGTATCGGGGATGGAATAATACGTGAGGTTATGAAAATCGTTTTCGGTGAGCGCGGCGTTCGTGTCGAGAAAATAAACGGAAGAATCGCGGGCGTAAATGGTGAGCGTTCCGGCGCCGCTTTTTTCTTCCACGAAATAAATTCCGGTACCGGCTTTTCGTTCCACGGCAGGATTGCAGGCGATCAGCAACAGCACGACGGCAAAAAAAGAATATTTCATTTCTTCTTTTTCTTTTGCCGTTTCTGCAGTTCCGCCAGCGCCTCCCGGCGGAATTTTGCATCGAGCGGCTGCCAGTCTTCGAAGGTTTGCGTCCGCTCCGGCTTGCCGTTTTTATAATATGTCCACGTTCCCACCTCGTAGCTGTCGCAGATGTCGCATTTAGAGTAGAGCCGGCCCGTGGAGACCAGCTGCCCGTTCTCATACGCCCATTGTTCGATCACGTGCGGCCAGTTCGTTTCGCTGCCGAAGTGCCCGGAATAATCTTCTTCCGGGAGCGGGTCGAGGTACATTTTTTTCAGGCGGTATCCCGGGCTGCCCGTGGAATCGTAGCCGGCTTCGTTGCGGAAAAAACGACCGCCGGTTACAAAACTGGAATCGGTGTACAGCAGCGAGCCGTCGACGTTGTACCAGCAGGTGTAGTGATAGCCTGCGTATTCCGTGTCGCCTGTTTCGTAACGCACCGCGCGGCCCTGCATGTCGTATTCGCGTTCGTAGTACATTTTCCGGCCGCTGATGTAATCGAGGGAATAATTCAGTTGCCCGTTCGGGAACCATTTGCGCATGTGCCGCAGTTCGCCGTTCCAGTACAACTCCTGCCGCGCCGGTAATCCCGACAAATAGAGGACCCGCTTTTCCCCGCAGAACATCGAATCGCGCGGCGCCTCAGCCATGGTCAGCAAATGCCGGTTCCATGCATTGAACGAAGCCTGGATCGTGCTGAACGTGCAGGATGCTTCGAGCGCAAGCTGTTCACCTGTCTCGTCCCGGAAAAGCGTCCCGGATGCGACCGGCACGCCGCCGAAAATAAACACGAAGCTGAACGGCGCATTTTGCCAGAGCAGCTCTTCGCAACGGATCTCTCCCCGCGGACTGCGAAAAAATTGGAATGCAAACGGGAGATGGGGCTTGCCGCTGACATAGAACAGGTGATAATCGTATTTGACCCTGCTGAGATCGGTGTCGCCGAAAGCCGGGCCGGGCAAGTCTTTCACGCGGACGACCTTATCGCCGTCTTTCACCTCGATCGTTTTTCGGGTGCCGTAAAATTTTTCTGCTGCGGAATCGGCGACTAAATAAATTCCATTCGGGAGCGTGGCGTACGCGCACACGGACGAGAGGAGAAAAATGGCCGACGCGAAAAAACGGTTCATTCTTTTTTCAGTTGCGCTGCGCTGAATGCAAGCGGGAGCAAGGCGGCGACGCTATCGGAAACCAGCACGCTTCCCGTTCGCCCGCCCATGATGATGCGGATCGGCGCGCCCTGTTTCTGCTCGTATTCGGAAAGCACCTGGCGGCATGCGCCGCATGGTGAGAACGGCTGATCGGGCGTTTTTGCGGAAAAGCAGGAGACGGCGATGCTCAACATTTTTTCGCCGGGAAAACGGGAAGAAGCGGAAAAAACGGCGACACGTTCCGCGCAAAGCCCCGACGGGTATGCTACGTTTTCCTGGTTCGTCCCGGTAACGATTTCCCCGTTCGCCAGCTCGACGGCGGCGCCGACGTTGAACGCGGAATAAACGGCATACGCATTCGGTGCGGCGTCACGTGCGGCCTGCAGCAGGGCGGCATCGCCGGCGGGAAGCGCAGCGCCGGAATCATATTCGGAAAAAACGGCGGAAACGGTTATTTTTTTCATTACCAATCAAAAATAGCCATTTCCGCCGGGCGCGCCGGGAAGCGCCAAAAAAACAAGCAGGGCCCGCCCGATGCGAACCCTGCCCCCCTATACAAGCAGCGCAACTGCTTCAGCGTTTAACAAACCGTGCCGAAGACAGGTGCAACCCGCTGTGATCGATAAATTCCACGAGATAAGCGCCAGCGCCGAGATGGCCGACTTCGAGCGTGATGATGTGCTGGTACGCGGGCTGCCGGCGCAGGACTTCACGGCCGGTCACGTCGCGGACGACGATGGTTACCGGGTCGTGCCAGGGGCTGACCACCAGGTTGAGCTGGTCGCCGGCCGGGTTCGGGTAAAGCTGCCGGACGAGGCCGCTTCCGTTCTCTTCAACACCGACGGTCCAGGTGAAGGGCGCGGATGTGAATGTGCAGCCGTTCGCATCGGTGAGCGACACCGAATAATTTCCGCTCGTGAGCGGCTGGTACGTCGACGCGTTGGCGCCGCTGATGGGATTGCCGTTGAGGTACCACTGGTAGCTTGCCGCGTTTGACGGTGTGCATTCGAGCTGGCTGCCCTGTACGGAAATAACCGGCGTGATGACGGGCCAGAACTGGATGCTCACGGGTATCCACTGCGTTGCCGAATAATCGGGGCAAACGGCCGGCGAGCCCGAAACGGTGTAATCGCCGCTGCCCTGCGTGATCACGAGCGTGTCGTCGTTGGCGCCCGGGATCGGGTTGCCGTTATCGTACCACTGGATGTTGAGCTCGTAGGGCTGGCCCATAATGAGCAGCACGGTATCGCCGGGGCAATTGTGCTGGACGCCGTTCCCGTCGATGGTGCCGGGATCGCCGTCGGTGATGGTGTAGGGCGGAAGGAAGGCCCAGCCGTCGACCAGCACCTGGGGCGACATTTCAGTGCAGCTGTTGAGCGTGGCTTCCACGCTGAAATTGTAGCCGGCGTCGTTGGCCTGGTCGACGACGAGGTACTGGTTCGTGGCGCCGGGAATGGGAGTGCTGCCGCGGTACCACTGGTAGCTGTCGTACGGCTGCGTCCAGAGCGTGTCGGTTTCGTTGGGGCAGAGAATAAGGTTGGAAGGCGTGACGGTCGGGTCGTGCGCGCATTGGGCGGAAACGGTGGTAACGGCGCCGAGCGCTGCGAAAAGAGTGACGTAAAGTTTTTTCATGATGGATCAAGTTTGGTTGCCGGGAACAAAGTTCCGCCAGCCGGGGAATCTTTTCAATTCGTTTTGCTGCTTTTATTAGTCTTCTAAATTAGCATGTTTGTCTCGTAATAATTGTTTAATTTGAATAGCTGTATTTTTACATTAGCATGCTATGAAAGAGAGCGAAACGCTTTTTTACCTCATCCGCAGCCTCACGAAAAACGAGAAGCGCAACTTCATGCTGAACGCCAGACGGGAGAATGGCGCGGCGGGCAACGGCTACCTGGCGCTTTACCGCTGGTATGCGCGGCAGAAAAACCCGGCGAACCCGGGACGCGACGAGTTGCGGAAAATGGGCCTCACGCCCAACCGGCTGGCCGTGCAAAAGCATTATCTCCTTCACCGCGTGCTCGACAACCTCATGGCGCACAGCACCGGCCTTTCCGAAGAGGCGAAAGTGCGACTGCTCATCAATAAATCGGAGCTGCTGTTTGCAAAAGGGCTGACCGGCGCGTCGATGCGCCTGCTCGATGCGGCCGAACGTCTTGCCACGGCCTGCTTTTCGTACCAGCTCCAGCTCGACATTCTTTTGCGGCGGGAAGCGCACGTGGTGAAATACGAAGACGTGCCGCTGGTGCAACAGCTCGAAGCGAAGAAAAAACGGTTGCTGGTCATCATCGGCAACATCAACGATTACCAGCAGCTTTCGTACAGGCTTTTCGCCTTTACGCGGCACAATGCCATCATCAGCACGCCCGCGCAGCGCAGGTCGCTCGACCGCATCTGTTCCGGTTTATTGGCCGGGGATGAAAAGCAGGCGCTTTCGCCGATCGCGAAATTTCACATGTACCATACGCTCTGCCATTACGGAAGCCTTGTGCAGGACCCGCTGCTCTCGCTCCGTTACGGCCACCGTCACCTGGAAATTTTCGACGAAGAGCCGGAAGCCACGCGCCACGAGCTGGATTACTACATCACGCTGCTGTTCAACATCAGCATCGTCACGATCTATTTCGGCGATGCGAAAGAGATCGACCGGATGATGACGCGCTGGGAAGAATTGCCGGAACGTTTTTCGTCAGCAATGACGAAGCAGCGGGAAACGAAATGGCAGCTCTATAACCTGGAAATGGCCGTCCGCCGCAGCCTGCTGGCGGGCCGTTTCGACGACGTGGCGCGCCTGGTGCCGCGCATCACGCGGCTGGCAAAAGCGCCTCACCCGTACACGCCGGTTTTCACGGAAAGCATTTCTTTCTACGTCGCGTTCGCCTTGCATGCAACAGGGAACAGCCGGCAGGCGTTGCGCTGGCTGACGCCGGTGATCACCGACGAAAAAGTGGAGTACCGGCGGTACCGTTTGCTGCTCAAAGCGTTCCTGCTGCGCATCATCATTCATTCCGACCTCGACCGTTCCGACGTCACCGAAACGTTGTGCGGGCAGCTGGAAAATTTCCTGCTCCGGCAGGGAAAGGAAAATAAAGCGGAAGCGGCCCTGCTGACCGACTTCATCGCCGTCGCGGTCATGGCTCCGGGCAGCAGCCGCCGGGCAATGATGGGCAAAACGGCGCAACGCCTGGCCGACACGTTTTGCCGCGCCGGGCAATGGTTCAATGCCTACGAAAATATCGGTCTGCACGCCTGGCTCAGGGCCGGCGAAACGAGGAGGACGTTGCGTGAAACAATGCCGGAAGCGCTGGAATTATTTCGCGGAAAGGCACGGTCTTCGTTCCGGTAAGTGAAAAATGGCTCTGCGGATTTCAAGTGTTATTGACATTATTTAATTGAATTTCAATACATTATATTGACAGCTGGTGTTTCGCATACCGAAGATTAACGCCTCTTTCTCCGCAGCGGATCATTAAACCAATGTTAACTTTCGGACGTCACAGCTGAAAGAAACTCCCGGTAAGATCGTCTGACATAGTAAAACCCTGTTTATGAAACGCATTTTCTCCCTTTTCATCTTTGCAGCTTCTTCTTTCCTTCCCGCCCGCGCGGCCGACGGCGACAGCATCTGGTCCGCCAATTTCATCCACGACATTTATTTCACCTTTTCACAGGTGAGCTATTGGGATTCGCTGCTGGCGAGCCACACCACGGATATCGACGTGCGGGGCGACATGGTGTTCGACGGGCGGAGCCTGCCTTCGGTGGGCGTGAAAACGAAGGGCAATTCTTCGTTCAACGGCCCCAGCAATAAAAAATCGTTCAAGGTCGACCTCAACGAATTTGTGGCGGGGCAGGATTACGACGGCATCAAAAAATTCAATCTCAACAACGGCTTCAAGGACCCGACGATGATGCGCGAGAAGATCTGCCTGGATTTCCTGAACCTGCATGGCATCCACGCCCCGCGCTGCACCTACGCGCGCGTGTACATCAACGGCGTTTACTGGGGATTGTACACGATCGTGGAAGAGATCAATTCCAAATTCCTCAAGCAACATTTCCCCGACGACGACGGCAGCCTTCTCAAAGGCGATCCGCAGGGCGACCTGAAATGGTACGGCTCCACGCAGTCGTCTTATTATTCCCGCTACGAGCTCGACAGTGACGACACGCTGGCCGACTGGGACAATCTCGTTCACCTCATCGACGAGATCAACAACACGCCCACAGCGAACTTTTACGATTCGATGGAAGTGGTGCTCGATTCCTGGGAATATCTCTACGCGATGGCTGCAAACAACATGTTCGTCAACCTCGATTCGTACACCGGCAGCGGGCACAACTATTACCTCTACGCCGATTCCACGTATTTTAAATTCCACTGGATCGCGTGGGACGTGAACGAGGCGTTCGGTAATTTCCAGATCAGCATGAGCGTGACGCAGCTGCAGAACCTGCCGTACAATTATATCAACCAGGCAGCCAACCGCCCGCTCGCCAACAAAATGTTCGCCGACCCGGCGTACCACAGCATGTACGTTTCCGCGTTCTGCGCGATGATGCCGGATTTCTCGAACGCGGCGATGGACCCGTACATCGACAGCCTGGCCAACGCCATCCGCGCCGACGTTTACGCCGACACGCTGAAAACGTATTCCAACCAGCAGTTCGAAGACAACATCGTGATGCAGGTCGGAAATACGCCGGGACTCAAGCCGTTCATCGCCGCGCGCCGCACCAGCCTTACTTCCCAGCTTTCCGCCTACGGCTGCTGGCTCGGCACTGAAGAGCTCGTGGAGGAAGGGCAAACCCTTTCCGTGTTCCCCAATCCCGCGCAGGATGCGGCCACGATCGTTCTCCCCGAAGGCTGGAACGCTGCAGAATGCACGCTGTCGCTCGTCGATGCAACCGGCCGTGAAACGGGTCTTGTGCCAACGACCGCAACCGGCAACCGTTTCGAACTGGCGACAAGCGAGCTGGCAGCAGGGATGTATTTCGTGGTGATCACTTCCGCCGCCGGAACGCAGGCACACACAAGGCTTTCCGTGCAACATTAAAAAAGCCGGGAGCCGGGAAAGTTGTCCTTGCGGACTCCCCGTCTCCCGGCTCCAATTCATCGAAAATTCTGATAACTTTACGTTGCTTTCATGTAAACGTAACCGCCGGTTCATATCGATACGGCAAGCGTTTTGCAATAACACCTATCATCACACCTCACCCATGAACAAAATTTTAGCCGCCGCAGGACTTACGCTGGTCCTTTTCTTCTCGTGTACCAACGGTCCCGGGCAGGGCGGAAAAGCAATGATCCAGGGGCGCCTCCATGCGACCAACGTCTGGAACTCCAATTGCCTGGCGATTACCGGCGGCGACCAGTATTTCGCGCCCGACGAAGAAGTGTACATCATCTTCGGCGACGATCCTTCTTATGGCGACCGCGTGCGCACCAGCCCCGACGGCACGTTCTGGTTTCGTTACCTGCGCCCGGGCAAATACACGGTTTACGCGTATTCCAACGATTGCACCGAACCTTCCGGGAAAAGAGCGGTCGAAATTCCTGTCGAGATCACGGAGAAGAAGCAGGACATCGACCTCGGGACGATTGAAATCGAAAAATAAAGATCATGAAAGCCACCATTTCACTTTTCACTGTCGTCATCCTCGCAGTCACTACGCTTTCGGCCCAGTCGCGGAAGCAGGTTAAAGAGTGGAGAATAAAATCGATGACCGAGACCACGGTGGTGTATAAAGACGGGAAAGAAACAGTTACGTATAAATCGCAGTACAAGGTATTCGACAAATACGGCAACACGACGCAGGATGTCGAGTACGGGCAGGACGGCTCGGTGAAGCGGAAAGAAACGACGACGTACACCGGCGACGGCGAAGAAAAAACGGAAGAGGTCATCGAGCGGTCGGCGCCCGGAACAAGCGCGCAGCCGAAGTACGAACGGAAGACCTGGAAGTACAACGAGAAAGGCGACGAGACCGAAGAAGTGGAATACGACGCGGGCGGCAACGTGATCAAAAAGATCACTTACGCTTACGCAAAGAGCGGCAACCGCATGTTCGAAATGGAATACGACGGCGCCGGGAACCTCCTGAAAAAAACAGCGTACGGTTACGATTCCAAAGGTCTCCGCACGGAGAAAAAAATATTCGGTCCCGGTGATGTGCTGCTGAAGCACGTGAAATACACCTACACCTATTGAGCGTGAAACCCGACGTAAAAGCCATCCTTGACACGTTCGAGCCCATTTCCCTGGAGGAGATGGACCGCGTGAAGTTGATGGACCGTACGGATTCAAAATTCAACTTCCACATTTCCCGTTTGCCGGAGCTGCTCGAAGCGGTGAAGGATCATTACCGCGTGCTCGAAGTTTCCGGCACACGCATGAGCCGCTACGAAACGCTGTATTACGACACGCCGACGTACGACCTCTTCCGCCAGCACCACAACGGCCGCATGAACCGCTACAAGATCCGCATGCGCCGCTACGTGGAATCGGACCTCAATTTTTTCGAGATCAAGTTCAAGAACAACAAAGGGCGCACGATCAAGAAACGGGTGCGCAGGCTAACCGCCGAATCCGCGATCGACGGAAAAACCCAGGAATTTTTCGTGGAGACCACCGGCATGGATCCGACCGCGGTGGAGCCGAAGCTGTGGGTGAACTACTCGCGCGTGACGCTGGTAAATAAAACGGACGAAGAGCGCCTCACGATCGACCTCGACCTGGAGGTGAAGGGCGAAGGCAGCGTCGCCGATTTTTCCGGCCTCGTGATCGTGGAAGCCAAGCAGGCGCGCCCGATGGACACCGCCTTCGTGAAGCTGCTCAAGGACATGCACATCCGTGAAGGCGGCACCAGCAAATATTGCCTCGCGGTGAGCAAGCTCGTGAACGACATCAAAAAGAATAATTTCAAGCCTCACCTCATTTCCATCCAGAAAATACTCGATGACAACACGCACGCTGCTTAAGTTCCTGTTACCGCTGCTCCTGCTGCTGGCCCCCGCTCCCGCTGTTCTTCATGCGCAAACGGAGGTCGGCCCTCCTCTCATTTCCGCCGAAAGAAGACAGAAAGAAGCCGAGAAAAGAGCCCTCGAAGCCGAAGAAGAACGCATTGCCCGCGAAGAAGAGGAGCGGACATTTTTTTCGTTCAACATCGACCGGTTCGATCATTCCTTCTTTCTCCGTCTCGGCATCAACATCCTTTCCATGATCGTGCTCATCCGCATGATCTATTATCCCGTGTACAAGCGCCGCGACCAGCTGTTCACGTTCTACATGTTCAACATCGCCATCTTCATCATCACGTTCGTGCTCAACACCGGCTCGAAGGGCTCCGGCGGATTCTCCATGGGCGCCGCGTTCGGCCTGTTCGCCGTGTTCTCCCTGCTGCGCTACCGCACCGAAGATATTTCCGCACGCGACATGACCTACCTCTTCACCGTCATCGCGCTCGGCCTCATTAGCTCGGTCAACAAAGGCACGATGCTGGAGATCCTGCTCATCAACGGCATCATCGTGCTCGCCGCGTGGATGCTCGACGGCAACATCCTGATGAAAACCGAGTTCGTGAAAACGCTCCAGTACGAGAACATCGAGCTGATCAAGCCGGAGAACCACGAGCTGCTGATCGAGGACCTGCGCAAACGTACGGGGCTCAATATTCACAAAGTCAGCATCGGCCGAATGGATTTCCTGCGCGACACGGCTACGATCAAGATCTATTATTACGAAAACAAGAAAAACAACCTGGTGTCATGATCCGTCGCCTGCTGTTCGCGTTTCCCTTTCTTTTCCTCGCCCCCGCCGCATCCGCGCAGACAGAAGATCTCGGCGCGTGGTTCACATTCAGCCTTAACAAAGACATTGTCGGCGATCTTCAATTCAGCTTCGACCAGGAATTCCGCCTGCGCGACAACCTCAGCACCGTCAACCTGCTTTACACCAACCTCGGCCTCTCGTACAAGTTCGGCAAAGCGTTCAAGGTCGCCGCTACGTACCGCTTCACCGACAAGCACAAGGAAGACCTCACGTGGGGAGTCCGCCACCGCCTGATGACGGACGCCGTGGTAAAAATAAAGCCCGGGCGTTTTTCGCTGGGCTACCGCGCGCGCTTCCAGTGGGAGGTGCGCGGTTACGGTTATTCGGGTGAGTTCAGGAACGTGCCGGAAATCCACATGCGGAACCTCTTCAAGATCGGGTACAAAGTGAACAAAAAAGTTTCCCCGTATTTCGGCACGGAGCTGCGCTGGCAGATCAGCGACCCGCGTGTTCCTTACCGCAACGGCTTCGACCGCACACGTTTTATGGCAGGGCTGGACTACGACTTTACTGATAAACAAACGCTCGGGCTGTATTTTCTTTACCAGAGAGAGTGGAACGTCAGCGATCCGCAAACGCTTTACATTCTCGGTGTCGAATACGTGATCAACCTCGATTAGCGGCGTTGTCAGAACCGGATGCCGATCACGCAGATGTCATCCACCTGTTCGAGATTTCCTTTCCATGTTTCGATCGTATTGTCGAGCTGCTGCTTTTGCTCGTTCATCGGCAGGCGGTGAATGGAAAGTAACGTTTCGCGCAGGCGTTTGTTGGAAAACTTCTTTCCCTTTTCTCCGCCGAACTGGTCGGCATAACCGTCGGTGAAGAAATAGATGATGTCGTCTTCCTGGTAGTTCATCCGTATCTCTTCGAATTTTTTTTCACCCGCACGCATGCCGCCCAGCGTGAACTTGCTGCCTTTCAATTCCTGCATCTCCCGGTTGCGGATGAACACGGACGGCCGTTTCGCGCTCGTGACGATGAATTCTTTTTTCGCTTTGTCCACGTAAATCAGCGCCAGGTCCATTCCGTCGTGCACGGTCTGCAGCCGTTCCTTCTCCTGCTTCAGCGTGATCGTGATGCGCCGGTCGAGCTCGGAAAGTATCTCCGACGGTTTTGTAATGTGATTTTCGATGATCACCTGGTTGAGCAGGTTGCTGCCGATCACTGTCATGAGCGCGCCGGGAACGCCGTGGCCCGTGCAGTCGGCGTTGACGAGGATGTATTTGTTTGCATCGATCTCGTGGAACCAGAAAAAATCGCCGCTGACGATGTTCTTCGGTTTGTAAAGAATGAACGAAAGCGGGATGCTGCGGTAAATGGTGTCTTCGCCCGGGAGCACCGCGTACTGGATGCGTTGGGCGTAGTTGATGCTGTCGGTGATGTCTTTGTTTTTCGTTTCCAGCTCCTTGTTGTTGGCGACCAGCATGAGCTTCTGTTCGCGGAGCTTCCTTTCGGCCGCCGAGCGCGTGTCGACGATCTGGTATAACGCATAAACGACCAGCAGGAAAGGAACGAATACGAATACGGGCAACTGTTCCGGGAGCTGCTCCGGTGGAATGTGATAATCGAGCAGCTTGTGGTCCATCGCCGCATCGATTGATCCGAGCAGGATGCTTGCGGAGACGAACACCGTAAAGAAAATTCCCCATTTTTTTCCCAACACGAAAAAAGCGAAGACCAGCGACACGACCGACCAGAATCCCCCGATGATGTTGAGCTCGAACTTGTACAGCCATTGATTGGCGATCGACATCAGCACCTGGTTGACAATGTAAATGTACCCGGCGACCTGGACGCTTTTCGTTTTCTTCAGCGCCACCAGCACCAGCGGCAGCGTGATCACGCCGAATGTCGTAATGTAGAATTGCCACCAGAGCCGGTTGGCAAAAATGTTCCCGTAGAAAACCAATCCCAGCACGATGAAGAACACCGTGAAGTTGTACGTCAGCGTGATGCGGGCTTTTTCAAAAACGTCGTCCGTTTCTGCCAGCGCGTCGCCGATGATCCAGTTTTTGAAGCGGGAAAAGGGATTCATTAAAAGGGTGCGAATTACTGATATTACGAATATACGAATTACGAATTGGTGCGAATTGCAGCGAATTTGTTTAAGGAAATGGGGCGCTCCGATGAAATGATCCGGGGTACGAACCAGGAATGCTACGAATCGACAAGTTAATCGCCGCTCTAACGATTCGTATATTCGTACTCCCGACATTTGTCGGGATAATTCGCACCCTTGGACAGCTTTCTCGACACCCCGATCGAATACCTCAAAGGCGTAGGACCGGAACGCGCGAAGCTCCTGAAAACGGAATTCGACATCCATACCTTCGGCGACCTGCTGCGCTGGTACCCGTACCGTTACGTCGACCGCACGCGTTTTTACAAAACTTCCGAGATCACCGGCGACCTGCCGTACGTGCAGCTTAAAGGGCAGATCCTGGGGCTGAAGATGGCGGGGCAGAAGCAGGGCAAACGCATGACGGCGATGCTGCTCGATTCGGCGGGCACGGTCGAGCTCGTGTGGTTCCAGGGGCTGAAATGGCTGCAGGGGAAGTTCAAAGCGGGCGCTGAATACGTCGTGTTCGGGAAGCCGACGGTGTACAACGGGAAGATCAACATCGCGCACCCGGAAACGGAAGAGGCGACGGAAGAAAACATGAAACGTGCCGGCGCGCTCATGCCGATGTATTCGTCTTCGGAAAAATCGAAGATGAAAGGCCTCGACTCGAAAGGGATCATGAAGCTGCAGAAAGTGCTGACGCTGATGATCGAAACCAAGATCCCCGAAACGCTGCCTGCTTCCGTGATGGAACGCCTGAAGCTATTGCCGAAAGAAGAGTCGCTGAAGCAGATCCATTTCCCGGCGAACGCGCATTTGCTGCAGCGCGCGGAGGCCCGTGTGAAATTCGAAGAGTTCCTGTACATCCAGCTTCGCCTGCTGCGCGTGAAGAAATTGCGCCAGCAAAACCTCAAAGGCTTCATCTTCGAAAAGGTCGGCGACAAGTTCAACACGTTCTTCAACGATTACCTTCCGTTCCCGCTCACGAACGCGCAGAAACGTGTCATCCGCGAGATCCGCCACGACCTCGGCAGCGGGAAGCAGATGAACCGACTGCTCCAGGGCGACGTCGGCAGCGGCAAAACCGTCGTCGCGCTGATGTGCATGCTGCTGGCCAACGACAACGGCTTCCAGGCCTGCCTGATGGCGCCGACGGAAATTCTCGCATCGCAACATTACCAGACGCTGCGCGAATTGCTCGGCGACATGGCGGTGCACATCGAGCTGCTCACGGGAAGCACGAAGCAGTCCGCGCGGAGAGTGCTGCACGAACGTTTACGTTCCGGCGAGATCGACATCCTCATCGGCACGCACGCGCTGATCGAAGACGAAGTGCAGTTCAAAAATCTCGGCTTCGTGGTGATCGACGAGCAGCACCGTTTCGGCGTGGAGCAGCGCTCGAAGCTCTGGCGCAAAAATCAAAATCCGCCGCACGTGCTCGTCATGACCGCCACGCCCATCCCGCGCACGCTCGCCATGACGCTTTACGGCGACCTCGATTCTTCCGTGATCAACGAAATGCCGCCCGGCCGCAAGCCGATCAAAACCGTTCATTATTACGATTCACAGCGCCTGCGCGTGTTCGGCTTCATGCAGGAGCAGATCGCGAAAGGACGGCAGATCTATGTCGTGTACCCGCTCATCGAGGAATCGGAGAAGATGGATTACAAGGACCTGATGGACGGGTATGAAAGCATCTCACGCGCATTTCCGTTGCCGCAGTATCGCGTAAGCATTGTCCACGGGCGCATGAAAGCTGCGGAAAAGGAATTCGAGATGCAGCGTTTCGTGAAAGGTGAAACGCACATCATGGTCGCCACGACGGTCATCGAAGTGGGCGTGAACGTTCCGAACGCGTCGGTGATGGTGATCGAAAGCGCGGAACGTTTCGGGCTTTCACAGCTGCACCAGCTGCGCGGGCGTGTCGGCCGCGGCGCGGAACAATCGTTCTGCATTCTCATGACCGGCCCCAAGCTCGGCAAGGATTCCAAGCTGCGCATGGAAACGATGGTGCGTACGAACGACGGCTTCGAAATTGCCGAGGTCGACCTGAAGCTGCGCGGCCCCGGCAACCTGGAAGGCACGCAGCAAAGCGGTCTCGTGGGCCTGCGCCTCGCCGACATCACGAAAGATTCCGCCATTCTCCAGCATGCGCGCGGAGTAGCCGCAGAAATTCTCGACGCCGATCCCGCATTGGAATTGCCGGAACATTCCGCTTTGCTGCAGGAACTGAAACGCGAACAGAAAAGTTCGGTGAACTGGGGAAGGATCTCCTGAAAAAATAATGTGCAGATGAATAATCTGCACATTTTTCATCTGCACATTATTAGTTTACTCAACAGGAATTTCTTCGATACGCTCCGGCATTTCCAACTTGATCGCTTTCATCCTGTGGCGGAATTCTTTTGACAGCGCAGCATTTTCAAACACATCCGCCATGTCGATAAGCGAATAGTTCGCATCGCGCTTGTAGCTGAAATCCCACGACGTCTGTGTCATGGTGCGGTACCAGCGCAGCGTGGCGTGGTTGTGATCGAACATTTTCCGTGAAAGCGAAGTGGCCAGCGGAATATCACCGGCGACGTAAGCGGCCTCCACCATGTCGAGCCAGTAGCCGTCGGGCGCCACCTGGCTGGCGGGAATTCCTTCGGTGCATTTCCGGATCACGTCGACCGCTTTTTTATGCTCACCGGCTTCTGCAAGCGCCATGGCGGCCTGCGAGCAGGCAAGGCGCACCGGGTCGGAGAACATGCGCTGCACGGTTTCGTCGGCGTAAACTCCCGGATCGGAAAGGCCGCCGTAGCGGAACGTGTTCATGATAAGGTTGTACGATTTGTCCAGCTGGACCTGCGGGCGCAGCCGGAAGCTTTTGTCTTCGCGGTCGTTCGCCACCGGCACCATACGGTACGCCATGCCTTCGAGCTGCAGGTAATCGTCGAGGCCGGCGTAGCAGTTCAGCGGCATGTTGGCGGCGAAATACACCGGGCGTTTCCAGTCGTTGTGCGCGAGAAAATCGAGAACGATCAGCTGGTCCTTCATCAGGTAGCTGCCGCGCAACCGCCATACGATCGTATCCCCGATGTCGCCTTTGCGTGAATCGGGCACCGTTCCTGTTTTGAAAAATTCCGTTTTGTTGACCGGCAGCGAAACGTTGCGTGTGGCGATGTAATTTTCCATGAAGCCGTCCACCACCGTGTTGAGGTCAAGCGTGTCGGGATTGTCTTCGAAGAACAAATAGTCGCGCGTGCCTTCACGGTAATCCCAGTGTTCCATGGAGACCGGCAGCGGGCCGGATGTGTATTGTTTCCGTTTCGCCTGGTCGATGTACCAGTCGCTGTTCAGCAGGGAAAGACAAATGATCCGCACGTCGCGCCGCACGCCGAGCACTTCCTGCGCATACCAGAGCGGGAACGTATCGTTGTCGGCGTATGTAAACAGCACCGCATTCTTTTCGCACGACTCGAGGAAATTGATCGCCACGTCTTCCGCCACCGTTCTGCCCGAGCGGTCGTGGTCGTCCCAGTTCTGCGCCACGAGGATCACCGGCGATGCCACGCTCAGCGCCGTCGCTATGGAAACAGCGCGCAGCGGCTGCATCATTCCTTTCAGCACTTCCCACAGCCCGATCACGCCCAGCCCGAGCCAGGTCGAGATCGCGAAGAACGACCCGACGTATGCATAATCCCGCTCGCGCGGCTGCCCCGGTGTCTGGTTGAGGTAGATCACGATGACCAGCCCGGTGAAAAGGAAAAGCAGCGTTACAATGAATGCGTCGCGTTTTGCAACCGTGTAATGCCACACAAGGCCAAAAAGGATGAGGATCGCCGGGATAAAAAAGTAGCGGTTGCGCGCTTTGTTGTTGCGCTGCATTTCCGGCAGAAGGTCCTGGTCGCCGGCATAAATGTCGTCAAGGAAAGGAACGCCGGTGAGCACGTTTCCTTCCGCGTCGTTGCCGAGACTGGCAAAGTCGTTCTGCCGCCCGAGAAAATTCCACCCGAGATAACGGCCGTACATCCAGCCGCACTGGTACGTCATGAAGAACCGCATGTTCCCGGAAAATGTCGGGACGTTTTCCACCGCGGTGACGCGCCCGTTCGCATCGGTAAAGATCACCGTGTCTTTATCGACGCCGGGCCATGATTCGTAAATGCCTTTGTGACCGGCGCTGTACATCCGCGGAAAGATCGTGCAGCCGCGTTTGTCGTAATTGTAGATCGCGCCTTTGCGTTCGTCGCTGACGATGTATTTGCCCGATTTGTCGTCGCGCACATACACCGGCTTCCCGTCGAGGTACGGCTGCTGCGGGTCGAGCGGGGTGTTGTAGTTCTGCCCGTACAGCAACGGCCAGTCGCCGTACTGCTCGCGGTTGAGATACGAAAGCAGGCTGATCGCGTTCGACACGTTGCCTTCGTTGATCGGCGTGCCGGCCTGCGCGCGGATGACCAGCACGAAAAAGCTGGAGTAGCCGATGAGCAGCACGGTGAAGCAAAGCAGCGCGGTGTTCAGCCAGACTATTTTTTTGCGGTAAGAAAGGAACAGTCCGCCCGCGATGAGGAGCACGAGCATGCTGAAATAAAAGATAATTCCGCTGTTGAACCCGAAGCTGAGCTCGTTGACGAAATAGATCTCCGTTTTTCCCGCAAGGTTCACAATGCCGGGAATGATCACGTTCTGCACGCCGCCGAGGAACAGCGCTGCAACAGCGGTTACGACCATAAACCCAGGGCCGGTGACTTTCTTCTTCCGGAAATACCACATGAACACCAGCGCCGGGATGGTGAGCAGGTTGAGCAGGTGCACGCCGATGGAAAGCCCGATCATGTACGCGATGAAGATCAGCCAGCGATCAGCATGCGGCTCGTCCGCCACGTTCTCCCATTTGAGCATCGCCCAGAAAACGATCGCAGTGAAGAAGGATGACAGCGCGTACACTTCACCTTCTGCGGCGGAAAACCACGCCGTGTCGGTGAATGAATACGAAAGCGCGCCGACAGTTCCGGCAGCGAGAATAAGGATCAACTTGCTTTTTTCAATTTGCTCTTCGCCTTTCGCCAGCACTTTTTTCGCGAGGTGCGTAATGCTCCAGAACAGGAACAGCACGGTAAATGCGCTCGCCAGCGCCGACATGCTGTTGATGCAGGCCGCAACCAATTTTTCATTCCCGAACGAAAAGAAAGAAAAGAACCTGCCCATGAGCAGGAAAAACGGCGCGCCCGGCGGATGGCCCGTTTCAAGACCGTACGAGCAGGCGATGTATTCCCCGCAATCCCAGAAGCTGGCCGTCGGCTCGATCGTAAGGAGGTAAACGGTCGCTGAAATGAGGAAAACGCTCCAGCCGGTGATAAGATTGAATTTCCTGAAGGAAAGCTGCTGCATGGCGGCCAAAGATAAGCCACAGATTACACAGATTACACGGATTATTTCTCAGTGCAATCTGTGAAATCTGTGTAATCTGTGGCTAATTTTGTCGTTCACCTCAATCATTATGAAAATTTCTTTTGGCTGGCTCAGCGAATATTTGAAAACGGGACTTACGCCACAGCAGGTCGGTGACAAACTGACCGGGTGCGGACTGGAAGTGGAAACGATCGAAACGTTCGAATCTGTTCCCGGCGGTCTGCGCGGGCTCGTCGTGGGCGAGGTGAAGGAAAAGGTGAAGCACCCGAACGCCGACAAGCTTTCGCTGACGAAAGTCGATGTGGGCGGGCCGGAGCTGCTGAGCATCGTGTGCGGCGCTCCGAACGTGGAAGCGGGGCAGAAGGTGATCGTGGCGATGGTGGGAACGACGGTGCACCCGGTTTCGGGCGAGCCGTTCGAGATCAAAAAGTCAAAGATCCGCGGCGAGCTTTCCGAGGGAATGATCTGCGCCGAGGACGAGATCGGGCTGGGCGGATCGCATGCGGGCATCATGGTGCTCGATCCTTCCGCGAAGGTGGGAACGCCGGCCACGGAGTTTTTCGGCATCCAGGACGACCACGTGTTCGAGATCGGCCTCACGCCCAACCGCGCCGACGCCGCCTCGCATTTCGGCGTGGCCCGCGACCTTTCCGCCGTGCTGCTGGCGGATGAACTGCAAACCAGCCCGCTCGCGGAACACAAGCCTGCAGCGCTTCCCCCGGTTATTTCGTTCGGCGATGATCTTCCCGGATCACCGGTAAGCGTCGAGCTGAAAAATCCTGAAGCCTGCATCCGTTATTCCGGCATCTGCATTTCCGGCCTCGAAGTAAAACCTTCCCCGGAGTGGATGCAGAATCGCCTGCGTGCGATCGGTGTGCGGCCCATCAACAACGTGGTGGACGTAACGAACTACGTGTTGCACGAGCTCGGCCAGCCGCTGCATGCATTCGACGCGGAAAAGATCGCCGGGAAAAAAGTGGTCGTAAAAAAAGTCGCTGAAGGAACTCCGTTCGTCACGCTCGACGGCATTGAACGCAAGCTTACGGAGAACGACCTCATGATCTGCGACGCGGAAACGCCCATGTGCATCGCCGGCGTTTTCGGCGGATTGCATTCCGGCGTTACCGAAATAACAACAACGATCTTCCTCGAAAGCGCTTGTTTCGAGCCGGTGCACGTGCGGAAAACTTCAAAGCATCACGCGCTGAAAACGGATTCTTCTTTCCGCTTCGAGCGCGGCACCGACCCGGAAATGACCGTGTTCGCCCTGCAGCGCGCCGCACGCCTGCTGGAGGAGGTAGCCGGCGGAACAGTCTCCGGTTCGCTCATCGATATTTACCCGGTGAAAGTGGAGCCGCAGGAAATCGCTTTTCCTTACAGCGTTTGCGACACGCTGATCGGCAAAAAGATCGAGCATGCCACGATCCGGAAAATTCTGCTCGCGCTCGGCATCGAGATCGTTTCGGAAGGAACGGATGCGCTGCTGCTCGCCGTGCCCGCGTTCAAAGTGGACGTGACCCGCGCCGCCGACGTGGTCGAGGAAGTGCTGCGCGTTTACGGGTACAACAACATCGGTTTCCCGGAAAGTTTGCACGCGTCTTTGTCATATGCGCCGAAGCCCGACCCGGAGAAGATCGTGGAAGTTGTTTCCTCGTTGCTTGCTGCACAAGGATTCCAGGAGATCCTCAACAATTCGCTGACGCGCGCTGCTTACGAAGAATTGCTGGAGCAAAGTGAAAACGTTTCGGCGGTGGCCCTGCTCAACCCGCTGAGCTCCGACCTCGGCATCATGCGCCGCACGCTTTTGTTCGGCGGACTGGAAACGATCGCGTACAACCAGAAGCGGAAACATTCCGACCTGCGATTGTTCGAGCTGGGAAAAACGTACCTCAAAAAGAACAACCCGGGCGAAGGGAAATGGCCGTATATCGAACTGCAGCGTTTCGCATTGTTCATGACCGGCCGCCGCGAGCCGGAAAGCTGGAATGCGAAAAACGATGCTGTCGGATTCTATGACCTGAAAGCCGTTGTGCAAAGCGTGCTTTCCCGTCTCGGACTGGAAAACGCAAAAATGGATGCCTCTTCTTCTTCCGAATTCGCAGAAGCACTCAACGTTGTTGTCCGGAAGAAAGAGATCGCCCGTTTCGGCCGTGTCTCTGCGAAAATCCTGAAAGCCCTCGATGTTACCGGCGACGTGTTTTATGCTGAGTTCGATTGGGATGCCGTGCTCTCGCTGCTCGCCGCCTCCAAAGGTCCGCGTTTCACCGAAGTGCCGAAATTTCCGTCCGTCCGCCGCGACCTCGCGCTCGTGCTCGACCGGAAGGTTTCGTACAAAGACGTGGAAGAGCTCGCGTGGCAAACCGAAAAACAACTGCTCCGTGAAGTGAACCTTTTCGACGTGTACGAAGGGGAAAAGCTCGGCAGCGACAAAAAATCCTACGCCGTAAGCTTCATCCTGCAGGACGACGTAGCCACGCTCACCGACAAGCAGATCGAAAAGACGATGGAGCGGCTGGCGAAAGCGTATGCCGAGAAGCTGGGCGCGACGATCCGTTCGTAAATAAACCACGAGGCACTCGCCTGGTTCTGTAGCTTCCTTTTGGAATTATCGGGTGCTGAAAAGATTCAAAGATTCAAGATTCAAAAATTGGACGTGAACTAAACTCAATCTTTGAATCTTTGAATAGCTCCGGGCGGAGCGAGGAGCGATTGAATCTTTGAATTCACCGTTTCTTCTGGAAGAAGGTCTTTAAGAGAGTAGCGCTTTCTTCCGCCAGCAATCCGCCTTCCAGCACTGTTTTCGGGTGGAGAATTTCTTTCTCCAGTCGTAGAAATCCCCGCTTCGGATCGTACGCGCCGAAGACGATGCGTTTGAACTGTGCCCAGTGCAATGCGCCGGCGCACATCACGCAGGGCTCGAGCGTGACGAACAGCGTGCAATCCACGAGGTATTTCCCGCCGATCGAGTTCGCGGCTGCGGTGATGGCCTGCATCTCGGCATGCGCGGTGACATCGGTGAGGCGTTCGGTGAGGTTGTACGCGCGGGCAATGATGCGGTCGTCGCAGACCACCACGGCGCCTACGGGAACTTCGTCGGCATCGAAAGCTTTTTGGGCTTCCTTCAACGCTTCACGCATGAAATGTTCGTCGGAGAAGACGGTAAGTTCCATCGGGGCGAAGGTAAGGAGGATCGGTGAAGGGGGTGCGGCTTTTCACTATTTTCGGTTGGTGTGAAAATTTGGGCGCACCTACGTAAAATAGTTAAGCGCAATACTTCCTGCTGGTTCACGTTCTCAAAATGACCACCATCATGTCACCCGCCCGCAAAAACCCCTAACTTTTCACTCATGAAAACCGCGCTCGCTTCCTTCCTTCTCGTCGCAGCCTTGCTCGTGGGCTGCTCGTCCAAAGTCGATCCCGATTACGTCCGCGCCCGCCAATGGATATGGGAAAGCGGCTACCAGGTGGGCGCCACCGCCGGAATCGATTTCACCGACGGCAATGCGGAACTGAGAGGCGACACCATTTACCAGGACGGCGTTCCCGTGGCGATCATTACCGCGCTGTACAAGACGGACAACATGATCCACATCAAAAGCATGAGCGGGGAAGAGGGGAAATACCTCGATCACGTGGAGTACACGCGGTAAAACGAAGCATTACTTTCTTTTCGAAACAACGCGCGAGACCTCAAAGGTCTCTGCCGCTCAGGCCTGCGGAGACCTTTGAGGTCGCCAACCCGCAAGGAACTCCCGTCTTTTCGTAATTTCGCTGTCCAATTCCATTCTTATGCTTCGTACCCACACCTGCGGCGAATTACGTCTTTCCCATGCCGGCCGGCACGTCACCCTCTGCGGATGGGTGCAAGTTTCACGCGATTTCGGCGGACTCACGTTCGTCGATTTACGTGACCGTTACGGCATTACGCAGCTGGCGTTCAACATGGGCACGAATGCGGCGCTGTGTGAAGAAGCACGAAAGCTGGGCCGCGAGTTCGTGATCAGCGCCACAGGCAAAGTGCAGGAGCGTGAAAACAAGAACCTGAAAATTCCGACGGGCGAAGTGGAAATTGTCGTGGAGCGCCTGGAAATATTGAACAGCGCAAAAACGCCGCCGTTCACCATCGAAGAGGAAACGGACGGTGGCGAAGACCTGCGCATGAAATACCGCTACCTCGACATGCGCCGCACTTCCGTACGTGAAAGCCTTTTCCTCCGCCACCGCGTGGCCCAGGCGACGCGCGCGTACCTGAACAAACAAGAGTTCATCGAGGTGGAAACGCCGGTGCTGATCAAATCCACGCCGGAAGGAGCGCGGGACTTCGTGGTGCCGTCGCGCATGAACCCGGGGCAGTTCTATGCGCTCCCGCAGTCGCCGCAGACGTTCAAGCAGCTGCTGATGGTGGGCGGCTTCGACCGGTATTACCAGATCGTAAAATGTTTCCGCGACGAAGACCTGCGCGCTGACCGGCAGCCGGAATTCACGCAGATCGACTGCGAAATGAGCTTCGTGGAACGCAAGGACATCCTCGACATGTTCGAAGGATTGATTCGCCATCTGTTCATCGAAGTGAAAGGCGTCGACATCGGTACGCTGCCGCACATGAGCTTTGCGGATGCGGCGAAGTATTACGGCAACGACAAGCCCGACACGCGCTTCGAAATGAAATTCGTGGAGCTGAACGACGTTGTGAAAGGAAAAGAATTCAAAGTGTTCAATGACGCGGAACTTGTCGTGGGCATCTGCGCGAAAGGCGCGGCCGGCTACACGCGCAAGCAGCTCGACGAGCTCACGGAATTCGTGAAGCGTCCGCAGGTCGGCGCGACGGGACTGGTGTATGCCCGCTACAACGGCGACGGCACGCTGAAATCGTCGGTCGATAAATTCTACGACGAAAATGAATTGAAGAAGTGGGCCGCCGCATTCAACGCGGAACCCGGCGACCTGCTGCTCATCCTCGCCGGCCCGACCGACAAAACGCGGAAAGCGCTCAGCGAGCTGCGCCTCGAAATGGGCACGCGACTCGGCCTGCGCGACAAGAATAAATTCTCCTGCCTCTGGGTGATCGACTTCCCGCTGCTCGAATACAACGAAGAGCACAAGCGCTGGTTCGCCATGCACCACCCGTTCACCGCGCCCTGGCCCGGGGATATCGACAAGCTCGACAGCGATCCCGGCGCGGTGCGTGCCAACGCCTACGACATGGTGATCAACGGCGTGGAAGTCGGCGGCGGCTCCATCCGTATTTCCGACCGCGCGCTCCAGGCAAAAATGTTCGACCGCCTCGGCTTTTCCAAAGAAGAAGCGCAGGAACAATTCGGTTTCCTCATGAACGCGTTCGAATTCGGGGCGCCCCCGCACGGCGGCATCGCGTTTGGCTTCGACCGCCTCTGCTCACTTTTCGGCGGCGCCGATTCCATCCGCGATTTTATTGCCTTCCCGAAGAACAATTCCGGCAGAGACGTGATGATCGATACGCCGTCGGTGATCAGTGAGGCGCAAATGAAGGAGTTGAATATTAGGACGACGGTGTAGCGAGCGTCAGCTGCGTATTTTTTCAGCGCAATTTTTTCGTGAGCATTTCTGCGGATTGTTAAAAAACCGCGATGTCTTGCCGCGTTATTGCAGGATGATCTTTCTGCTGGTGATGCCGTCATCGTTCATCAGCTGGATGAAATAAATGCCGTTGCTCATTTCGCCCCTGTCTATCGTCAACGTTTTACCCGTAAAGCTGGTGGCCCATATTTCCCTGCCGGCCGCATCCAGGATTTTAACCGTGCAGTTTTTTTGCTCAGCGGGAAATGAAAGGGTGAACTGGGAAGAGAACGGGTTAGGCGAAAGGACCATATCGCCGGCAACAGCAGGATCTTCCGGCATTTCTGTTGTAAGTATACAAACGGAATCGAGCGAAAAAGTTCCGCAGGCTTCCGCGAAATTCCACCAGGAGAATACTTTATAACAGCCGGGCTGCTGCGCGACGTATGTGGCTGAATTTGCATTCGGGATCGGAACGTTGTTGAGGTACCATTGAAAAAACATTCCCGGGGAATAGCTCAGCGAGTTTCCGTTCTGGGCGATCGCGGCGGGGTAGGGTGAATACTGCCCCGTAATATTGATAAAATTGGAGCTGGCGGAGCACCCGTTGGTATCCGTCTGGTTGACCTGGAAATTATTGAAAAGATTGACAGTTGTCGTGTACGTGCTGCTGTTAAAACCGTTGATCGTTCCCTGCGATGTGTATAAGCTGCCCGAATACCAGATGGGGCTATAAGTAATGAAAAACTCCAGCGGCTGCCCGATGCAGAATACGGTGTCACCCGGGGCGAAGCTGATCACGGGCGGAACGGCGGCAGGAACGGGAATGGCGCTCACCGGGTAGCAATTGCTCCATACAAGCCCGGCAGAATCAACGGCAGTCAGCGAAATTGAAAATGCCGTCGAATCCGCGATGAACGTCGTGTTCTGAGTCGTATCCCCGTTCGACCAATAATAATGGGCCATTCCCGGCGCGCCCTGGAAAGTGATGGCAGATCCTTCGCAGGCGGTGACCTGTCCCGAAGCGGAAATGCTTAAGCCGCTGTAAGCGTTCACCAGCGGATAATTCTGATACGGATAATGCTGGGCAAATATCGTTTGTGTTAAAGTGTCGATGCCCCCGAGCCCGGACGCGTATAGGGTGACGGTGTAATACCCGGTAGCCGGCGCATTGTAAACGACCGTATTGCCGGCATTGTCGATCAGCCCGTCGCCGTTATAGTCCCACTGCGCACCGACGGAATTGACGCTGGTATTGGTCAGTACCGCGCCATTGCAGCCGGAAGAAACCGTAAAGGAAGCGACAGGAACAGGTCCGCCGGGATTGCTTCCGCATCCGTTCGATTGCAGGAGGGCTGTGCGGATCCCGTTCAGCGCGGCGTTCATCCGGTTGCTTTGGCCGGGGGTAAACAGCAAAGGACAATTTGTATAATCCATATAGTTGGGCGAATCGGCCACGTCGCCTGTAAACGGGTTAAAGCCGCTTGTGTCGTTCATTTCGGTGGAGCAGGAATTGTTCGGGCACACCTGGTTGCTGGTTGCATCGGGCGGCGTATCGCAAACCATGTCGCCATCGAGCAGGCAATTCGTATTCGAGCAGCCTCCCCGGAACGTATGATGAAGGCCCAGGTAATGTCCCGCTTCATGCGAAAGCGTGTAGGGAGTGAACACGTTATATTGAACGACAATTCCGTCGTACCCGTTTCCCGCGGATGCCGGGTAAGTTGCATAACCGCCGACAGCAGGCGACCCCGTATTCCTGATCACCCAGATGTTCAGGTACAGCTGCGGTTCCCAGCGCGCAAGATTTTTCATCAGCAGGTCGTCTGAGCCGGGCAGGGAAAGATCGGTCAGCGGAGATACGCTCCGTGTAATGCCCGTGGTCGGATTCCCATACGGGTCGACCGATGCAAGGCAAAACTGGATGCCGGCGTCAGTGCCCGACGGGTCATAATAAGGAGGAGCGTTCTGGAAGCAGAGGTTCAGCTGCGCAATTCCTGCGATGATCGTTGAATCGGCAAGGTTCTCCGGGCCATTCTGGTGAACGACGTGCACGACGACGGGGATATACGATACCGACCGGGCGTTTCGTTCCCGGGAAAGCGGGTGCATGGCCTGACGGTACAGGAGCTCATCCGCATTTTTTTCCTGCTGTCGATAGGAAGGATCGGTGATAAAAAGATTTTGCCTCGCTTCGTCGAAACCGCAGGAGAATTGTTGCCCGCAGAGATTGACACAGGTAAATGCAAAGAGCAGCAGAATAAAAATTGATTTCATTTTATCCGGGTTTTCCGGGTACATCCAGTACCGGTGTATGAATAATCGTATGCGGTTCCCGGACCTGGTGCCATTCGGGCCGGTTCTCAAATTTAACAGCTGAACAGGCGAATGCAAAAAAACAATTACCTGTTCTCTTCAGTTTCCAGCGATCCCCGGAATTGACGGATCATAACAAGGACAGGGCTTTGAGCGTGTTTGTCGCCAGGTTTCCAGACCGCGGGCGATACGTTGGCTACCGGATACGAAACGGACAGGGAGAGGATCTTCGCTAAGACACTGAAACCGGGATCCCCTGCGGCTCTTCATCTTTTCTCACGTCTCACATCTCATGTCTCACGTCTTCTTACCTTTGATTTTCCATGAAGCCGCTCCCCAAACGCAAAATTTTCAACGATCCCGTTTACGGTTTCGTTACCGTGCCGTCGGAGCTGGTCTTTAAGCTCATCGAGCATCCGTACTTCCAGCGTTTGCGCCGCATCCGCCAGCTGGGGCTCACCAACCTCGTTTACCCGGGCGCCATTCACACGCGCTTTCACCATGCGCTCGGCGCGATGCATCTCATGCACGAAGCGATCGAAGTGATCCGCCTGAAGGGGCACGAGATCACGTCGGAAGAAGCGCAGGGGGCGACGATCGCCATTTTGCTGCACGACATCGGGCACGGGCCGTTTTCGCATGCGCTCGAATCGAGCATCGTGCACAACATTACGCACGAAGATCTTTCCGGTGTGTTCATGGACCGCCTCAACGAAGAATTCGGCGGGGAGCTGGACACTGCCATCGCCGTGTTCCGCAATAAATACAAAAAGAAATTCCTGCACCAGCTCGTGTCCAGCCAGCTCGACCTGGACCGCCTGGACTACCTGCGCCGCGACAGCTTTTTCACCGGCGTTTCGGAAGGCATCATCAGCAGCGACCGCATCGTGAAAATGTTCAACGTGGTGGACGACCAGCTGGTGGTGGAAGACAAAGGCATTTATTCCATCGAGAAGTTCATCATCGCGCGGAGGCTGATGTACTGGCAAGTGTATCTCCACAAAACCGTGCTGAGCGCGGAGCATTTGCTGGTGAACATCCTGCGCCGGGCCAAGCAGCTGGCGGAAAATGACGTGGAGCTGTTCTGCACGCCTTCGCTGAAACTTTTTTTGTACAACCGGTTTACGAAAAAAGCCTTCCTCAGCAATCCCGAAGTGCTGGAAACGTTCGCACAGCTCGACGATTACGACATCATGACGAGCATCAAAGTGTGGTCGCAGCACAGCGACCGTGTGCTGTCGTTTCTGTGCGGCAACATGGTGAACCGGAAACTGTACGCCGTGGAGCTGCAGCAGAAGCCGTTCAAAGGAAATTATGTTGCGGAACTGCAGAAAAAAGCGGCGAAGAAATACGGCCTGTCGAAAGAAGAGCTGCCGTATTACGTGTTCACCGGCGCCGTGCAAAATAAAGCGTACAGCAGCGACAATATTCGCATCAATATCCTGTTTAAGAATGGAGAAGTGCTCGACATCGCGAAAGCTGCCGACCTTTTCAACATTTCCGTATTGGCTCACCCCGTCAAGAAGTATTTCCTATGCTACCCCAAAGAACTTCGTCCCTCCGCACGCTGATCTTGCTGTTGTTCAGCGTAGCTTTTAGTTCCGCCTTCACGTATCAACAAGAGAAAACCTACCCGTTCGAAAAATGGACGGCGGAAGAGCTGGCGGCGGCAAACACGGCGAAGAACGCGACGTTTCTCACCGAGCAGGAGCAGCAGATCATTTTCTACATCAACCTTGCGCGCATCAACCCGAAATTGTTCGGTGAAACGTATGCGAAGCAATACATCGACACGGCCGGGAAAAAAGGAACATACGTCAGCACGCTGCTTTCCACGCTCAAAAAAATGAAACCCGTCGCCGCGCTGCAGCCCGATTCGCTGCTGGCTTCCACGGCTGCCGCGCATGCGATCGACTCCGGTAAAAAAGGCAAAACGGGCCACGACGGCAGCGATGCGCGAAGGAAAAAAGCAGCCGCGTTCGACGAGTGGGGCGAGAACTGCAGCTACGGACAAGCCACGCCGCTCGGTATCGCCATGCAATGGCTCATCGACGACGGCGTGTCGAGCCTGGGACATCGTGTGAATTGTCTTGCTGCGAAATACAAATACATCGGCACGTCGATCCAGGCGCATAAAAAGTACAACTGGAATTGCGTGGCGAATTTCGGCGGGTGACTTGCTGAAGCCTGCGGTATCGGGTATCGGGTATTGGGTATCGGGTATCAGGACTGTGGTCGCACCCGTTCGCCAGCGTTTAGTCTCGCTACCCGATACCTGCTACCCGATACATTTTACTCCACAATCACACGCCCGCGTGCCAGCAATTTCCCGTCGCCGGTAAGCTGGTAGATGTACATGCCGGCAGCAAGGTTGTTGCGTTCCATGACGACCGTGTTGCCTGTCACAGGAATTCTTCCCGCTTCGTTTCCCAGCACATCATAGATCACCAGCTCGGTGTTCATGCCCGGTACGAGGAATGCAGGATCGATTTTGATCGTTGTGGAAGTGGTGAACGGGTTCGGGAAAATTTCCAGCGCTGCGCGGGTTTCATTTTCCGCGATGCTGTTCGGCAAACATCCGCCGCACGGGGCCGCCGCGCAGTAGGTGACAGAACCGGCGATCGTTCCCACGTTCACGTCGTAGACCGTATTCGGTGTTGCGTCGCAGATGTCGATCGTCCCGGAAATGGCGTCGGAATTGATGAACCAGTTGGCGATGCAGAAACGCCCGCCCGAACCGCTTACTGCAGCGCCGTTCGTCCAGTTATTGGCCGACACGCTTCCGCGGTTGATGAAGTTGTCGCTCGTAGCCAGTTGCTGCTGCACGCAGAGCTCGCCGGTGGAGCGATTGATAAACAACCCCGACTGGCCGAACGTGTAGGACACCACGATCACGCCGGCGTTGACAGCGCTGTCCGTCATCCCGACGGCTAATTCTCCAACGGAAAAATAACCTTCGACGATGAGCAGGTCGCCCCCGAACGCTACCGTGTCGTCGCCGCCGATATCGGTCAGTGCGCCGCCCGCGTTGATCCGGAAAAGCGCTCCGCCGTGGCTGATGTTCTGGTTGTACGTCACCTGGTGGTTGATCGTGATGTCGTCGCCGGGGCCGGGAACGCCTGCGGGGCTCCAGGTGGATGGGCTGCTCCAGCTGCCATTAGCTGCTGAAACGCGCGCTGTCTGTGCGTTTGCGGCCTGGAAAGCGAGCGTAAAAAGGAAAATGCAGGAAATTCGTGTAAATGTTGTTTTCATAGGGGTGAAGAGTTAGTTCACGGGAGAATCACAAATTTCGTTCCGGGTTTTCTTCCAATGTTCGCGCTGCGATTAAACCATCCGCGTCAAACGCAGTCATGGCGAGGCCTGCAGACATTTCAGGCAGCGTGTTTCGCCCGCAGCATTTTTCCGTAAATTTACCCGATGAAATTTTCGGCCAAAGAGATCGCCGCGCTGGTCGGCGGGAAGGTTGAGGGCAATCCCGAAGTGACAGTGTCAAAGCTGGCTAAGATCGAGGAAGGCGCCCCGGGCTCCCTGTCGTTTCTCTCCAACCCGGCTTACGCGCAATACATTTACACCACCGGCGCCAGCATCGTCATCGTCAATTCCGACTTCTCGCCCGAACAGCAGCTGAACCCCGCCCTTACGCTCGTCCGTGTTCCCGATGCGCGCCAGGCCTTCGCCAAGCTGCTCGACGCCTACAACCAGGTGCGCCTGAGTAAAACCGGGGTCGACAAGCTCGCCTATGTTTCCCCTTCCGCCGTGGTCGGCAAAAACGTTTACATCGGCGCTTTTGCCTATGTCGGCGATCATTGCATCGTCGGCGAAGGCACGAAGATCCATCCCCAGTGCCACCTCGGCGACAACGTCCGCATCGGCGCCAATACGACACTGTACACCGGCGTGAAAGTTTACCACGACTGCGTGATCGGCAACGACTGCATTTTGCAGGCCGGCACCATCATCGGCGGCGACGGCTTCGGCTTTACGCCCAACAGCACGAACAGCTACCAGAAAGTGCCGCATATCGGCAACGTGATCATCGAAGATCACGTCGAGATCGGCGCGAACACGACCATCGACCGCGCCACGCTCGGCTCCACGATCATCCGCAAAGGCGTGAAGCTCGACAACCTCATCCAGGTGGCGCATAACGTCGAGATCGGCGAAAACACCGTCATCGCGGCGCAGACGGGCGTTGCCGGCAGCACGAAGATCGGGCGCGACTGCATGATCGGCGGGCAGGTCGGCATCATCGGCCACCTCTCCATCGGCGACCGCGTGAAGATCGCAGCGCAATCGGGCGTGGGCAGCAATGTGAAAGACGACGAAATTGTCCAGGGCTCACCGGCTTTCGGCATCGGCGATTACAAACGTTCTTACGTGTTGTTCCGCTCGCTTCCCGACCTGAGCGATAAGATCAAGAAATTAGAAAAACAACTGAGCAGCGGACCGAACTCAACTCCCGCCCACTGATGAGCACCAATCAACGAACGATCAAGAACCCCGTCACCGTTTCCGGTGTAGGCCTTCACACCGGCAAAAAAGTCAACCTCACGTTTCGTCCTGCGCCGGATAACCACGGCTTCAAATTCCGCCGCGTGGACCTCGACGGCCAGCCGGTGATCGACGCCGACGTGGACAACGTGGTGGACACCGCCCGCGGCACCACGCTCGAGCAGAACGGCGCCCGCGTGTACACCACCGAGCACGTGCTTGCTGCAGTTGTCGGCTGCGATCTCGACAACATCATGATCGAGATCGACGCGCCGGAAATTCCCATCATGGACGGCAGCTCCCGGCCTTTCGTCGAAGCGCTCGAAAAAGCGGAATTCGTGGAGCAGGATGCTGAACGCGAATATTTCGAGCTGAAAGAGAACCTGACGTTCGAAGATGTGAACAAGAAGGTCGAAATGCTTGCCGTGCCGCAGGACGAGTACCGCGTGACGGTGATGGTGGATTACAACTCGGAAATTCTCGGCACGCAGCACGCGTCGATGTACAGGCTCGACGATTTCAAAGATAATATCGCCTGCTGCCGCACGTTCGTGTTCCTGCACGAGCTCGAAGCGCTGCTCCAGCACAACCTCATCAAAGGCGGCGACCTCGACAACGCCATCGTGCTTGTCGACCGGGAAATTTCAGACGACAAGCTGGACCACCTCCGGAAGGTGTTCAACAAGCCCGACGTGGAAGTGAAAGGCCGCGGCGTGCTCAACAACACGAAGCTGCATTATTACAACGAGCCCGCCCGCCACAAGCTCCTCGACATCGTCGGCGATCTTGCGCTGGTCGGCGTGCCGATGAAGATCCACGTGCTGGCTGCCCGCCCGGGACATGCAGGCAACGTCGAGTTCGCGAAGAAGCTGAAAGCCCTCGTAAAAAAGTCGCGGCAGAAAAAAGAAGAACCCACGTTCGACGTCAACGCGCCTGCGCTCTTCGACGTGCGCGAGATCATGAAGATCCTTCCGCACCGGCAGCCGTTCCTGTTCGTCGACAAGATCATCGAGCTTTCTCCGACGCATGTGGTAGGCGTGAAAAACATCACCATGAGCGAATTCTGGACCGCCGGCCATTTCCCCGACGAGCCCATTTTCCCCGGCGTGCTGCAGGTTGAAGCGATGGCGCAGACGGGAGGCGTGCTCTGCCTGAAAACCGTTCCCGACCCGGAAAATTACCAGACCTACTTCCTGAAAATGGAAGCGGTGAAGTTCAAGCAGAAGGTCGTTCCCGGCGATACGCTCGTGTTCCATCTCGTGCTGCTCACGCCGATCCGCCGCGGGCTTTGCCACATGAAAGGCACGACGTACCTGAACGGCAAAGTGGCTTCCGAAGCCGAGATGCTTGCGCAGATCGTAAAAGTGCGCGGCGTGGAAGCCAAAAAACCGGAACCCGCCAGCGTATGATCTCGCCCCTCGCGTACATCGATCCCAAAGCGCAAATCGGTTCCAACGTTACGGTCGAGCCGTTCGCATACGTCCAGGGCGACGTGGTGATCGGCGACGGCACGTGGATCGGGCCGCATGCGACGATCATGAACGGTGCACGCATCGGGAAGAACTGCCGCATTTTCCCCGGCGCCGTCATCAGCGCCATCCCGCAGGACCTGAAATTCGAAGGAGAAATTACCACCGCGGAGATCGGCGACAACTGCACGATCCGTGAATGCGTGACGTTGAACCGCGGAACGAAGGACCGCCACAAAACCGTCGTGGGCAACAATTGCCTGTTGATGGCATACGTTCACCTCGGTCACGACAGCGTCGTGGGCAACAACGTGATCCTCGCGAATTCCGTGAACCTTTCCGGTCACGTGGTCATTGAAGATTGGGCGATACTGGAAGGGTACGTCGGTGTCGGACAGTTCGTGCACATCGGCGCGCATTCGTTCGTGGGCGGGCAGACAGGTGTGCGGAAAAATGTTCCGCCGTTCGTAAAAGCCGCGCGTGAGCCGCTGGCGTATGTCGGCGTGAATTCTGTCGGCCTTCGCCGCCGCGGTTTTTCCAACGACGCGATCCAGCAGATCGAAGACATTTACCGCACGCTTTACGTGAAAGGGCTCAACGTTTCCAACGCGGTGAGCGTGATTGAAAAAGAAGCGCCCGCTTCGAAAGAGAAAGACCAGATCCTCGATTTCATCCGCGCGTCGAAAGATGGGATCATCAGGGGGATTTCGTAGTTCCGGTTTTCTTTAATTGAATTACCTTTTATCCCATGAAAGGGCATTCCCTCCTGAGCCTGCTGTTGCTCCTGTTTTCCTGCGCGGAAAAAAATGTTGCGTCCAATGCGGAGCTGGAGCAATTAAAAACACAGCTCTTCCGGCCGGCAACCGACATTTCAACGCTTCCCGTTTACGCCGATCCGCCGACGGGCGATTACGAAGAGATGGCTACCGGAAAATTTTTGTTCCAGGTCGATTCCTCGCAGCTGAGGTTAATTACGAAATACAAAAAAGAGCTGGAACCGATGATCCTGCAGCGCATCGACAGCGGGTATGCGTGGGTTTATCTTGCGGCGTACCTGGAATATGAAGCTGCAATTCCGCTGCTCCGGCAAAAGCTGGTGAACACGCATTCTTTTTACGGCTGGGAACAAGGCACAGGCGAACCCGTCGCGGCAGAAACGACACGGCAGCACCTGGAGGATCAGAACTATTGTTACCAGCTGGCCTACATCCGCGCGATCGAATATATTTCGAAGAAACCTGTTGACAAGGTCATTCAACTCACCGCGACGGAAAAAGATTCCCTGCTGACGTTGTCGGCCGGTTGTGTTCCCGACAGCGTGGTTGTTGACGGGTTTACCGGGTATTGCCAGGCGCGCTGGCTGCTGGGAAAGCTGAAAGCGCCGGCGCAGGGACGTTAGCCGTGCGTGGTGTCTCGATTTGAAAATTCCAAAATGTTGGTTTACCAAGGAGTCACGGAGTTCTCGATACGGCTAAGCCTGCCCGAACTAACACTCCGTGTCCCCGTGTCTCCGTGGTTTTTCAATTTTCCGCCTACAAGTAGACATTTCCGGGGAAGGTCAAACTGATACACTACTTAGGCGTGCTCCCGGCACCATTTTTGCCATAATTCGCTTAACTTTCCTCTATGAAACGAATTCTCCTTGCCTTCCTGCTGCTCCTGTTCGTCCCGCTCGCCATCAGCGCGCAGGGAAGCGTACGCACCACGTATTCCGACAGCTGGGACAACTGGAACATCAATGTCGGCGGCAGCGGCAGCATCCGCACCACGTACAGCGACAGCTGGGACAACTGGCAGATCAACTTCGGAAGCGTTTCCGGCACCATCCGCACCACGTATTCCAAAAGTTACGACAACTGGGAAATTTCCGTCGGCGGAAAAACGTACCAGCTTCGCACGACGTATTCGAAGTCATACGACAACTGGACCCTGGATGGTGGCGGGCTTTCTTCGACCGTGCACATCCGCACCACGTATTCGGACAGCTACGACAACTGGAACATCGACAACAAGTACTACATCCGCACCACGTACAGCAACAGCTGGGACAACTGGGGGATTTCCGGCGACATTTCCGGCCTCGACAATGGCGTGAAAGCTGCCGCCGCGTTCATCCCGGTGTTTGTCGCAGCGATTTACCAGCAAGGACTCGTCGAATGATTACAGGTATGAAAAAGCTGCTGCCACTGCTGCTCATTTCATTTTGCTTTTTCAGCTGGTCGAAAGCGCCGGCCAATTTTTTCGTTGGTACATGGAAGAGCTACCGCCTCGAACCGTACAGCAAAAAAAATACATTACCCGTTGAAACCGTCAAACGTTTTACCTCGGAGATCACTTTTTTTGCTGACAGCACGTTCATCAAAACAACCAACGGCGAAGAAACGAGAGGCAAATACCGCAGGAAAGAGAACAAGCTGGTGTTTTACGACGTGAGCAGGGACGGCGGGCTGCATGTGGCTTTCAACATCAGCTGGGGCGTGGATGAAAAAGACCCGATGCCGTCGACGCCCGAGATTGATTTCGTGTACCCGGAGCTGGTTAAAGTAAAAAACAAGAAGGGCAAGCTGGTCGACGGTTTTGCCGATGTATATTATATACGAGCAAATTAACACCATGCGCCGCCTGTCCATGAAACCCATCCTCTTCCTGCTGCCGTTCCTGTTCGCGTTCACACTCATGGAACCGCAGGAAGGCCGCGTGCGCACGGTGTTCACGGGGAAGATCGAACGCTGGGAAGTGACGCTCGGTAATGCGGAAGGCGTTTTCGAAGGATACATGAAAAACGACCCGAACCGCTGGACGTTTACGGTGGGCGATCTCGAAGGGGAAGTGAATACGGAGTTCAACGACAAGTACGGGAGCTGGGTCATTACTTCGGGAACGAAAACGTATTACCTGAAAACCTGGGTTTCCGGTTCGTGGAACCGCTGGGAGCTGAGCGGGGGAGAGCTGAAAGAAAAAGTTTCGGTGCGCACCGCCACCACGCACAGCTGGGACAACTGGCAGATGCGCCGGTCAGACAGCGACCCGGGCACGGAGCTGGACATGACCACGTATTACAACAACAGCTGGGACGACTGGAACATCACGGGAACGCTTGCCAATGCAACCGACGGGGAAAAGATCACCGCGGTTTTTATCCCGATCTTCGTTTCGCGCCTTTATAACCGGAAGATCGTGCACTGAGCCGGGGTGCGAATTACGAATATTCCGAATTTACGAATCTTAAAATAATAAGAGCAATCCCCGAAGGGTTGACTGTGCGCATGGCTGCGCGCAACCCTTCGAGGATTTAACGTACGCTGATTCGTATATTCGCACCCATTCGTATTCCGATAGCTATCGGGACGTAAATTCGGAATAATTCGTAATTCGCACCCATTGCACGTTCACCTTCAAAACATCGGTAAAAAGTTCGGCCGGGAGTGGATCTTCCGCGGTGTCGACCGTATGTTCGTGCCGGGAAACCCGGTGGCGGTGCTGGGCGCGAACGGGTCGGGGAAATCCACGTTGTTACAGGTCATCTCCGGCGGCATGCTGCAGGGAGAAGGCACGCTGGCTTACACGCTGGCGGGAAAATCCGTGGCGCAGGAAAATGTGTATGCGCACGTGAGCATTGCGGCGCCATACCTCGAGCTGATGGAAGAATTTACCCTGGCCGAGTCGATCGACTTTCATGCGAAGTTCAAAACGTGGCGCAACGGCCTCGACGCATCCGCGGTGCTCGCACGTTCGGGGCTCGTGCATGCGAAAGACAAGCAGCTGAAGAACTTTTCTTCCGGCATGAAGCAGCGCGTCCGCCTCTTGCTGGCCATCCTCAGCGATACCTCGTTGCTGCTGCTCGACGAACCCTGCGCCAACCTCGACAGGGCCGCCTGCGAATGGTACGCGGAGCTGATCCGGGAACACGGCAGCGACCGCACGATCATCGTTTGCTCGAATGCAGTGAAGGAAGAATATTTTTTCTGCACCGAAGAGGTCCGCATGGAAACGTATAAGCGGGCGTAGCCGGGTTCTGGGTTCTGAGTTCTTGGTCCTTGGCGAGAGTATTTCAGGTTTTATCGCTACTTTCTGAAAATCAGCATTTTGCCAATTTGCACGAATTTCCCAAGACCCCAGAACTCAGAACCCAGAACTCTTTATTTCTTATCTTCGCTGTCCCAATAAACACAAGTCCAACCAATTAAACTGAATTCAAATGGCTGATACCGGAGATGTGAGCATCGGCACCTTCCTGAGGTACAATAACGAGCTCGTGCAGGTTGTCGAATGGCAACACCGCACACCCGGCAACCTGCGTGCGTTTTACCAGGGCAAAATGCGTGTTCTCAGCAATGGGAAACTCGTGGAAAACCGTTTCCGCTCCGGCGAGATGGTCGATATCGTTTACGTGGAATATAAGAACCTCCAGTTCATCTATCCCGAAGACAACAACGTCGTGCTGATGGACAAAGACACGTTCGAGCAGATCTATATTTCGAAAGACATGATCGGCGACGGACTCAACTTCCTCAAGGAAGGCATGGACGTGAAAGTGTGGTTCGAAAGCGACGAGCCGATCTCCGCCGAAGCGCCGTCCACCGTCGAGCTGGAAGTGACCTACACGGAGCCCGGCCTCAAAGGCGATACCGCCACCAACACGCTCAAGCCCGCTACGCTGGAAACCGGCGCCATTGTGAAAGTGCCGCTGTTCATCAACCAGGGCGACAAGATCAAGGTCGACACGAAGACGCAGTCCTACATGGAGCGCGTGAAGCAATAGAGACGTGAGACATGAGATGTGAGACATGAGATGTGAGACATGAGATGTGAGACATGAGAAACGTCTTCAGGAATAAAAAAAGAGCCGCGGATGATCCTGCGGCTCTTTCATTTTAATGCTCTCTTCTCACATCTCATGTCTCACGTCTCATGTCTCTCTACATATTCCGCGGATTCTTCCACTCCTTCCCCAAGCGCTCTACCGAGCCTTTCACCCGTTCGGCGCGCGTTTCCGGGCGTTTCGCGGTGACGATCCATTCCACGTATTCTTTCCGGTTGGTGAAGGAAAGCGAGTTGAAGAAATTTTCTTCCTTCTTCTTTTTCTTCAGCGCCGCGGCGAAATCTTCCGGCAAGCGGACGATCTTTTTCACAGGATCGATCCATTCGAAGATGGGGCGCTCTTTCGGATTTTCGTCTTTCTTCCGGTCGGCGGCGGTCTTGAGCCGGAACGCGAAGGTCGACCACGTTTCATCGAAGGAAATAAGGCTGATCCAGTGAAGCTCTTTGTGCGCTAGAAGCTTGTTCCAGCCTTTGTCGCGCGTGAGGTCGGTCTGGATCTTCGAGGTTCCTTTCGGGTAGAATACCCAGATGAGCATGTCGTTTTTGAGCAGCTTCAGCACACCGTTCAGCTCCTTATCGAGCTGCGCGCGGTTGTGTACAAACCAGTGCAGCTGGCCGGCGTCCTTTGCGTCATCGACGAGCTTTGCTCCGGCGGGAAGCGTGCCGAGATTTTTCCGGTAGCCAACGGGTGCATTGAGCGGGTGAATGGTCGTACCTTCTTTGATGCGGAGCTTTTGTGCGATGGAAGTTGCCATGGAGAAAATGTTGATGGCAACAAAACTAATGGAAGAAATGAAAAATCGCTTCTCCGATATTGCGAAAAGGAATTACCACGGGGGCACGGAGACACGGGGATGCATTTCTCCGGTCTCCGTGCCTCCGTGGTTTAGATCGGTGCAAATGTCTAATTTCGTAGTAATGAAAATCACGCCGCACAAGCTCGCCGACATCGCCGCCGTCATCGGGGCGAAATTCGCCGGTAAACCCGATCACGTCGTTACAGGCCTCAACGAAGTTCACCGTGTCGAACAGGGCGACCTGATGTTCGTGGACCACCCGAAATATTACGACAAAGCGCTGCAGAGCGCCGCAACGACGATCCTCATCAACAAAGAAGTGGATTGCCCGCCGGGGAAAGCCCTGATCTTTTCCGACGACCCGTTCCGCGATTACAACAAGCTCGTCCGGCATTTTCTCCCGCTCAACTATTCGCTCAAACCGGTCAGCGATACTGCGGTCGTTGGTGAAGGCACGGTCATTCACCCGAACGTGTACATCGGGAATAATGTAACCGTCGGAAAAAATTGCGTACTCATGCCCGGTGTCGTCATTTACGACCATTGCGTGATCGGCAACAACGTGCGCATTCACGCCAACGCTGTGATCGGCGGCGATGCGTTCTATTACAAACGCCGCGAAACCTTCTTCGATAAAATGATCACCTGCGGGCGTGTCGTCATCCACGACGACGTGGAGATCGGCGCGTGCTGCACGATCGACAAAGGCGTGAGCGCCGACACGGTCATCGGCAAAGGCACGAAGATGGACAACCACGTGCACATCGGCCACGATTCGGTGGTGGGCGAGATGTGCCTGTTTGCCGCGCAGGTGGGCATCGCCGGCGTAGTGACCGTCGGCAACCGCGTTACATTGTGGGGACAAGTCGGCGTGCCGAGCGACCTCGTGATCGGCGACGGCGCGGTGGTGCTTGGACAATCCGGCCTGACGAAAGATATCGAGGGCGGAAAAACGTATTTCGGTTCGCCTGCGGATGAGTCGCGGCAGAAATTCCGTGAGCTTGCAGCGTTGCGCCAATTGCCGGATGTGCTTGCAGGGCTGAAAAAAAGCGGGCAATAAAACAGCGACAGTTTCTTTCGAAAAAAAAGCCCCGTCCCGAGTACTCGGGACGGGGCTTTTTTACAAACTGTTTTATTTACCGGTTCAGCACCACTTTCTGTGTCACCACCGAATTACCGGAAGAAACCCGGAACCAGTACACGCCGCTTTGCAGCCCGGAAAGATCCAGCATTTCGTTCACGCTGCCGGTATATTTCTCCTCGCTTACCCGGCGGCCGGTCACGTCAAAAATTTCAACTGTGACAATTTCCCCGGCACGCGCCGCGACCACAAGATTGATCTGCCCGTTCGTCGGGTTGGGGAACAACGATACATTCAACGCCAGGTTCATGTAATCCAAGCCGTTCATCGTGCCGATGGTGATGTGCACCGTGTCGGAGCAGCCGGTCGAATCCGTGACGGTGACGATATAAAGCCCCGCATCAAGCCCGGTGACGGACGCAGTCGTATCGCCGCCGGGTGCCCACAAGTACGAATAACCCGGTGTTCCGCCCGTGACGCTCACCGATGCCGTTCCGTCGTTGGCGGAAGAGCTGGTTTCATCGGTATGCGTTGATGTGATCGCCAGCGCTGTTGGCTCGGTGATGCAAACGACTTCTGTGAGCGTGCAACCGTTCGCATCGGTGATGACCACGGTGTAGCAACCCGCGCACAGGTTTGTGATCATCTGCGTGGTCGAACCGTTGCTCCAGGCAAATGTGTACGGGGCGCTTCCGCCCGACGGGATAACGGAGATCCATCCGTCGCAGGCGCCGTTGCAGGTGACATTGCCGAATGTATCCACCGCAGTGATCGCAGAAGGCTCAGTGACGGTTGCCGTCGCCGCCGTCGTGCATCCGTTCGTATCGGTGACGAGCACCGAATAGGTTCCGGCGCAGAGCCCTGTCGCTGTTGCCCCGGTGCCGCCGGCAGGTATCCAGGAATAGGTGTATCCCGGTGTGCCGCCGGTGACGGTTACCGTTGCATATCCGTCGCAGGAACCGAAGCAGGTCACCTGTGTGACGGAGACAATAGCATTGAGCGCCGGCGGTTCGGTGATCGTGACGGTCGCCATGGCGGTGCATCCGTTGGTATCGGTCACGATCAACGAGTAGGTCCCCGCACAAAGGCCTGTAACTGAAGATGTCGTTTGTCCACCGGGCATCCACGAGTAGGTATATCCGGGTGTGCCGCCGGTTACGGTTGCCGTTGCAGTTCCGTCACACGCGCCGTTGCACGTTGCCGGGGTTGCCGACGCGGTTACGACAAGCGCAGTGGGCTCGGTGATCACAACCGTTGTAATGCTCGTACATCCATTTGCATCGGTCACGATCAACGAGTAGGTCCCCGCACAAAGGCCTGTAACTGAAGATGTCGTTTGTCCACCGGGCATCCACGAGTAGGTATATCCGGGTGTGCCGCCGGTTACGGTTGCCGTTGCAGTTCCGTCACACGCGCCGTTGCACGTTGCCGGGGTTGTCGACGCGGTTACGACAATCGCAGTGGGTTCGGTGATCACCACCGTTGCGATGCCGGTGCATCCGTTGGCGTCGGTCACGGTTAATGTATAGGTTCCCGCGCAAAGGCCTGTAGCCGTTGATGTCGTTTGTCCGCCGGGCATCCACGAGTACGTATATCCGGGTGTGCCGCCGGTCACGCTTGCGGTTGCAGTTCCGTCGCACGCGCCGTTGCACGTCACGCTGGTGGAGGTAATGCTCACCGCAATGCTTCCGGAATAAGCAGCCGGGGTTACTGTTCCCGTACCGCTGACCGTACCGTCGATACGAATTCTTCCCGTGGCGCCGTTTCCACCGGTTCCGTAGTAGGGCGGGCCCGACACCTGCGATGCGCCGCCAAGTCCGCCGGTTGCGGAAATGGTGCCGTTGTTGGTAATGCCGGATGCAATAAGATAGAGCGATCCACCTGAACCGCCGCCGCCTCCGCCGCAGTTGCCGGTGCCGTCCGATCCGCCGTTTCCGCCGTTTACGCGGATGATACCTGTTGCGCCGATCGTAAATGTGCCGCAGGACGAAATGTAAATGTATCCGCCGCCGCCGCCGCCGCCGCCCGAGCCGCAACCGTATCCGCCCGAACCGCCGCCGCCGCCCGAGCCGCCGTCAATGGCGGAAAGCTGTGCGTTGCCGTAAGCCGGACCGCCGATGCCGTCGGATGCGCTTGCGCTCTGGCCTGCTGTTGCATAACCTGCGCCGCCGCCGCCCGACCAGTTGCCGCCCGCACCGCCTGCGCCCAGACCATTACCAGCCGTTCCCGGCAGCGGGCCCACAGACCCGGAATAGTTGCCCGGCGCGCCGTTCTGCCCGCCGGCTACACCGACCCCGGCTGCGCCGCCGTTCGTGAAAGTCACGCCGTCGCCGCCATTCGTGCCCGACGCGTCAAGCGTGCCGTCGATGACCACGTTGCCGGAGCAATAGATCACGAGCGGCTGCGTGCCGGTAACGGTGACCGTTGCGCCGGTATTGATCGTGAATGTCGTGTAGTTGTACGTTCCGCCGGGAAGCGTAGTGGAAGACGAAGCAGTGAATGCGCCGTCGCTCCCGGTCCCGCAGGGAATGCATTGTGCGATTGCCGATGCCGACAAAAGCATGCCGCCCAGCAGGAAAGTGCTGTAGAGTTTTTTCATTTGCGAATGGGATTTAGAAGAAAATGATCATTGGTTGCCGGAACTAAAGTAGTTTCATTTCGGCAGGAATAAAAATCACGCTTCAAGTCCGAGTCCTCCGGCACCTTCAAATTCCAGCTCCAGCTGGTCGGGAAATTGCCTGAACGTTTTCCGGTGGTGATCGGTGATGCCATGCGCAAGGATCGCGTCGCGGTGGACTTTGGTGGCATAACCTTTATTCGTGATCCACTGGTAATGCGGGAACTGTTCGTGCAATGCATCCATGTAATCGTCGCGGTACGTTTTGGCGAGAATGGATGCGGCGGCGATGTTGCGGTACTTCGCGTCGCCTTCGATAATGCACGTGTGCGGTATGCCGTCGTAAGGCGTGAAACGGTTTCCGTCGATGAGCAAATGTTGCGGAGAAACCGTGAGCTGTTTGATCGCGCGGTGCATGGCGGCGAACGAAGCCCAGAGGATGTTGATCTCGTCGATCTCTTCCACGGTCAGGCTTCCCACGGCCCAGGCGATGGCTTTCTCTTCGATGATGGGACGTAATTCTTTCCGCTGTTTATCGTTGAGCTGCTTGGAATCGTTGAGGAGCGGGTGATGGAAATTTTTCGGGAGAATAACGGCGGCGGCAAACACCGGCCCGGCGAGGCAACCGCGCCCGGCTTCGTCGCAACCGGCTTCAAGAAGGTCTTTGTGTAAAAAACGTTTGAGCATTCCCGTGGGATTCGTGATCCAAGTTGGGTTTTTTTCCCGGGATGTCATTGGCCTCAACCCGTCCGCACGGCTTAACCGTTTCTGTTCCAGCAAGAATTATGTTTTCAACAGGGGCGGGAATGTTTGTTAACCGCGTGTTTCCCGGTATAAGAAGGACAATTATTTCTCCTTCATCGCCTTCTCCATCGAACTCCACAATGCCGCCGCCGTTTTGTCCCACGAGAATTTTTCCCGCTGCACACGCGCCTTTTCCACCAGCATCTCCCGCAGCGCAGCATCCTTGTCCATCTGCGCCAGCCCGTTCGCAATACTTTCTTCGGAAAACGGGTCGACGTACAATGCTGCATCGCCGCCCACTTCCGGCATCGCCGTCACGCTGGCGGTGATCACCGGCACATCGCAGGCCATGGCTTCCACGATAGGAATGCCGAAACCTTCGAAGTAGGGAACATACGTGAGGGCCAGCGCGCCGGCCATGATGCGGTGCAGCTCGTCTTCGCGCAAACGCCCGGTGAAGACCACGTCGTTTTTATCGGGGACAGTTTCCACCGCTTGCTTCAGCCCGTCGTAGCTCCAGTAGTTTCCGCCGGCGATGACGAGCTTCGTTTGCGTGCCGTTCTTCCTGCGAAATTCCCCGAATGCGCGGATGAGGCGCTCGAGATTCTTTCGCGGGTGCAGCGCGCCGATGTATAAAAAGTAAGGCGCCCCGTTTGTGTACTGCTTGCGGATCTCCGCAACCTGGTCGTTGGGCAGCGGCCGGAACCCATGGGCTGCGCCGTTGTACACCACGTCGATCTTTTCCCTGGGGATGCCGTAAAGTTCCGCGATGTCGTTCTTCGAATATTCCGAAACGGTTGCAATGCGTGAGGCGCGGCGGGCAAAGAGCGGAAATTTTTTCTTGTACCAGCGCATGATGTTCGGCGGAAGATCTTCCGGGTAATGCTCGAAGTTGAGATCGTGGATCACCGGCAGGCAGGGCGTTTTTCCCTTCAGCGGGAGAAAGCCGTCGGGCGAAAGGAACAGGTCGGGATCGAGATCGCGCAACACGCCGCGCACCGACCAGTTGAGCCAGGCGTTAAAAAGAAAAGGCCGGCGCGCAGGCGGAAGCAGCTTCACCGGCGTGATATTGTCCGCAAACACGAAGTCTTCATGGATGCTGCGGTCGAAAAGAAAAACGAATTGCGTTTCGGGCTGCGCGGGTACGATGCGCTTCAGCGTTTCAAACGTAAACCGCCCGATGCCGTCGAGGCGATCGTGGATGAGGAGACGGGTGTTGACGACGATTATCAAAAGGGCGGGTGCGAATTACGAATGCTGCGAATTTACGAATTACGAATGGGGGCGAATCTACGAATGCGGTTTTTACGAAGGCTGCAAATATACGAATCCGCAGCGCGGACCTCCCGCAGGGTTGCGCGCTGGCATTCGCACACGCAAACCTGCGGGGGGTCTATCAATCGTAATATTCGCAGCAATTTATGTTCAACATATTCACGTTATGCGCAATTCGCACCCTTTTCTGACTAAATTCGCCCCGTGAAAAGCGCGGTCAAATCACTGCTTCAGCGTATCCTCGGCTATCGCAGGTTCCTGCGGATGTTTGCGTGGTTCAAAGTGAAAACGCTGCACCGCGATTCGCGCGAGGACGATTTTCGTTATTTCCTTTCTTTATTACCCGAAAATGGAACGGTGCTCGACATCGGCGCCAACCTCGGCTTTCTCAGCTATTACCTGGCGAAGCACGTGAAGAACGGGCAGGTCGTTGCGTTCGAGCCGATGCCGGATAATCTCGACGCACTGCACTACGTGATCAAAAAGTTCCGTCTTGATAACGTGCGCGTGGAAGCCTGCGCGCTGGGCGACCGCGACGGGGAAGCGGAAATGGTGCTGCCGCTGTTCGGTAAATCGAAAGAACAAGGCTTAAGCCACATGGTGCACGAAAAGCTGACGGACCACAATGAAGGCATTCGGTTCAAAGTTCCCCTGCGCAAGCTCGACAGCCTGTCTTATCTCTTCGACCCGGGGGTGAACGTCACGGGCATCAAAATGGATGTGGAGAATTTCGAGCAGTTCGTGCTTGCCGGCGCGGTGAATTTGCTGGACCGGCATCACCCGCTGATCTACATCGAGCTCTGGGAAAACGAAAACCGCGACCGCTGCTTCGCGATCGTCAACGCTGCCGGGTACACGGTCAAGATTCACGTCAACGGGAAGCTGGAAAATTACGACCCGGCGAAACATGCGGACAAGATCAACATGTTCATGGTGCCGGGGGGTGCGAATTAGTACGAATCTGCGAATCTAAATCTCGAAGGTTTGCGCGCAGCCATGCGCACGGGCAAACCTTCGAGATTTTGTTATTCGTAATTCGCACCCGTTTTCCGTACTTTCGCGATCCATTCCCCCTGCGGCATGCAGAAGAAATTCGTCACCAGCCTTATTATTCTCCTGTTCCTGAACCTGCTCATCAAGCCGTTCTGGATACTCGTGATCGAGCCGCGGGTGCAGAACGAAGTGGGGAACGCGGCATACGGTGAATATTTCGCGCTGTTCAGCTTTTCCTTCCTGCTGAACATCCTCCTCGATTTCGGCATCACGAATTTCAACAACAAGAACATCGCGCAGAACAACCACCTGCTCACGAAGCATTTTTCGGGGTTGTTCGTCCTCAAGCTGATCCTCGCCGCCATTTACATCATCGCCACCGTCGTCATCGGGCTGCTCATCGGGTATGACACGCGTCTCACCAAGCTGTTACTGATCCTGGGATTCAACCAGTTCCTGATCTCGCTCGTGCTCTACCTCCGTTCCAACCTGCAGGCGCTTCACCTGTTCAAAACCGACGCGCTGCTTTCCGTGCTCGACCGCGTGATCATGATCACGATCGTGGCGGTGATGCTGTGGACGAACTTCTTCCCGAGCCGCATGGACGTGATGGATTTCGTGTATGCGCAAACGGTGGGCTATTTCCTCACCGCGATCATCGCCTTCTTCGCCGTGCTGAGCAACACGAAGCTCATGAAGCTGAAATGGGATCTCCCGTTTTCGCTCATGATCCTGAAGAAAAGTTTCCCGTTTGCGATCCTGGTGCTGCTCATGACGTTTTACAACCGCATCGATTCTGTCATGCTCGAGCGTTTGCTCCCCGACGGCCCCGAAGCAAAAACGGAACGCCTGCGCGTGCTCCGCGATCCCGCGCTGGTGCTGAACGAGGAGCAAAAAACCGAACGTGCTGTCCTGGAAAAAGAGCTGGAGCATACGGGCCCCGAGCAGGCGGGTATTTACGCCAAAGCATACCGCATGCTCGACGCGGTGAACATGGTGGCGTACCTGTTTTCCGTGCTGCTGCTGCCGATGTTCTCGCGCATGCTGAAATACAAAGAGTCCGTGGAGCAGCTGGTGAAGCTGGCGTTCACGTTGCTCATGACCGTGGCGCTCGTCGTGGCGGTCGGCTGTATTTTTTACCGCGTGGAGATCATGGAACTGCTGTACGGGGAAGGGCAGCCGGATGCGGTGGTGATGGTTTTCCCGATCCTGATGAGCTGCTTCGTAGCGATCTCGACAACTTACGTGTTCGGTTCGCTGCTCACGGCCAACGGCAACCTGCGTGAGCTGAACATGATGGCGTTCTGCGGAATGATCATCAACATCACGCTGAATTTCCTGTTCATCAAATTCTTTTACATGGAAGCGTTGGGAACGGCCATCTCCAGCTTTTCCACCCAGATGCTCACCGCCATCGCGCAGGTGCTGATCGTGCAGTCGAAGTTCAGATTCCGCATCAACTGGCGCCTGCTCACCACGCTTTTCGTTTACACCGCCGGCGTTGTAGCCATCGCGGACCTTTGCCACACCTACATCATGCGGCCGGGCAACACGGGATGGGTGCCGGGATTCCTGGTCATGGGCGCCGCCTCGCTGGCGTGGGCATTTGCAATACGCCTCATCAGCATCAAGGGCATGTTCCGGATCATGAAATATGGGTAGGGGTGCGAACTACGAAATCTTCCGGATTTACGAATCGTAAATAGACCTCGAAGGTCTGCGACGCGCGTGCCTGGGAGACCTTCGAGGTCTGATGAAGTATCGATTCGTAAATTCGTAAGATTCGTAATTCGTAAATTCGCACCATTTGTAATTCGCACCCTCTTGACAATCAGCCGAGTACTCTCCACAATAATCCCCCTCAATTTACGTTCCTCCGTCCCGCGCATCGCTTTTTTCTTACTTTTGGCCTCTCTTAAGCTTTTGTGAGCCCCATGGAGCAGAAAACGGGTAACGGTAATTATTTCGATTCTACTAGCCTTTTCGAGTTTTTCTGGCGCTGGAGGATTCCTCTGATCGTAATCGGGATTGCCGCCGCTGTGATCTCGGCGGGCGTTTCCTATCTCATCCCGGAACGGTACAAGTCGACCGTGATCATGTTCCCGGTGCAGTCGAACGCGATCGCCAAGGCCCTTTTAACAGAAGATTTTTCAGGCAAGCAGGACGTGCTCCAGTTCGGTGAGGAAGAGCAGGCGGAGCAATTGCTGCAGATCCTTCATTCCGACGAGATCCGCTCGCGCATCACGGTGAAGCATAAACTGATGCAGCATTACCGCATCGATCCCAGCGATCCGTACAAGAACACGCGTCTTTACGAGAAATACAGCGAGAACATCACCTTCAAGCGCACGGAGTTCATGTCGGTGAAGATCGAAGTGCTGGATGAAAACCCGCAGCTGGCCGCAGAGATCGCCAACGACATCGCCGACCTGCTGGATTCCACGAAAGCCCGCATGCAGCGCGACCGTGCCGAGCAGGCGCTGGCTATCGTGGAAACGGAGTACCGCCGTAAAGAGGCGGAAGTGCACCTCATGGCCGACTCGATGGCCGCGCTCAACAAGCTGGGCATGTACGATTACGAATCGCAGTCGGAAGTGACGAGCCAGCAGTACGCCATCGCGCTGTCCAAAGGCGACCAGGGCGCGATCAAGCGTCTTGCCGAGCACCTCGACATCCTCTCGAAATACGGCAGCGCATACATGTCCATCCGCGAAAACCTCTACATCCAGCGTGAGCAGCTGAACCTTCTCAAGAAAAAATACGACGAAGCAAAAATTGATGCGGAGGCAGTCCTTACCTATCGCTTTATCGTAAATAAGGCGTTCCCGGCGGAACGGAAATCGCACCCGGTGCGCTGGCTCATCGTCGCGGTCAGCACGACCGCTGCGCTGGTGTTCGGGGTGCTGCTGCTGATCCTCTTCGACAACATCAGGAGTCTCCGGAAACGCACCGCCACCACTGATAACGAATCCGCCGGTTGACTGACACGGCCGGGGGAGCCCACACCGGAACAGCCCGCCGCACCCGGCCATCGTTTAACCGCTGAAAAAAAAGTAACGCAGGAAAAAATCAAAACTGCCGGAGCAACCGGGATCCCGGAAAACGCAACGGCTGAACCAATAACCACCACCCGCAGGAAGGAATCTTTCATCACCGCTTCTTTCTGGAAAAGACCGACACCGCTTCACTACACGATGGCCCGCTTCAGCAACATGGATATCTTCAGCATCGCGGTTACGCGCAAATGGCACCTGCTTGCCATCGTGCTGGCTGCGTCGGTGCTGGCGTTCGTATTCTCGGGTGAAACGTTCATCAGGCCCCGGTACAAGTCGACGGCCGTGGTTTACCCGGTGAACATCATCCCGTATTCCATGGAGTCGCCGACCGAACAGTTGCTTCAGCTCTTTCATTCGGCAGACGTGCGGAAAATGATGGTCGCGCGTTTCGACCTTGCGCGCCATTACAACATCAACACAAAAGGTTCCGCCGCGCTGACCCGCCTCTACAACGCCTACGAGGAAAACGTGCTGATCCGCAAAACGGAGTTCGAATCCATCAAGGTCGACATCTACGACGAAAACCCGGACACGGCCTGCGCGATGGTCAACAGCATCATCGACTGCGTGGACATCAAAGCCCGCACGCTCCAGCGCGAAAAAACGATGGAAGTGGTGAAGATCCTCGGCGATCAGCTGGAAGTGAAGAAGCGCCAGATCGATTCCCTCGAACGCATCAGCGGCGAGCTGCGTGTGCGCTACGGCCTGCTCGATTTCAATGCGCAGACCAAGGAGGCGACGAAAGCATATCTCAAGCTCGTGGGCAGCAGCGCTTCTTCCGGCCAGCTCCGCCAGGTCGATTCGCTGATGCGCAACCTCGAGCAGAAAGGCGGGGAGCTCATCTCGGTTTCCGACCAGCTCCAGGCGCTCCGCGATTCCTACAACGCGATCAAAGGCGATTATGACCGCGCGGTGAGCGACATGACGAAGGAGCTCACGTATTCCAACGTCGTCACCAAACCGTTCCCGGCCGATTCGAAATCTTATCCTGTTCGTTCGCTCATCATTCTCATCTGTGCTCTCTCTTCACTGCTGCTGGGAATCCTGCTTTTCGTAGCGATCGAACGCATCCGCGAGACCAAGTCCAATGGAGAGCCTGAACCCGGCAACTAAGAAAAAGCGCACGCTCTGGTGGGTGTACGGCTGCAGCCTCGTTTTCCTGGCGGTGAACGGCATCTGCGTTGCCAATGAATTTTACTGGCTCAACCTCATCCCCCCCGCATTGCTCATCGTGCTGCTTGCGCTCGTCGCGCTCGACAAGCTGCTGCTGTTCTGCGTATTCCTCACGCCGCTTTCCATCAACCTGCTGGGCAGCGACGTGCAGCTCGGCCTGAGTCTGCCCGTGGAGCCGATCCTGGCGGGCATACTTTTCCTGTTCCTGGTGCGCGTATTCTACGAAGAGTCGTTTGACAGGCGTTTCCTCCGCCACCCGGTGACGATCGCCATCCTGCTGAACCTCGTATGGATCTTCATCACCTCCATCACCAGCGAGCTGCCGATGGTGTCGTTCAAATTTTTCGTGGCGCGGCTCTGGTTCGTCGTCCCGTTCTATTTCATCGGCGTGCAGATGTTCCGCGATTTCAAAAACGTTCGCCGCTTTCTCTGGCTTTACATTCTGCCGCTCACGCTCGTCATCGGTTACACGCTCTACTGGCACAAGCAATTCAACTTCGGGGAAGATGCCGCGCACTGGGTGATGTCGCCGTTCTACAACGACCACACGGCTTACGGCGCAGCGCTGGCGATGTTCTTCCCCGCGCTGATCGCGTTCGTGTTCAGCAAGGAATATTCGAACAACATCCGTGTCATCGCGGTGATCCTCTTCGTCATCTTCACCGTCGCGCTGATCTTCTCGTACACACGTGCCGCCTGGGTGAGCCTCATCGGGGCGCTGCTGCTGTATCTCGTTTTCCTGTTCCGCATCAAATTCCGCGTCCTCCTCGCGCTCGGTGCGATCGCAGGCATTTTTCTCTTCCTCTCGTGGACCGACATCGTCATGCAGCTGGAGCAGAACCGGCAGGACACGTCGAACAACCTCGAGGAACACATCCAGTCCATCTCCAACATTTCCACTGATGCGTCCAACCTCGAGCGCCTCAACCGCTGGAACTCCGCGTTCCGCATGTTCGAAGAGCGGCCCATGTTCGGCTGGGGCCCGGGAACCTACGCATTCATCTACGCGCCGTTCCAGCTTTCGGGCGAGAAGACGATCATCAGCACCAACGCCGGCGACCTCGGCAACGCGCACAGCGAATACATCGGCCCGCTGGCGGAGTCCGGCGTGCTCGGCTCGGTGACATTCCTGTTCATCTTCGGCACGATCATCTGGACCGGCTGGCGATTGTATTACAAGCTGCCGAAAGGCGTTCACCGCGGCGTGCTGCTGTCCGTGTTCCTCGGGCTGGTGACGTATTTCATCCACGGCTTCATGAACAATTTCCTCGACACGGATAAAGCGTCGGTGCCGTTCTGGGCGTTTGCGGCGATGCTGGTGGCGGCGGATTTGTATTACCCGCAGAAAGAAGAAGAGAAGAAAGTTGCGGCGGCTGAGGCGGAAAATCCCACACAATCCTGAAGAAAAATTACCACGGGGACACGGAGGCCCGGAGAATTATCACTCCGTGCCTCCGTGTCCCCGTGGTAATAAAAAAGTCGGGATCACAGCAACCGGCACGTCACCAGCGCGATATCGTCGATGTAAGGCAGATCGCCTTTGTGCTCGTTCACTTTATCGATGACGAGCGCGTTTAATTGCTTCGGCGTGAGCTTCCGGTTGTCGAGCGCGATCTGCTGCAGGCGCTGCAGGCTGAAATCCTCGTCTTTCTCGTTCGTCGTTTCCACGAGCCCGTCGGTGTAGCACAGCAGCAGCGCGCCGTGCGCGACGTTCACGATGCCTTCCTTCACTTTGATGAGCTCGTCGAACATGCCGAGACCGGTGCAGCCCACAGTCAATAAATTCGCGCCATCCTCGTCGATCACCAGCGGGGGATTGTGGCCGGCGTTGATGTAGTGGAGCACGCGCGTCACCGTATTGTATTTCGCGATGAAGAGCGTGATGAACTTTTCGCCTTTTGAATTGGCGGAAACTTTCGTGTTCAGCTCGCGCATCAGCTCGGGCAGGCTGGGAATGTGGTGCAGCAGGATGCGAAGGTTGGCCTGGAAATTCGACATGAGCAGCGCCGCGGGCACGCCTTTGCCGGAAACGTCGGCGACGCAGATGGCCACTTCGTTCTCGTTGATCTGGATAAAATCGTAATAATCGCCGCCGACCTGCTGGTGCGGGAGATACACCGCGTCCATGTCCATGTTCTCGTTGTGCGGCAGCTTTTCGGGGAACAGCATGCGCTGCACTTCCCACGCCAGCTCCAGCTCGCGGTGCATGGCCGCGCGGCGGAGGTTTTCCTTGGCCAGCTTCTTGTTCTCGATCGCCACGATGATGAGGTTCGTCAGCGTCTGCACGAAAGGCAGATGTTTGATCGTGGCGCTCATGCCGCTCTCGTCCTCGTTCAGGTCGCCGATCAGCACGTAGGCCAGCGCATGTTCCTTGTGGAAAACCGGGATGACGATCTCGAACGATTTGTTCAGCGCCTTGTTCGACTCGAGGTCGATCGTGGAAATTTCCTTGATGCCTTCGAATTCTTTCTCGACGTTGATGCTGCTGACCTCCGCATCGACGCCGAAGCTCAGCAAACACCTCCACTCGTACCCGTCGTGGCTGAACAAGACGAGCTTGCCGATGCCCAGCTTTTCGCGGATGATGGTCTCGAAAATGGCCAGCAGGTCGGACGTGGATACGTTACTGTTGATCGCCTTGGTAACTTCCAGCAACGCATTCAGCTTGAACTCTTTGATCCGTGGGGTGCGGCTTTTTTCGGCTGCAATTCTATCTTTCGGCGTCATCTCAAGCGAATATACCTTTTCGTCGTCGTTGGCTGAAAATTTTTAGACAAACCGCAGAAAAAGTACGACAAAACAGTTGCCGGTTGTTCGGGGTTGTCGGTTCGCGGCTGCGCCGCTTCTGTTGTCGGTCTTCGGTTGTCAGTTGCCGGTCAGTGACATGAGTAACGTGACCGGTAACTGACAACCGAAAGCAGCGAAGCTGCGACCGACAACCTTTGACAACCGACACCCCCGGACAACCGGCAACCTCTCGCTGTAACTTCAAAAATTCACTCCCACGTTCACCGTCACCGTCAATTCGTTCGTGCCGGTTTCGGATGGCGACGCGGCAAACCGGTTTACATACACGGCGACCAAACTCATCGCAGGCTTCCCCAACTTTTTGTTTTCCACTTTTGGCGACCAGCCGAGCTGCGCGCGGTGGCTGAGCACGTGGCCGGTGAGAAGGCCTGCAGCAAGCGAGCGGTTGTAAACAGAGCCGGCGGAAATGCGCAGCGCGTTTTTCAGTAATGCCTGGGTGCATTGGATGCCCGGGCCGAGCAGCTCCGTAGTTTGGTCCTGCTGCATCGCGCGGTTGTAATTCGTGAGGAAGGCGATGGCGGTTTTCGTGCGCGTGAATTGCGCTGCCCAGCTGAAGTTGCCGTTGAGGATTTCCACGCCGGGCTGCGTGACGCCGGATTGCTGCTGCCCGGTGACCTGGTACGAACCGATGAGCGACAAGGTTTGCTTCAGCGTTTTTGTGCCGGACGTGTGTACGAGGCTGAAGTTGGCCTGCTGCGCCACCTGGTAAAAGCTCAGCGTGTCGGCGGGCGAGGGCTGCCAGAACGGATCGGTTTGCGGGCGGCGGTTGGTGTACGAAGTGAAATTGGAATATGCGCCGGAGAACATCCATGCGGCGGCGGGTGTGAAGCTGATGTTCGCGGAGCCGACCCAGCGGTGCATCGTGTTCAGCTTCGACGCGTCGAGGTTGTTGCGCTGGATGCCGGTGTTGAGCGCGACGGATAATTTCCCGCGGAACAAACGGAAGGAAGGCGCGACGGTCCAGCTTTGGAGATCGTTGTTGAAATAATACGCGCCGAACGTCTGGTAATCCGGGTCGACGTGCTCGTGCGCGACTTTCACCGACGCATGTTTTCCCGCATACCCGATCGCCGCTTTCCATGCGCGGAAGAATTGCGTGGTGGTTTTTGTGGGAAGCAGCCATTTTTCAAATCCGCCGAAGTCGGTTGTCTCACTTCCCGCAAGAATATTCCGCGTAAGGCCCGACAGCGCAATTTCACCTTCCGCAGTGAACAGGTCGAACAGCCTCGTTTTCCCCGACAAGCTGATCGCCGTATTTTGCTGCGGGGGGAGATCGGCGCCGGGCGGAATGAAAGACAAACTTTCCGTTTCATCTTTTGCAGTGAAATACGTCGCGCAGAACGCGTGCCCGTTTTTATCGTAGCCGAATTTTACCGCACCGCCCATTCGTTTAAACGACACTGCATCGAACGATTGAGCAGCGGCATCATATTCCACCGCCTTTTTCAGCCTGCCGTACATTCCGCCAAAATAAAAACCGTTCGGTGTAAGCTCGATCCCTCCGCCTGTAAACACATGTCCCGCCAATGTGTATGCCGAGAAGCTCATCGCCGTGGTGCCGAGATGCGCCTGCGCCCATTTGTATTTCGGGCTGCAGCTTTGCATGTTGAACGGCTGCGTGAACGTTCCGTGCAGGTTGGAATAGCTGAATGTGAATGGCAAGCTTACGTCGAGAAAGTTCACCGTAAGATTTCCGTTGAAGTACCAGGTGAACGGATCGCGCCGCGGCACAAAACCCTGCGCATCATAGAAAACGGAATTGAAATTCATTCCGCCATTCACCGTCACCATGTCCTTCCTGCCGATCTTTTCCAGGTCCTGGGAATTCAGCGCAAGCGGGAACAGCAGCGTAACGCAACAACATTTTATTATCTCAGCCGGTCTTTTCATCCTGGTCATTGCGTAATAACGAACACGACCTGCTCCGAATCATATTCTGCGACAATGCGCAGCATGTAGCTTCCCGGAACAGGCGCAGGCAGGATGATCTGCCCGCTCCACGCGGCTGAATGCTGAACGGGAATATGAACGTGCTCATTCCCCGCCGCATCGTACACAAGAATTACAAAATCCTGTTTGCTGAAAAGTGTGACGTCGGTGAAGAATGTCCCGCTGTTTGGGTTCGGGTACAGCACGATCGTATCGATGCCGTTCTGGTTCCATGGCGTTGCCGCAAGACTGTCGAACGGCTGCACGCTGATCCACCGGGTGTGAACGACTTCGCACGTGCCGTAGAACGCGTGCATGGTCAACGCGAATGCGCCTGTATCCCCGGGAATGAACGCGGGCGCGAACATGCTGCTGTCCGTGACGGTGGAGAAAAGCGGGAAATCCCACTCGACACTGTCGGGACGCGGGTTGCTGATGTCCACCACGACGATCGTATCGCCGAGCGCGGGGCTCGTGGACACAAGAAATTCAGGCGCGGGCACGAGACTGTTGGTGTCGATGATCCCTGTGTCGCTGAGAAGACAGCCAAGCGCATCCCGGATGAGAATGGGGTAGCTGCCGTAACCAAGCCCGGCGAATATGCCTGTGCTGTTCCAGCTCACGCCGTTGTCGATGGAATATTGATACGGCGGAACACCGCCATACGCGTATGCCTGCAGTTGCCCCGTTGGCTGAAGCGGATCGCAGGGCTGAAAAGAAAGCAGGGAATCTTCAACCGGCCCGGGAACGTTTACGATCACCGAATCCGTTCCGCTGCACCCGGCGCTGTCTGTAACCGTGACGACGTAAAGCAACGTGTCGGCAGGATATACGGTAACGGGCGACATATTTCCCGCGTTATTGCTCCACGTAAAATTGAATGCGGGCGAACCGCCAACGGGAAAAGCCTGCAGCACCGCGCCCGATCCGGGACAGATCGTCGTGTCGTTGCCTGCATTGACCACGAGCACTGCAGAGTAACCGATGAAAATGGAGTCAACAGAAGTGCAGCCGTTTTGCGGGTGCGTCGCGGTTACCTGGTAATAGCCGGTCAGCGTTGCCGTGCCGGGATCCGGGGAAGAATAATTTCCCGGGCCTGTCCAGGCGATCGCGCTTCCGGTGGTTGGGGATGATGCGTTCAGCGGAAGCGCTGCATACGAACAGTTGAGGTGCATGGAATCCGCAAGTGAAGAAATTCCCGGTGGCGAAGTCCATGACGTGATCAGTACAAGGTTTGCGCTGTTCACGCAACCGTTCATCGTATCCGTTGCGACGAGCTGGTAGATCCCGGGCACGGTAACACTCATTGGATTTACAGACAGCATTGCGCTGCTGTCGGCCCATTGGAACGTAACCGAAGATACTGTTGAGCTTGCGTCGAGCAATACGTTTTGTTGAATGCACGTCAGCACCGTGTCCGGCGCAAGAATGACAGCAGGCGGCGGGAGAATATTCTGCGCCACATAAAGCGTGTCCGTTGCACCGCAGCCGTTCGAACGGCTTGTGACAAGAAGCAAATAATTCGCGCTTTGAGAAACGGCCGCAGGGTTGGTGTTCGCAGTCAATCCCGGCCCTGACCAATACAGCGAATCTCCCGGGTAAAGCGACGAGGCATCCATCAGCACCAACGTATCGCTGCAGGTGAGCTGCGGAATTGTGCCGAACGGAACGATCGCCGGCGGCACGGTGTCGATCGCAACAAGCGCCGTATCGCGTTTGCGGCAACCGTTCGGTGCGAGCACCGTCAATATGTAAGAGCCGGGACTATTCGCAAGAATGGAATCTGCATTTGAAAAACCGGCCGGCCCGTTCCAGGAAAACGTTGCGCCCGATGTCGTTGAGCTGCCGTGCAGGATTACTTGTTGTATCAAACAATTCAGGGTGTCGTTTTGTCCTGCGTCCGCAGCCGGCAGCGCATTTGCCGTGACGGTGAAGTTGCGCGGGAACAACGTTGAAATTCCGCACGACGTAATACCGTACGCGCGAACGTTCGCCGAGCCGGAAAAGTTTTCCGAGAAATCCGCATAGCCCGTGTTCGTCGTTCCCGTTACTGAAATTTCCGTGCTTGTCGAGCTCCAGCTGTACGAGCTGTAATACGCGAGCGGAACAAGGGTGTACGCAACATTCGTGTCGCCGGGACAGGCGTTAGCGGGACCAGCCGAAAACGGCCCGGGAAAATTCGGCGGCCGCAGGCAATAGCTGAAGAAGCGGCAATTCACCGAACCGTTCGGAAACGCCGTGTGCTGCGCAAAACGTTCGATCTCGAAGAGCCGCGAATTGCCAGCTAATAAATCGTCGTTGTAATACCCGTTCAGCCCCGTGAGGTTCGATTGGTACGTTTTCATCACGCGCAGTCCGCCGTTGAAATAGTGGCTGACGTATAACCTGTGATATGCCGGGTTCGTGGAGGAAACGTCGAAGACGCCGATATACAGGCTGTCGCGGAAGCAGGCGATGCTGAAACGCGAACGGTTATCGTAGCTGAAAACGGGCGGCACCGGGTTCCACGTCATGAATATTCCCGTGGCGAGATCGCAGGCTGCGGTGGTTTGCCTTGGCAATGAATTGATCGTGAAGAACGGCCCGGTGAAAAACGCGGAGCTTCCCCGCATCGCAAAATCGGTGATCAGTTCCGCTGGATCGGATTGCGCGCGCGTGATCAGCGCCGAAGTCGAAATGTCGATGGTGACGATCACGCTGGATGCATCCGCGGTGACATCTGTAAGCGCAACAATTTTATTTCCGTACCAGCCGAGTTTGCGCACCGGCCCGGCCGTCAGCGTGGAAGCGGCCCAGGAGTCGGCGACACCGCTGTAAGAAAGCCGCGCAATGTTCGCACGCGCGACGGAAGCGATCGTGGAAAATTTTCCGCCTGCATAAAGCCGGTTTCCCAGCGTGAGCAGCGACATCACCGTGTCATTCGCATTCCCGGTCCCGGTGAGAAACGTGTTGAACAAGGTTCCCGTTGAAGCGCTGATGGCTGCGATGCGCGCGCGCGGCTGGCCGTTGACCTGTGTAAATGTTCCGCCGACAAAAACCGTATCGCCCGATTTTGCGATCGCCATGACCGTTCCCGTGTTGACCGTGGGCGCCCAGGAAAGCAGGTTGCCGTTGACCGCGTCGATCGCCGCCAGCCCCGGGCGCGGGTTTCCACCCAGGTCGTTGAATTTTCCGCCGATGTAAATGACTTCGTTGATCGTGTCGAAGAACGATGCGGTGACGTGTGTCGCGATGGTCGTCACCGCCGGGCAACCCACGCCGGTGCAGCCGGCCACGGGATAAACCACGTTGCTCTGCGACTGGCTCCGTGCGCCGGAAAATGCGCAGCAGAAGAGCAGCAACAGCAGGGACCGGGAAAGAAAATGTCGAGTCATTAAGGTATGCGCGAAGTGCAAATGTATTCGCCGGTAAATTGCGATAACCGCGATTATCCGTTTTCAAATACTTATATCCGTTTGTAAACGCTTAGCTTCTAAAACAATTCCCAGATTCGTGGGCTCAAATCCCAATCGTGTTCCTGCGGATCATCCTGTTCGTCCAGCTTTTTCTGCCCCTGCTCGCCGCAGCGCAAACAGACAGCGTTGCCGATCCGCTGCAGAGCATGGTGCTTTCCATTTGTGAAAAGGTGGAAAGCGAAAACCGTCTTGCAGGAAACATGGACCCCGACAGCGCCGCCAGCCTTCCGTTCGGGATCGTGAAAGAGATCGGCGCGACGCGCTACATCATTGCGATCGACAGCGCAAGTTTTTTCAGCGGACATGCCGGCTTCTCCGCATTCATGGCGCTTGAATTTCCAGGGTCTTCGCAGAAAATATGTTTCTCCGCGCAGCACGTCGCGTTCAACCCGAAAGGTGTGATGCCGGGACCGGGAACGCGTCTCGTGCTCGTCAGCGAACATCGTATTTCGCTCGGGCCGAATGTTGTCATGGTGCTGAAGCCGGACGGGTATAATTATGTGGAATGGGATTGCAACGGTTTCCAGGCCGTCAATCTCAAAGGCACGTTCGAGTTCAATCCCGGCATGATCTATCCCGACCCGGATTTTTCTGCCGACTCCGTACTTCGCGCGTCATTCCAGGTGCACACGAATGACATTCACAATTTCATCGTGCAGGTTTCACTTGCGCCGTTCTGCATTCATGGTGTGAATGACATGTCGTTCTCCGTCCTCGATGCGACTGCCGATTTCAGCGAGTTGTCGAATGCGCCGGCCATGCAGTTTCCCCCGGGATATAACCTTTCCGGGTACGGCGGCGATCCGTTTTTGTGGACCGGTTTTTACGTGCGCCAGTTCCGTGTAAAACTTCCGCCGGAGCTTTCGAAAAATGGCCAGCGCCCGGAGATCCTCGCTTCGAACCTGCTGATCGATCATTCCGGCGTGTCGGGCCTGTTCCAGGCGAACAACCTGTTCAGCTGCGCGCAGGGAAGCATGAACGGCTGGGGATTTTCGATCGTTTCGCTCAGCGCCTCGTTTACCTCCAATCACCTGAACGGTGGCGCAATGACGGGATTTGTGCGATTGCCGGTGAGCGAAACGGATTCAGTCGCATTTTCAGCCGCCATTTTCCAGGACCTGCAAACGAAACAAACGGGCTACAGTTTCACCATTTCGCCTGCAGGAGAAATGCACGCACAGGTTTTGTCGGCGAAGATGACGTTGCTGCCGACTTCGCAGCTGACGATCAGCAAAACGAACGGAAAATTTCGGCCGCTTGCGGTGCTGAATGGAAATCTCACATTAACGCATGCCGACGTCAACGCAAAAGGATTGCAATTCCAGCAACTGACGATCGCTTCGGAAGCGCCGCTGTTACGTGCGGGAATTTTTTCTCTTGCGCCCACGCATCCCGACAGCAGCAAGCTCGGCGGTTTCGGCTTCAGCATTTCGATGATCCAGGTGGGGACGTTCGACAACATGCCGGCCATTGCGGTGGCTGCGGGGATGAACTTTATGGACCCGGGCTCGCTCGACATCAGCGTTACCGGCGGTTTCGTGATCGTGACGAAAACGAATACGGTGGCGGATGCTGCGGCAGGCGGAAATGCGACGAAGCAGGAGTGGGATTTCGACCGCGTGCAGGTGAATACGGTCGGCGTGGCGTTCAACAGCGGACCGTTCCACCTCAACGGAACGATCATGTTCAAGAACAACGATCCCGTGTACGGGAAAGGATTTTTCGGCCAGCTTGCACTGTCTATCGAAAAAGTTTTGCCCGCGCCGGCGCTGTCGTCCGTGTGGTTCGGCAAAGTCAATGGCTACCGTTATTTCTACGTCGACGCTGCCGTTTCCGTGGTGATCGAAATGGGCGGCGCATCCATCTACCGGTTCATGGGTGGAATTTATTACCATATGCATCGCCCGTCGACGGTTTCGCTCGAGAGCCAGCTTTACACTTCTGCGTTCGGCGCCGCTGCTTCATACGTTCCTGACAACAACACCGGTCTCGGCATCAAAGCGGGTGTAACGCTCGGCACCAGCGGATCGCCGAAACCCTGCAACGGCGACGTGGCGCTGGAAATGAATTTCAATGCAAACGGCGGCATCAGCCTGCTGCAACTTTCCGGGAATGTGTATTTCATGATCGGCATTGCGGAGCGCCAGCAAAAACCGGCCAATCAAATTCCGGCAACGGCGTCCATGCTCATGCAATACGATTTCAACAACGATGCGCTGCATGCCGTGATGGGCGCGCAGGTGCATGTGCCCGGTGTTACCGCCACGGGAACTGCCATGCTCCATCTCGATCCGCAAACGTGGTACCTGTATATCGGGCGTCCGCAGTCGCGCATCAGTGTGAACGTGGCAGGCGTCGCAACGTTCAGCGCTTACTTCGAAGCGGGCAATGTGATCGATCCTATGCCGCCACCGCCTTCCAACGTGACGCAGGTGGTGAACATGAACGGGCTGGGCAACCAGCGCAACCTGCAGGCGCTGGAGAACGGCGGCGGATTTGCATTCGGCGCCAGCTTCGGCAGCGGCTTCGACGGGCAGATCGGCTTCGAGCATTGGTATGTGTATTACAATTTCTCCGCCGGCGCCGGCTTCGACATCATGGTGCTCGATTATGGTCCGTCTGCGCATTGCCAGAACACGGGCGGAAATGTCGGGGTGAACGGCTGGTACGCTTCCGGGCAGGTGTATGCGTACCTGCAGGGCGCCGTCGGCGTTCACGGTCGCGTCGCTGCGCAGGATTTCGATTTCGTGATCGTTTCGCTTTCCGCGGCGGCCGTGCTCCAGGCGCGCCTGCCCAACCCCAGCTGGGTGGGCGGTGCGATGGGATGCGATTACGACGTGCTCGGCGGGCTTGTTTCCGGTCACGTTGACTTTGCGTTCGAGCTGGGAAGTCAATGCAACATTGTACAGGGCGGATCATGAAGACGAATTTTCTTTTCGCGTTATTCGTTTACCCGGTGTTTCTCGTCGCGCAAAAAAGCCCCGACATTTTCATCCGAACATTCGTTACGCCCGACAGCGTTCTGCTGCGCTGGGTTCCCGCAAACCCGGAAGTGTGGCGAGCGGGAAATGTACATGGTTACAGGATCGAGCGTTACACCGCCGATGAATACTTCGATCTCCCGGCGCAAGACCTGGAAGGAAAAGGAACGTTGCTGGCTGATGCTGTTCTTCCGTTGCCGAAAGCAGACACGACGTGGAACAAGCTGGTCCGCGAGGATCAAATGAATGCATTTGTTTTTCAATCCATCCATGGCCCGGTTTCAAACACTGCCGACCCGGCGAAAGCGAAAACGGAAGAACAAATGAAATTCGGATTTGTGCTGAAAGCTTGTGACGTATCCGTTGCTACGGCGAAAGCGCACGGCCTGTACTTCGCGGACAAAACCGCTTTGCCCGGAGAAGTGTACGTGTACCGCATCAGCCTGGCAAAAGATCCGGCAGGAAGATTTACGCCGGGCATTTCTGCGACCAGTGAAAAGTCAACTGTGTTAACGGCGCCCGGTGAAGTGCATGCGGATTTCCGGAATAAACGAGCGACACTTTCATTCGATCTGACGTCTACACGTGAGCAGTATGCCGGTTATATCATCGAGCGCTCGGACGACAGCATCCATTTTGCCCGGGTAAATGACCGTCTTCACACCTTTGCGCGTTCGCAGGATGAACCGGGGAAAACGGAATTGGTTTACCAGGATACATTTCCGCAGAACAGGAAAACGTATTGGTACCGTGTGCGCGGCTGGTCGTATTTCGGCCTACCCGGTCCCGCTTCGCCCGTGGTGAAGGGAGCGGGAAAGGAGGACTGGATTGCATTCCCGGAGATCGACACCTTGTATTCACCCGACAACAAGCGTGTGGAGCTGAAATGGAATTTCACCACCGAAAACCGAACGGATCTCGCAGGTTTCACCGTTCTCCGCGCCCCGAAAATTTCCGGGCCATACCGCGTCATGGCGGAAAAACTTGATACATCAATTAATATGTTTACGGATGTGCAGCCGGCGTTTACCAATTATTACGTCGTCTGTGCAATAAGCATTGACGGCGATTCCGGTTTTTCCTGCCCGCACTTGCTGCAACTGGCCGACAATGATCCGCCTCCTGTTCCCGGGCAGGTTTCCGGCATGATCGACACCAATGGCGTTGTCCATCTTTCCTGGAATGCCGTTGCCGCGAACGATCTCAAAGGCTACCGCGTTTTCCGGTGCAACACTTTGCGGGAAGAATTTTATGAGGTCGGCGATTCCGTTCTTTCCGCAACGACATTCACCGACACCGTCACGTTGCAAACACTCACACGTGACGTTTATTATTGCGTGCGCAGCGTCGATCGCGTGTACAACAACTCCGCCAATTCTCTTCCCTGCCGGCTGAAGCGCCCGGATAAAATTCCGCCGGTTCCTCCCGTCGTGCGATCGGCCTTCCACACCGATACGTCGATCTGCCTCGCGTGGATCAACAGCAGCAGCGACGATCTCATGTGCATGGAACTCTTTCGCGGAGCAACACAGCTCGGCAGCTGGCCGGGGAAAGATACCGTCGCGCGGTTCACCGATCATTCTGCAATTCCCGGCGCGGATTATTCGTACAGGCTTGTTGTGACAGACAGCAGCGGCAACAGGAGCGAGACAATATTTCCCGCCGTTCGTTTTCAGCCGCGCGTTTATCCCGCCGTAACCGATTTTTCCGCCACACCGGATTTTGAAAAGCGCGTGATCCATCTTTCGTGGAAGCAGCCGCATGAGCCGGTCGACCGGTACGTCATTTACAAAGCCAAAGCAGGCGAGCCGCTGCGTGCCTGGAAAACGTTGAATGGATCGGCCACGATGATCACGGATGGTGCGTTGTACCCGGGGAACACGTATGTGTACAAGATCAAAGCGGTGATGAGATCGGGGAGCGAGACGAGGCTGGTGGGCGTGGAGGTGGTGTTTTGAGATAATAGATAAACATTGATGATTAGAAAATGTAATGCATTTTGTTGCAAATGGTTAACTATCAGCATTTTAATTTTTTCATTAGTTTAGTTATAACTTAACTTTCATGGCTAACTTTGTACTTCACAGGTTGGAAGAGATTGCGGGCCCGATTGCTGTCTACAAGCTTGAGTTGGACGGTGAGTGCTTTTGGGATGAGTTTTGGACAGAAATCTCGAGAGATGGAAACCTGAAGAGACAATTGTTTAAAGTGCATGCAATTATGGAAGAGATGTCTGAGTCTTTGCGGATTCCACCTAAAAAACTCAGACCACTGGGCAAGACAGGAACCTTGAATGAATTTGAAATAAAAACAGCTGACTTACGTGTGTACCTATTCCATGAAGATAGAACAGGACGAATTATTGTTATCGGAGGCAAGAAAGGCAATCAAACAAAAGAAATGAAACGCTTCCGGAAAATAGTAGGAGAATATTATCAGTCCCTAAAAAAAGAAAGACATGTTTAAGGCGGACGAATTGGCTAATGCCCCGGAATACTGGCTTGAAAAAATACAAAACGGGCTATACCGGGAACTTGTAGATTACCTGGAAAAGAACGAGATGTCACAAGTCGAATTTGCTCAAAAACTTGGCGTGTCAAAAGCTTATGTTTCCCAAATCATGAACGGGAGATTCAACTACACATTAATCAAGTTAATTGAGCTGGCATTGGCAATTGAAAAGGTACCGGATATTTCTTTCAGCAACAAGGATGAATATGTTGCTTCGAGAAAGCAAATTAAACTTAACCAGGCATGCCGGGTAACAGGCAAACCGGGCGAAAGGGTGATTTCTATTGTTGGACAGCGGCATCTTACAGCTGATCCCGGAAAATTCATGGAAAGAAAATTAGCATGAACAAAAAGACTAACGAGGTCTCTGTGACCTTTCGCATATCAAAAATTTATGTATCCGAATTCTCTTTAAATGAGGATTATCTGTCATATCCGCCCGATGCGCTTGCGATGACGATCAATCACAAAATTTCAATAGGTGTAGGAAAAAACGGCGACGAAGCAAGGGTGGCTATCAACGCTAAGTTTTATGAGCAAAAGGCCAGGTTGTCAATATGCTCAATGACATGTGTGAGCGTTTTTACAATAGAAAATATTAAAAACTATGCCGTTGGAAAACATTTCGAATTGCCGGATGTTTTTTTAATTGCCATTGGAAGCATAGGATATACGCATACGAGGGCAATTATGTCGCAACACGCGCAAGGTTATTTTATGTTGCCCATGATTGACCCTGTTGAAGTTTTTGGAAAGTCTACCCGGCAGGTTAAAAAGAGGAGCGCTCAAGCAAGAAAAAATAAAAAGACAAAATCCTGAATTAATTTCGTGTTTATTTGTAATACTGTAATGTACATGTCGTACAAATACTAAAACGGCATAAAAACGGAAGTCATACAAGCGGAAGAGTTAACTAACGCTAGAAAAACCGGGAATGATCAAGAAAAACGGTCACGGAAAGAATCTTTCCAAAGAAGCGCTTGTTGAAGCTTATGTTTTTCCTCATGGCCTTACCCGTATTGAAAAAGAAAAAGCAGACCAGGAATTCAGCGCATTCCGGAAAAAGCGATTACCGGAAAAACGTGCGGATGAAAAATTGTTTTCCAGGTTATTACAACTTCGTTTCGCATTGGAAGATTTGATATAGCGCATTAAACATGTGCTACCACATTTCCGTCCCGAACAAAAAAGCCATCGCCGCCCTTACCGGCAACGCCCTCGACACCGGCAACTGGGACGAGCGCTACGAGCATTTGTCCGCGCACGCCCACCGGAAGATCCCCGTATTGACCGCCGCGGCGCCGGCGCAGCTGCAGGCCTTTTCCTGGGGGCTGATCCCGGGCTGGTGCAGCGATGAAGCCAAAGCGAAGGAGCTCCGGAAGATGACGCTCAACGCAAAATCCGAAACGGTTTTCGACCTGGCTTCGTTCCGTTCTTCCATCGCTGAGCGCCGCTGCCTCATTTTCGTGGACGGGTTTTACGAATGGCGCCTCCATGGAAAAACGAAGCATCCTTATTTCATCCACATGAAGGACCAGGAAGCGTTCGCGCTCGGCGGCATTTACGACGAGTGGGTGAACCGCGCCACCGGCGAGATCATTCCTACCTGCTCCGTCATCACGACGCCCGCGAACAAGCTGCTGGCGCAGATCCACAACCAGAAGCTGCGCATGCCGCTCATCTTTACAAAGGAAAAAATGTGGGAATGGATCCGGCCGGGCATCGATAAAGAAACGATCCGGGAATTGATGCAGCCGCTGCCGGACGGACTATTGACGGCGCATACGATCCCGAAGCGGATCACTTCGCGGACGGAAGACCCGAACGTCCCGGAGGTGAAGGAAAAATTCGATTATGCGGAATTGCCGGGGCTGGGATCGGAACAGCGTGAAAGCGATCTCTTCACACCCTGAACCCGATCACCAAAATATCATCCACCTGCTCCAGCCCCGCTTTCCACGCATCGTGCCGGCGCCCGAGCTCTTCCAGCTGTTCCCGCATCGGGAGCGAATGAATTTCCGTGAGCACCCGCCTGAGCTGCGCGAACTTGAATTTTTTCCCGTTCACGCCGCCGAACTGGTCCGCGTAGCCGTCGGTCAGCAGGTACACGCAATCGCCGGGCTGCAGGGCGAGCGTGTGTGACGTGAACGGTTTGCGCTCGTAGCCGGGGTAGATGCCGACAGGAAATTTGTCGGGCGCAAAAACGGTGAGTTCTCCTTTCCGGATGAGCAGGAGCGGGTTGTTGGCGCAGGCAAAGGTGAGCGTGCCTGTTTTTTTGTCGAGCACGGCCAGCGTCGCGTCCATGCCGTCGCGCGTTTCTTCTTCGCTGCCCGCGGGATTCAACGTTACCACAACCTGCTTGCGCACTTCACCGAGGATGGCGGCGGGACCGGTCATTCCTTTTTCGATCACGGATTCGTTCAGGAACGATGCGTTGAGCAGCGACATGAACGCGCCGGGAACGCCGTGGCCGGTGCAATCGCAGGCGGCGAGGAAAAAGAGATCTTTCGTTTCCGTGGCCCAGTAGAAATCGCCGGAGACGATGTCTTTGGGGCGGTAGAGCACGAAGTGTTCGGGAATGTGCTTGCCGAGCAGGGCGGGCGAGGGCAGCAGCGCGCGCTGGATGCGTCGTGCATAGTGGATGCTGTCGGTGATGCTTTTGTTCTTCTCTTCGATCTGGCCGTACGCTTTTTTCAGCTCCACGTTTTTCAGGCGATGGATCTCCGCTTCCTGGTCGGCTTTTTCGGTGGCGTACTTCTGCTGGAGGGAATGGATCTGGCTGGAAGTTTCTTCGCCCGCGATCTCCGAATTCAGCTGGTGCCCGTTTTGCAAATGCTCCAGCGCTTTCCACGGCTCGCCTTTTTTCCGGTACACGTCCGAGAGCAGCATGTGGCATTGGGCCGCTTTCTGTTTCGAGTTCACGTTAACGCTCATCCCGAGCGCGCTCAGCAGGAGCTGTTCCGCTTCGTCTTCATTGTTCCTCCCGAGATGAATGCGCGCGAGCTCGGTGCGTGACGTGATGATGCCCGGCGCGTAGCGGAAGTTTTCGCGCATCTCCAGCGCCTCGCGGAGGTACTGTTCGGCACGCGCGAAGTCGCCTTTCTGCGCGAAGATCACGCCCAGGTCGTTCAGCACGCGGCTTTCCGCGATCTTATGGCCCACCTTGCGGAAACCTTCCTTCGCCTGCATGTTGTAGTTCATCGCTTCGTCCGTCCGGCCTTTCGCGATATAAACGCTTGCGATGCCTGCCATAGCACGCGCGCTGCCGTACACTTCGCCGAATTGCTCCGCCAGCTTCTGCGCCTTCAGGTAATAATCAAGGGAAGTGTCGTAATCCTTCAGGTCGAAATTGAAAACCGCGAGCTGGTAATAGCTCCACCCGAAAGCCATCACGACGGAATTATCTTCCGTCTCTTTCAGCACACGGAACGTATGCTCGAACGCTTTGGCGCGCTGGCCGGTTGCCCAATAAAAAAAGCCGAGCTTCTGGTAAACGAAAGCGATCATGGGCGTCATCTCCCGTGCCGCCAGCTTTTCTTCAAATGCCGGAATATCCCCGATCACCGATCTGTCGCCGGCAAAGACCCTGAAATAATTCTTGTACAGCGTTGCAGCCAGCTCGCCGTCCGTATAACCGGTCGCCTGCGCTTCCTCCAGGCATTCGTCGGCGAGGCGGGTGCAATCTTCGACAAGGAAATCGCCGGCGCTGGCAATGAAATGAAGCTTTTCCGTGATCCGCTGTAACGGATCCGTAATCGCCTGCAAGTGCCCGTTCAACCATTCAATGGAAAAATACATGGCATTAAGGTCAGTGTTTCCCTGGATTTCTGAGCGCTGCTGGTCTTTCATTCAATAGTCGGAAATGATCGCTGAATATTTTACGCACATGCAAAATAACGTGATTGAGAATTACGAAGTCAATCCTATAACAAATCGTACATCGTAATTCGTACATCGTAATTCGTATATCGTAATTCATTTACACCCGGAAGCCGATCACCAGCACGTCGTCCACCTGTTCGAGGTTGCCTTTCCAGCTGTAAAACGTACGGTCGAGCAACGCGGATTGTTCCTGCATGGGCAACGTTGCATGCGCGAGCAAAAGTTCTTTCAGCTTGCGGTACATGAATTTTTTCCCGGACGGCCCGCCGAACTGGTCTGCGTAACCGTCGGAAAGCAGGTACACCGTGTCGCCTTTCTGCAGCTGCACTTCCTGCAACCGGAACGGCGCAAGCTCGCCATGGAATTTTCCCACCGGCATTTTGTCGGGCTTGTGTTCGGTCAGCTCGCCGTTGCGGATGATCCACAGCGGGTTGTTCGCGCAGGCAAACGCAAGCCGCAGCGTGGCCGGGTTGAAACGGCACAGCACGCCGTCCATGCCGTCGCTGTTACCCGACGAGCCTTCCGTGCCGAGCGATGCGATGATGCGCGAACGGACGTAATTGAACACTTCGTCCGGGCTGTAAATTCCTTTTTCGGTGACGGCTTCGTTCAGGAATGAAATGCAGAGCAGGCTCATGAACGCGCCCGGTACGCCGTGCCCCGTGCAGTCGGCGGCGCAGAGAAAAACCTGCTCCTCCTTTTTCGTGATCCACCAGAAGTCGCCGCTGACGATGTCGCGGGGGCGGAAGAAAATAAAAAACTCCGGCAGGAAACGCGCCATTTCTTTTTCCGAAGCCAGCAGCGATTCCTGGATGCGGCGCGCATAGTTGATGCTGTCGGTGATGTCTTTGTTTTTTTGCGCGATGATGAGGTTCTGGTTGCCGAGCAGCCGGTTCGCCCGCTCTTTCACACGCGCGCGGTTGAACAGCAGGAAGGCGAACCCGCCGAGCGTCACCAGCCCGCCGATGGAAATGGCGAGGAAAAGATGTTGCCGGCTGCTCGCAAGGTCCGCGATCTCGCTCTTTTGCTTCAGCTCCCGGATCTCGTTTTCTCTTCGTTCGCTTTCGATCTTGTTCTTCAGGTCGGTGATGATCTCGGTGTTCTCGGAGTTGATGAGCGAATCGCCGAGCATGGTGTGCTTCACCTGGTACTCATAAGCCGTTTTGAAATCTCCCTTCAGCTCGTAGCAGATCGCCAGGCTGCGGTAGCTTTCCATCACCATGTCGCGCCTGTTCATCGACAGGGAGATCCTCAACGCATCGGAATAATAATCGACTGCTTTGTCGTAATCTTTCATTTCCCGGTAGATCCGCCCGTAATTCGTAAGCGCGAAAATGAGATCGGTGCTGTCGGTCTGCTGCAGGATCATGCCCATGACCTTTCCGGATACGGACAGGGCTTCGTCGAACATTTGCTTGTCGCAATACACCAGCGCCACATTGTTCAGCATCGTGATCAGCCGCAGGGTATCTTCCTGCTCTTCCGCGATGGCGAGCGCTTCTTTATAATATTCCAGCGCTTTGTCGAGGTGTGCGGTATCCTCCCCGGCCTGCATGTAATAAATGTTCCCCAGGTTCCCCACGATCACGCCTTCCCGCGCTTTGTTCCCCGATTTACGGGCGAGGGCCAGCGCCTGCTCGTAGTAAGGCGCTGCCGTGGCGAACTGGTTCTGGTGCGCGTAAAGATTCCCGATGCTGTTGCGCACGCGAAGCTGCGATTCCTCGTCGCCGATGCTGTCGCTCAGGCTCAGCGCCGGGAAAAGAAATTGAGAAGCTTTGACATATTCGGCCTGGTTCATGTACCGCACACCGAGCCCGAACATGGCATCGCGGGTGTTGCTCTTGTTCCCGGTTTCCTGCGCAATGGCCAGCGCCTCTTCAAGAACGCGCACGGAACCGTGCATGTCGACGAGCGACAGGCGGTCGGAGGCGTCGATCAGCGCGCGCGTGCCCGCGGAGTCGCGCGGAATTTTTTTGAAATACGCATCGAGCGTGTCGTTGCCCCCGGCATTCACCGTGAAAGGGGCAAGCAGCAGCAGGAACAGGGAGAATCGCCGGCGCATTGATCAAATGTAGGAAATCTAAAACCAGGTCAGGATCTGGCAAAAGCGATTAACGAATGAATATCTCCTTTATCAGCTTCGCGCAGAGCCGATAAATACCTTGCTCTTGCATCTCCGGCTGCAATCAGAGATTTACTTCCCCAACTGAATGCAGGATTTCCAAATACATTTTGAGCTACAACATCTGCAAACAACCTTGAATGCCGACCATTGCCATTAGGAAAACAATGTATTACGACAATCCGATGCTTTAGCCGAACGGCTATTTCATCTTCTGCATAGGACTGTTTTTCTATCCAGTAGTTAGTATCATCCAGTAGTTGACGAAGTTCGGTTCCTATTTTTGTCCAATGTATTCCAAGATTGGTATCAGATTTTCTAAACTGCCCGGCCCATTTCCAGGTATCATTGAACATCCTAAAATGCAGCTCTTTTATAAATTCCTCTGTTATTAAATTTTCTTTCCTGAATTTCTTACGCAATGTCCACGTAACGGCTTTTTCAATATTCTGCTGTTCGAACTCATTTAATTCGGCTTTAGTTTCAATCGTAGGGATGCGTAGCGCAATGCGATCCTCTTCGCTCAATAAAGTTGTCCCGTCATCGGTTACAGAGTCTAATCCCATAAGTATTTTGGAATTTCACGCTTAATCTCTTCCGCACGATCATATATTGCTTGTCGAATGCGCTCTTCGGAATTGCCTTGGTTTTCGAGTTGCATATTCGTTGATGTGCGTAAAACAATTTCTTTCGCCTTTTTCAGAGCGTTTTTCTCGACCATTAAAGACACTGACTTGTCTCTGGGGACGAAGGCATAAACCAGTTCCATATCTAAAGCGTTAGCGAGCTCACGAAGGGATTTAATTGTTATTGATTCATTGACTTCATTCATCTCCAGCTTTTTTACGCCCTGTGGTGCTTTTGCAGCTCGCACTCCTAATTGTCGCAAAGACATATTGATTGATGTACGAATTGTGTTTATCCAACCTTTTGGTGGAATTGCAACCTCTTGCAAGCAACTGAGCTTCTCTAATTTGCGGTCCAATTGGTCGATCATTAATCTATTTTTCATCATCCTATAGAGTTAAAATCCAGCGCAAATATAATACTTTAGGGTTATAATTGTAAATTATTTTAATATTATAAGATTAGTAATTGGATTTACTATTATTTACATATCTGAAATACAGTAGATTATGCTAATATCGAATACAGGCGTGATTTTCGGCTAAGTTGGAAGAATGAGCATCAAAAACTGCCGGCTTGACTTTATGCAAAAAATCAAATAACTTGGTAAAAATTTAATCGCCTCGCGATTGAAAGCAAGCTTTCATCGACATCGTCGAAATTTTTAACCCATGCCATTTAGTGTCTTTTTGTAAAGCCGGCAAGGTCTATCTTTTCTTCCAGCTTAGCCTTGTTTTATCACGCCTGGAATCGACGTCCGCATTACAATCAGTAACAGAATAAGAGAGAAATTGAAGGCGCTTCAATTCCACAGCTTCGTGGTGCGGCTGAAATGAACAATCTCTTTCCGGTAGAGGAAAAGGAAAACGAGCAGGAATAAAAACGGGATCAGCTTTCCATTAAAAAGGACAATGGAATTGAATCGAAAAGAGAAGGAGGTCGTTGCGAACGGTTGAAACTCAAAATAAAACGAGCTTCCCACAAGGAAAAAGAACAGCGCGATGGAAAATACTTTTTTGTTGATCGCCAGGAAAGACGGTACAAGCAACAAAGCAACAACGCCGAGAATAAATGCAAGCGGAATGTCAAGCCCGGGCGGACTGTTCACGGCATTGATGATGGCCGTCGCCAGCGCATACGCGACAAACAAAAAATAAAGGATCACTCCTTTATGCTTCACGCCACCGCCTGCTTGATCACGCCGAGCTCTTTGCCCACTTTCTCGAACGCGGCGATCGCTTTGTCGAGATGCTCTTTTTCGTGCGCGGCGGAAAGCTGGACGCGGATGCGCGCCTGGCCTTTGGCAACGACCGGGTAGAAGAACCCGATCACGTAAATGCCTTCCTCCAGCAGCTTGTCGGCAAACACCTGCGAGAGCTTCGCGTCGTACAGCATCACCGGCACGATCGCCGAGTCGCCCTGTTTGAACTCGAGGCCGATCTTGCGCATGCCTTCCTTGAAATAGTTCACGTTCCACTCGAGCTTGTCGCGCAGCTCCGTCGTTTCGCTCAGCATGTCGAACACCGCGATGGAAGCGCCCACGATGGCCGGCGCAAGTGAATTGGAAAAGAGGTAAGGACGCGAGCGCTGGCGCAGCATCTCGATAATTTCTTTCCGGCCGGTGGTGAAGCCGCCCATCGCCCCGCCGAGCGCTTTGCCCAGCGTGCCGGTGATGAGGTCCACGCGGCCCATTGCATTCTTCGCTTCCACGCTGCCCCGGCCGGTCCTGCCGATGAAACCCGTGGCGTGGCTTTCGTCCACCATCACCAGCGCATTGTATTTCTCCGCCAGGTCGCAGATCTTGTCGATCGGCGCCACGAAGCCGTCCATGGAGAACACGCCGTCGGTGACGATCATGATGAAACGTGAAGTCGCGGCCGCAGCTTTGAGCTGCACTTCCAGGTCGTGCATGTCGCAGTTCTTGTAGCGGAAGCGCTGGGCTTTGCAGAGACGGACACCGTCGATGATCGAAGCGTGGTTGAGCTCGTCGGAAATGATCGCGTCTTTTTCACCGAGCAGCGGCTCGAACACGCCTCCGTTCGCATCGAAGCAGGCCGCATACAGGATCGTATCGTCCGTGCCGTGGAACATCGCGATCTTTTCTTCCAGCCTCTTGTGGATGTCCTGCGTGCCGCAGATGAAGCGCACCGACGACATCCCGTACCCGTGCGTGTCGAGCGTTCTGTGCGCTGCTTCGATCACTTTCGGGTGCGAAGAAAGCCCGAGGTAATTGTTCGCGCAGAACACGAGCACCTCTTTCCCGTTTACCGTAACCTTGGCGCCCTGCGGCGAAGTGATGATGCGCTCGCGTTTGAAAAGCCCCGCTTCTTCGATGGCTTTCAGTTCGCCCTGGAGGAAATTTTTGTAGGAATCGTACATATAAAGTGTTTAAAAAAGTTCGGATTGATCTTCAAAGTTAAGAAAGCAGCGCGTGTTTTTAAAACCTCGAAGGGTTGCCCTGTGCGCAGACAGCGCGCAACCCTTCGAGGTTTGTTAAATTCGTACATTCGATTCCCCATTTACCCGTATGAAAAAGAAGATCCTCCTCCTCGGCTCCGGTGAACTCGGAAAAGAATTCACCATTGCAGCAAAACGCCTCGGCCAGCATGTCATCGCCGTGGACTCCTACGATGATGCGCCCGCGCAGCAGGTCGCCGACGAACGGGAAGTGATCTCCATGCTCGACGGCAGCCAGCTCGACGCCATCGTCGCGAAGCACCGCCCCGACCTCATCGTGCCCGAGATCGAAGCCATCCGCACCGAACGTTTTTACGATTACGAGCAGCAAGGCATCCAGGTCGTGCCCAGCGCGCGCGCCGCGAACTTCACGATGAACCGCAAAGCCATCCGCGATCTCGCCGCCCAGGAATTGAACCTGCGCACCGCGAAGTACGCATACGCCACCACGCTCGAAGAATTCAAAGCCGCCGTCGACGCCATCGGCATTCCCTGCGTCGTCAAGCCGCTCATGTCTTCTTCCGGGAAAGGACAAAGCTATGTGAAGACCGAAGCCGACATCGAACAGGCATGGAACTACGCCATGCACGGCACCCGCGGCGATCTCCTCGAAGTGATCGTCGAAGCGTTCGTGAAATTCAATTCCGAGATCACGCTGCTCACCGTCACGCAGAAGAACGGCCCTACATTATTCTGCCCGCCCATCGGCCACCGCCAGGAGCGCGGCGATTACATGGAAAGCTGGATGCCGCATCCCGTCAGCGAAGCGCATTTGAAAGAGGCGCAGGACATGGCCGGTAAAGTCACCCGCGCGCTTTCCGGCGCCGGCATCTGGGGCGTGGAATTTTTCCTCGCCGACGAAGGCGTTTATTTCTCCGAGCTTTCCCCGCGCCCCCACGACACCGGCATGGTCACGCTCGCCAATACGCTCCCGCTGAACGAATTCGAATTGCACCTCCGCGCCGTGCTCGGCCTGCCCATTCCCGACCTCACGCTCCAGCGCGCAGGCGCCAGCGCAGTCGTCCTCGCCTCGCAGGAAGGCATCCCCAACATTTCAGGACTGGAAGACGCGCTCAGCGAACCGCTCGTCGACGTGAAAGTGTTCGGCAAACCCGTAACGCGCCCGTACCGCCGCATGGCCGTGGCGCTCGCGTGGGACAAACCGGGAACGGAAATTAAATTGTTGGTGGAAAAGGCGAAATCGGTTGCCGCGAAGGTGAAAGTCCATTGACCGCGAATTCAAAGATTCAAACGCTGGTCCCGGCGTAGCCGGGACAGTGCTATTCAAAAATTCAAAATTCGGGCTACTGGTTTAGCCAGAAGTTTCCACAAAAAAACCGTGTCAACAAACGACACGGTTTTAATCTTTGAATTGTTGAATAGCCATCCGCGAGGCGGGGCGATCGAATCTTTGAATTTATTCTGCAACGATCAATTCCCGCGTCGCAATTCCCGATTCCGTAACGACCGTAATAAAATACATCCCCGTCGCAAAACCGCCGAGGTCGATCGTTGTCGTTTCGGTCGTCGGAGCTGTGCGGAACAATTCACGCCCGAGCGCGTCGGTGATGGTGATGGATTGCGCGATCGTCGCAGTGCCGATCACGACGTTGTCCGTTGCCGGGTTCGGGTAAAGGTTGACGACGATATTCTCCGCAGGCGTGCTGATGCCCGCCGGCAGCGAAGGATCGATCACGATGTCCGTTCCGCCGGCGTTGACGGGAATGGAAACATTATTCAGGTCGATCGCGCGGATGTTGATCGCGGAAAGCGGGAGTGTAGTTATCGTGCCGACGTTCTCCACCGCGAAACGCATGCGGCCGAGGTAGCCGTTGCCGTTCAGCTCCGTCTGCGTGATGCGGCACATGCCGATGCCGTTCATTCCCGATGCGAAATCATTATGGTCGAGCGCGATCATGCTCGAATTTTTCACGCCGAGCCAGGAGCCGGAGAAATTCGTGGTCACCGTTCCCGGCTGCACCAGCGCGTTGTCGTACGCGACGTCGAAAGAAACGCCGTACAGGCTGTTCACCGGTTGTGCTGCAGAGCCGAGGTAGATGTCCACGTCCACGTAATTGAACGGCCCGACGGTGTCATTCACCGGTACAAGAGAAATGGAAGGAACTGCAGCCGGGTTCTGCATGTCGTTGTTGGGATTGGCCAGGCGGAACGGGTGCGTCTGCGCATAGTTGAGCACGATGGCCAGCGTGTCGTTGAGGTCGACGGTGCCGTCGCCGTTGCAATCGCTGTGTTTGTAATTCGTGCCGAGCGCGAAGGATTGTCCCCAGTCGCTGGACGCCTGTGCCATCCAGGTGTTCGAAGCGCCTGCGCGCGCCGTTCCCGTGGCGCCGTAAGCGATGCCGAGGCAAAGCACGTCGTAGTTGTTCGCCTGCAGGTCGTAATCCGTATCGCCGGGCCACACGCTGGCGATCGCCGAGCCGATGCAGGAAAGATCGATGTAGGTATAACCGTAATGGCCGGAATAACCGCAATCGCTGTTGATGAATTCGACCGTGATCGTTTGCCCGACATACGCCGAGAGATCGATGCTGACCGGTGTCCAGCGGCGGTACTGCACATTTCCCATATTGATGAACGGGTACGACGGATCGGCCGACCAGATCGTGTCGGAGCAGCAGGGGATGAGGTTATTGGCCTGGTCCCAGAGGTTGACGATAAAGAACGGCTGGCCGTCCCACGGGTGGCCGGGATCTTCCATCACCGTTGCAAACTGGTACTGGAGGTAAGTATTTTGCGCGGTAATGGCATAGGGGAATGCCAGCCGCTCACATTGCGCGCCGGGCACGGCATTTCCCAGGCGCACGCTGACAAACCCGCCGCCGGGTGCGAGCGAGGTCATCTGCGTGTCGGGCTGGCTCGTCGCCGGATCGATCGCGATCGAGTCGAGGTAGTTTTGCGTGATCAGCGTCATCTGGTTGTTCGGATCGTAGAGCCCCGCGTTCGGGCCGGTGGTGACAATGCCGTTGACCCACGAAGTATTAGGTGTCAGCACGCTTCCCGGGTTCATGCCGGTGGCGCCTGTCCAGTTGGTGAAGGTGGTGTCCTCGAAATCTTTATTGCCGCAGGCGCTCTGCGCGTTGATCAGCGCAGGGCAAATTGCGAGCAGTGCGAAAAGCGTAAATTTTTTCATGTGCCGGTTAATTTTGTAAGGGTGGAGGATAGGTGAATGCCAGATGCAATTTAGAATATTTCCGCAGACGAAAAAATGCGGGATACCGGTCATGCGGAATCAATTCACCCGGTAAAATTTCCCCGGCAGCGATCTCACCACGCCTGCAAATTCCAGCGCGAGCAGCAGCGCGGAAGCCTTGCCCACGGCAAACCCGGTGGCGGCGCAGATCTCGTCGATGTGCACGTTGCCATGCCCCTCCAGCGCGCGCACGATCTTCTCTTCGTCTGCGTTGAGCGGCAGCAGCAGCGCCGACTGCCTCGCCGTTTTCCCCTGCGCGCCTTTGTCCCAGCTCATGAACGCCAGCACGTCGGCCGCCGATTCCACCAGTGCGGCTTTGGTCTGCTTGATGAGCTTGTGGCAGCCCGCGGAATACGGATCGCCGACGCGGCCCGGGAAAGCGAACACATCGCGGTTGTAATTGTTCGCGAACTCCGCGGTGATCATCGAGCCGCCGCTCTCACCCGATTCGACCACGATGGTGGCATCGCACAGCCCGGCGACGATGCGGTTGCGCATGGGAAAATTTTCCTTGTCGGGTTTTGTGCCGCTGGGAAAATCGCTGAGCAGCCCGCCCTGCGTCAACATTTTTTTCGCGGTGGCTTTGTGCGCCGGCGGGTACACCGTGTCGAGCCCGTGCGCCAGCACGCCGATGGTGGGCAATCCCGCCTGCAGCGCCGCGCGGTGGGCGACGATGTCGACGCCGTAGGCCAGCCCGCTGGCGATGAGCACGTCCTCGCCGGCAAGGTCTGCGACTAATTTTTCGGTGAGCGCCTGCCCGTAGTCCGTCACTTTTCGCGTCCCCACGATGGCGAGAATGCGCTTGTGATCGAGCGAAGCGTTGCCGCGGAAAAACAAGACTGCGGGACTGTCGTAGCATTGCTTCAGCCGGTCGGGATAACCGGCGTCGAGGTAAAAAATAATGCGGATGTCGTTCTCCGCGGCGAATTGCACTTCCTTTTCGGCGCGTCGCAGAACGTCTTTATTTTCCAGCGCGCCGGCAATCGCCTCACCGATGTGCGGGATGCGCAACAGCTGCTTTTTTTTCTGCCTGAAAACCTCCCCTGCGCTGCCGCAATGAGAAACCAATCGTTTTGCCGAAACCGGCCCGATACCGGGCAGCATGCATAATGCCACCTGGTAAACTCGTTCGTCGAACCCCATATTGTACCTACAAACCTTTTCTGTTACATTGCAAACTATAAACCCAAAGAATAACCTTAAATAAAATGCCTGCCGGCATCTGCAAAAAACGGCGGGCAGGGCGGCAAAAATACAAAAGCATGGCATCCTGCAAAGTTTTCCGGGCGATCCTTTTCTTTTTTTTACTCACAGCAGTTTCCCTTCCCGCGCAGGACGCATACGTGCGGGGAACGGTCAGCGACAGCGCTTCCGGTGAGGCGCTCATCGGCGTGGTGATCCGCGCCGGGTCGGGCGGCGGGACGGTTACCGACGTGAACGGCGGGTACATGCTGGCGGCAAAGCCCGGCGAACAATCGGTCAGCTTCGAATACAGCGGCTACGGCAAACAAACCGTGCAGCTGAACCTGGAAGCGGGTAAAACGCTGCAGCTCGATGTAAAGCTGGCGAGCACGTCGAAGCAGCTCAACGTGGTCGTTATTTCTTCCGGCCGTTACGAGCAGAACATCGGCGAGGTCCCCGTTTCCATCGAAGTGCTGAAGCCGCGGATGATCGAGAACAAAAATATTTCCAACCTGGAGACCATCATGGACCAGGTGCCCGGCGTGACGATGACGGACGGGCAGGCGAACATCCGCGGCGGGAGCGGGTTCAGCTACGGCGCCGGCTCGCGCGTGCTGCTGGTGGTCGACGACATGCCCATGCTGTCGGGCGATGCGAACGATGTGAAATGGAATTACCTCCCGATCGAAAACGTCTCCCAGGTGGAAGTGTTGAAAGGCGCGTCCTCCGCGTTGTTCGGATCTTCCGCGCTCAACGGCGTCATCCATTTCCGCACTTCCTATCCCACCGACAAGCCCGTCACGAGCATTACCATGCACACGGGGTTTTACGACGAGCCGGAACGCCCGGAGCTGCGCTGGTGGCGAAACGCGAACCCCACGTACAGCGGCGTCAACATCGCGCATTCCCGCCAGCTGGGAAACTGGGACCTCGTTTTCGGCGGCCATTTGTTCAACGACGACGGCTACCGCTATCTCGAAACCGAACAGCGCCAGCGTTTCAACATGAACACGCGTTACCGCTTCAAAAAAGTTCCAGGGCTCAACGCCGGCGTCAACACCAACATGATGCGCACCACGGGCGGACTTTTCCTGTTGTGGTACAATGATTCACTCGCCTACATTCCCGCCGACAGCACGCTGCAGAATTACAGGAACTATCGCTTCAACATCGACCCGTTCGTCAATTACATCGGCGCCAACGGCCACCGCCACGCGCTGCGCACGCGCTATTTCCGCACCGACAACAACAACGACCTGAACCAGGGTTCCACCGCCGATTTTTATTACGGCGAGTACCAGTACCAATACAAATTCAAAAATGCCGTGACGGTGACCGCCGGTATCGTCGCCAGCTATACCGATGTGAAGTCCGATCTCTACATGGACCACACCGGCGCGAACACGTCCGCGTATGCGCAGTTCGACAAGAAATTTTTCAGTCGCTTGTTCGTCACGGTCGGCGTGCGCGGGGAATATTTCCGTGTCGATACGGCTGCCACCGAGTACAACATGACGCTCGGAAAAGATACGCTCACGCTGCCGTTCCGCCCCGTGATGCGCGCGGGTGTCAATTACCAGGTGAGTGAAGCCACCTATCTCCGCATCTCTTACGGCCAGGGTTACCGCTTTCCCTGCATCGCCGAAAAATATGTGCGCACCGATGCGGCAGGTCTCCAGATCTATCCCAACCCTGCGCTGCAGCCCGAGTCCGGCCAGTCGGCAGAGATCGGCATCAAGCAGGGCGTTCGTGTGGGGCAATGGAAAGGTTATGCCGACCTCGCGATCTTCTGGATGCAATACGAGAACATGATGGAATTCGCGTTCGGCGCATACGGCACGTCGAGCGACCCGCTTTTCGGTTTCGGTTTCCGTTCGGTCAACATCGGCACCACACGCACGCGCGGCGTGGACGTCTCCATCATGGGACAAGGAAAGATCTGGCTGCTGGATGTTTCGCTGCTCGCCGGCTACACGTACATGGATCCCGTTTCCCTGCGCTGGAATCCCGCGCAGGATACGCTTGTCAACACTTCGCAGGAGAACATTTTAAAATATCGTTACCGCCACATCGCCAAGTTCGACGGGGAAGTGTCGTATAAAAAATTCTCCTTCGGCGCCAGCATGCGCTACAACAGCTTCATGGAGAACATCGACAAGATCTTCGAACAGGCCGTGACCGTGCTGCCGGGCATCAAATCCTACCGCGAGCGCTTCAACCAGGGCGACCTCGTGTTCGACACGCGCATCATGTACCAGGTAACAACCCACGCCCGCGTTTCACTGATCACGAACAACGTCTTCAACCGTGAAAATTCTTCCCGTCCCGCAGATGTACAGGCGCCGAGGAACTTTGCGGTGCAGGTGATGGTGAAGTTTTGAAAAATGTGCTGAAATGCTGATGTGTTGAAATGCTGATGAAATTCGGCATTACACTTATGTTCGGATTCGGCTTTCAAACCAGGCGTTAGCAGATCTCATTTGTATCTTAAAATGTATGGTGATTAACTGACCAACCTCATCAGCATTTCAGCACATCAGCATTTCAGAAAATCACACCCTTCCCATCACGATCAATCCCAACTGATCGATCGTCATTGCATCCTCGATCCGGAAATTCCCGATGCGCGTCCGTCGCAATTCCCCGAGATACGCCCCGGAATTCAATGCCTTCCCGAAATCCCGCGCGAGCGAGCGGATGTACGTTCCTTTGCTGCATGACACGCGAAAGCCGACTTCGATCAGTTCATCTTTCCGTTCGATGCGCGTGATCTCGAATTCGCGGATTTCCACTTTTCGCGGCGGCAATAAGGTGCCTTCGCCTTTCCGCGCCAATTCATACGCGCGTTTGCCTTCCACCTTGATGGCGGAAAACAGCGGGGGCGATTGCTCGATGGCGCCGGTGAATTGGTTCGTCGCTTCGCGGATCATTTCGTCGGTGATGTGCGCGACCGGGAAATGAAAATCGATGGGATGCTCGAGGTCGAAAGACGGCGTGGTGGCGCCGACGACGAACGTGCCGGTGTATTCCTTTTCCTGCGCCTGGAACTCGTCGATGCGTTTGGTGAATTTCCCGGTGCAGATGACGAGCAATCCCGTGGCCAGCGGATCGAGCGTGCCGGCATGGCCGACTTTCAGCTTCAGGTTGAGATAGCGCTTCAGCATCGCGCGGATGCGGTTCACGGCATCGAACGATGTCCACTCGAGCGGTTTGTCGATGAGCAGCACGGCGCCGGCCGCAAAGTCAAAAGGAGGTTTCGTTTCGTTCACAGCTGGATGTCGGCGGGAAATAAGTGAAGGAAATACATGGCAAGAACAATGACACCGATCACGATGCGGTACCAGCCCCAGATACGGAAGCCGTATTTTTTGACAAAGTTGATGAATACCTTGATCGCCACGATTGCGACGAGAAACGCGACAATATTGCCGGTGAGAAACGCCGTAATATTTTGCGAAGACGACAACACGATCTCGTAGCCTTTCATCTCTTGCGCATCTACGATCCAATCCTTCAGCACAAGCGAATAACCCGTCGCAGCCAGCATGGTCGGCACCGCGAGAAAAAACGAAAATTCCGCCGCGAGGTCGCGCGTCAGTTTTTGCTGCATCCCGCCGATGATCGTGGCCGCGCTCCGGCTCAGTCCCGGCAGCAGCACCGCCAGCACCTGCCAGCAGCCGATGAAGAATGCTTTGAGAAAGCCGATCTCCTTTTCTTCGCGCACCGTTGGGCTCCTGAACCATTTGTCAACGAAAAGCAGTACGATGCCCCCGCCCAGCAGCGAGCACGCGATGAACGCCGGGTTGCCGAGCTTCGATTCGATAAAATCGTCGAGCAGTTTTCCGAAGATGAGCGCAGGAACGACAGCAATGCCAAGCTTCACGTAAAAACGATAGTCTTTGAGGTTGATGAATTTCCGCCAGTAGAGCACCACCACGGAAAGGATTGCCCCGAGCTGGATCGCCACGGTGAACAGCTTGGTAAACGGGTCGCCGGCGATGCCCATGCCTGAAGAAGCGATGATCATGTGCCCCGTGGAAGAGACCGGCAGGAATTCCGTCAGGCCTTCTATAATGGCGAGGAGAATGGACTGGAAAAGGGTCATCTGGGAAAACTTTTTTCATTAGGGCAGGATATATCCTGCCCTAATGATGAAAGAAATGTGAAAAAACGCCGTCAAAATTTCCGGGCAAAGATAGCTTTCTGTTCCCTGTCATTGCCGGGGAAAGCCCGAATTGTTAATTTGCGGTTAAATCTCCCATTATGACCCTTTTACGTTTACTTACCCTTCTCCTTCTTTTGCCGTTCCTTTCACCGGCGCAGACATGGAATCCAGTCGGCGGCGGATTCGGGAACGACGACCACGGCCTGAGCACCTGGAACGGTTATCTCGTGGCCGGCGGAAGTTTCAACAACAATCCCTGCGACAAGGTCGCGAAGTGGGACGGCACCACGTGGAGCTGTTTCGGCAACGGCATCGGCAGCGTGGTGCGCTGTGTCATTTCGTGGAACGGCTACATGGTTGCGGTCGGCGATTTCTGGAACACCAACCAGCCCTGCACAGACTGCAACGGTATCGCGTACTGGGACGGCACGCAATGGCTACCGCTCGGCACGGGCTTCAACAACGACGTGCTGACGATGTGCGTGTATAACGGCGACCTCATTGCCGCCGGCGACTTCACCACGGCCGACGGGAATCCCTGCGAGCGTGTGGCGCGCTGGAACGGAAGCGCGTGGGTGCAGTTCGCGCCGGGCATCGACAACGACGTGCGCGCGCTGGCCGTGTATAACAACGAGCTCTGGATCGGCGGCGATTTTGCGAATGCGGGCGGAGACGCTTCTGCCGACCGCGTGGCGAAATGGAACGGAACGAATTGGGAAGACGTGGACATCCCGGGCGGGCTCGACAGCACGGTGCGCGCATTATATGTGTTCAACAATGAAATGTACGTCGGCGGGCACTTCATCACGCTGGGCGCAAATACGAACTGCGCAGGCATCGCGAAATACGACGGCGCCAACTGGACCGCGCTCGGAACGGGCACCAACAGCTACGTGCGCGCGATCCATTCCTACAACGGCAACCTCATCGCGGGCGGAGACTTTACGATGGCCGGAAGCACCGCCGCCAACCGCGTGGCGAAATGGGACGGCACGAACTGGATCGCCATGGGAACGGGGATGAACGATTACATCCGCGCATTCACCGTATACGCCGGTGAGCTGTATGCCGGCGGTGCATTCGTCACAGCCGACGGCAACACCTGCACCTACATCGCCCGCTGGTACGAGCCGCCCCCGCCGGCCATCGCCGCGTTCACAGTGAACGATCAAACCGTGTGCGCCGGGTCGTGCGTCAATTACACGGATCAAACGCTGAACTCGCCGACATCATGGCAATGGATATTCCCCGGTGGAAACCCGTCCACGTCCACCCAGCAGAACCCTTCCGTCTGCTACGACACTGCGGGAACGTACGACGTTACGCTGATCGCCGCCAACGCCACCAGCAGCGACACGCTGACATTCACCAGCTACATTTCCGTGGCCGGCTTGCCCAACGCCGATGCCGGTCCTTCCGACACGATCTGCTCGGGCTGGAGCACGCAGCTTTTCGCCAGCGGAGGTGTGTCCTACCAGTGGATCCCGTCGACAGGACTGAGCTGCAGCAATTGCGCTTCACCCATTGCCAACCCAACATCCACCACCACGTACGCCGTGATCGTGACCAACGCCGCCGGCTGCCAGGCCACGGATTTCGCGATCGTGCACGTGGAGATCTGCACGGGTGTAAATGATCTTTCCGGCCCGCAGCAGTTGCATGTTTACCCGAATCCTGTCAGCGGAACGGCCACGGTTAACCTGCCCAGCGCGGAACACGACCGCCTCGTGATCTGCGATCTCTCAGGAAGGGAAATGAAAAGTTACGCCACCGCCGGGCAGGCGAACGTGCAGATCAGCAGCGAAGCGCTCGCCGCGGGAATGTACCTGCTGAAACTGGTAAAAGAAGAAGAAACGCTGGGAACCGGTAAGCTGCTGGTGCGCTGATTCTTTTTACCGCGGGATTATCCCGCGGTTACGCCTGCTTCGGCTTTTTCATGATGCCGTAAAGCACCACGCCGAAGCCGATGATCAGCGTCACCGGCGCGATGGTCACACGCTGCGTGCTGAAAATTTCCGGGTTGAATTCGTTCGGGTCTTCCGAACCACCGCCGATCATCAGCAGGTAGCCGATGAGGAGGATGCCCACGCCGGCGAGCATGAAAATATAGTTGTCGCGGCCGAATGCGAACGTTGAAGGATTCACGTTCTTCTGTTCTTCTTTTTTAACGCCTGCCGTCGTTTTTTTGATCTCGATTTTCTTGGCCATGGTGCAAAGATAAGGGATTACTTAGTTGGCGTACAGCGCATCGGTTCCCTGGCGGAGGAACTTCCGCACCGCCAGTGCCGTGCTGATCCAGGTGATGATGATGCCGAGCAATATCTGCAGCGCACAGAGAATGGCCAGCGTTTCCACGTCAGCCACTTTGATCAGGTCGAGCTTGCCGAAATAATTGTCGAGCGCAAGCACGATGCCCGTCGTCGCCACGATCGCGATCACCGCGCCGAGCACGCCGTTGATGACGCCCCTGGCGACAAAAGGCCGGCGGATGAAGGCCTGTGTAGCGCCCACGAGGTTCATCGTGCGGATGAGGAAGCGCTGGGAATAAATGGCAAGCCGGATGGTGTTGAAGATCAATCCCACCGCGATGAACAGCAGCGCCCCGCTGAACACGAGGATCACCAGGCTGATGGTGCCCATGCGCTCGTTGACCGCCGCGACGATGTCTTTTTCGTAATACACTTCTTTGATGCGCGTGTCGTCGCGCAGTTCCTGCTCGATCCATTTGATGCTGTCCGGGTTCGCGTAATCCGCTTTCAGGAAGATCTCGATGGACGGCTCGAGCGGGTTGAAGCCCAGCGTGCGCACGAAATCCTCGCCCAGTTTTTCCTGCAGGCTTTTCGCCGCGTCCTCCTTGGAAACGAATTCGGTGCTGCGCCTCCACGGCTCCGCATCGATCGACTTCTGCAGCGCGATCACGTCAACGTCTTTCGCGTCCGGGTAAAGGAACGCCGTGATCTTGATGTTCTCTTTGACGTGGTTGGAAACATCCCGCGCTTTCAGCACCAGCACGCCCAGCAACCCCAGCATGATCAGCACCAGTGAAATGCTCACCACGATGGTCACGGAAGAAGTACGAAAACGGCGGCGGACAGAAACGTCAGACATGGTTGACGGCGAATTTACGAAAAAGGAGATGCACGTGCGGTGTTAAAAAATGTGCGAATGTGCAGATGTGCAAATGTGCAGATGAGGGCTACGTGTTTAACCCCGGCCGATTGCAATCCTCACATTTGCACCTGCATCAGCAATCTGCACATCTGCATATCCGCACATCGAACGGCGGTTCAGGGCCTGGAAATGCTGAAGCTCGGGCCGAATGAGCCTCCGCCTTTTTCGTAATAGGTGCGGGAGCTGCCGGTTTCGGTGTCGTAAATGATCGCGGTCCACATGACGTCCTCGCCTTTGACGGCCGCTGCCATGGTGACCTGGTACTTGCCGATCTTGCTGCTGCCTTCCTCGATGAATTCCGCCGGCGTGGGCGGCGCAGCGTGGGCGGGCTTCACACTGAAGTTGAACACGGCGACGGAAAGCACCAGGGCGGACGCGCCGAGGCAGAGCTTTAGGGTGCTGTTTACTGAAAGAGTCATGAGTTGTAGTTTTTATGATCCATGAAAGTTAACGAATGTGAGAATGTGCAGATATGCAGATGTGAGGATTCGTTCGGAGGAACTGCATTTTTTGCGTGATAGCAGCGGAAAGCCGCATCCTGAGCCTTGAGCTTGTCGAAGGGGAGGGCTTGCAGCGAATAGCCCGCCCCCTCCCGGGTACCCGGGATCGGGGACACGCCCACATCATTTGCACATTATTCACTTTACACATCATCCGCATCTGCATATCTGCACATCCTCACATCTCTTTTTCCTTAATTTCGCTTCTCTAATCGAATACCAGCATGGAATACAAGTTCAGCGATATCGAGAAAAAGTGGCAGGATGAATGGCGTAAACGCGGCACGTACAAAGTGGAAAACCACAGCGACCGGCCGAAGTATTACGTGCTCGACATGTTCCCGTATCCTTCTGGCGCGGGACTGCATGTGGGCCACCCGCTCGGGTACATCGCTTCCGATATCGTGGCGCGGTACAAACGGCTGACGGGGTTCAACGTGCTGCACCCGATGGGCTACGACGCGTTCGGGCTGCCGGCGGAACAATATGCGATCCAGACGGGACAGCACCCGGCGAAAACGACGGAAGAAAATATTGCGCGTTACCGCGAGCAGCTCGACAAGATCGGTTTCTCGTTCGACTGGAGCCGCGAAGTGCGCACGTGCGATCCTTCGTATTACAAATGGACGCAATGGATCTTCCTGCAGCTGTTCAAATCGTGGTACAACTGCAAAACGAAGAAGGCTGAACCGCTCGATACGCTGATCGCCGTTTTTGAAAAAGAAGGTTTTAAAGGCGAGCAGCACCGCATCCTCACCGGCGACATCGAGCACGATGTGAATGCATTTACGCCGGAGCAGTGGAAGAGTTTTTCGGAAAAAGAAAAGAGCGACGTGCTGATGAATTTCCGTCTCGCGTACCTCGGCGAAGCGTGGGTGAACTGGTGCCCGGCCCTGGGAACCGTGCTGGCGAACGACGAAGTGAAGGACGGCGTTTCCGAGCGCGGCGGTTATCCCGTGGAACGCAAACGCATGCCGCAGTGGAGCATGCGCATCACGTCGTACGCGCAACGGTTGCTCGACGATCTCAATACGATCGACTGGTCGGAATCCATCAAAGAAGCGCAGCGGAATTGGATCGGGAAATCGGAAGGGTCGTCGTTGAAATTTCAAACGGAAGATTCCAAATTCCAGATCGAAGTGTTCACAACGCGTCCGGATACCGTTTTCGGTGTTTCGTTCGTGACATTGGCGCCGGAGCATGAGCTGGTGGAAAAAATTACGACGGCGGAAAATAAAAAGGCGGTCGACGAATACGTGGCTTACGCGAAGAACCGCAGCGAGCGCGAGCGGCAGGCGGACGTGAAAAAAATTACGGGACAATTCACCGGCACGTATGCCGTTCACCCGTTCACGGGAAAACAAGTTCCCATCTGGATCGGCGATTACGTACTGGCCGGCTACGGCACGGGCGCGGTGATGGCCGTCCCCGCGCACGACTCGCGCGATTACGCGTTTGCGAAACATTTCGATCTGCCGATTTTGGAAGTGGTTGCCGGCGGCGACATCTCCAAAGAATCGTACGACGCGAAAGAAGGCAAGCTCATCAATTCCGATTTCCTCAACGGCCTCGACGTGAAAGATGCCGTGCGCCGCGCGATCGAAGAGATCGAAAAACGCAACCTCGGCAAAGGCAAGATCAACTTCCGCCTTCGCGACGCTGCATTCGGACGTCAACGCTATTGGGGCGAGCCGATCCCTATTTATTATAAAGACGGAATTCCCACGCCGATGCCGGAAGAAGAATTGCCGCTCGTGCTGCCCGAGATCGACAAGTTCCAGCCCACGGAAACGGGAGAGCCGCCGCTGGGCCGCGCGAAAGACTGGAAATACAAAGGCCAATACGAATACGAATTGACCACCATGCCCGGCTGGGCCGGATCGAGCTGGTATTTCCTGCGCTACATGGACCCGAAGAACGACAAGGAATTCGTTTCGCAGGACGCGGTGAATTATTGGAAGAACGTCGACCTGTATTTAGGCGGATCGGAACACGCCACGGGACATTTGTTGTACGTGCGGTTCTGGACGAAATTTTTGTACGACATCGGAAAAATTCCTGTTGTGGAGCCGGCGCAGAAGTTGATCAACCAGGGGATGATTCAGGGGGAAACGCAATGGATAAAAGAAGTTATTGTAACGCCAGAATTGAAAGCAAAATATGAAGCTGGAGGACAAGAAGTTGAATTTCAAATAATTCAGGAAGGAGTAACTATTCAAAAGCTTAAAGTAGATTTTGCGATGTCGCACCAACATTTCTATGTGAGTGCGGATTGTAATCTGACATTTGAATTTTTGGATAAGAAAAGCAACGAAAAGATTCCAGCGTATATAAATGAACATAGAGCGGAAGTCTCTTTCATAATAAATAATGTTTTAAAGGTTGACTTGTGGTTAGCTGCCGAGCCGTATTATAAGCCAGTTCTTATTTGCAATAAAGGATATTGGCATTGGAGTTCTCATGAATGGCTTGGATATTTTGGAACAATTTACAACGAGGGTTTAACATTTTTGACGAGACCAGAAGTCGAAAAAATGTCGAAGTCCAAGCTCAATGTTGTAAGTCCAGACGACCGTATTTTCAATAAAGGTGAGGAGTCTGAATTCCGAATTCCTGGAATTGTAGAACAATACGGCGCCGACACCCTCCGCCTCTATGAAATGTTCCTCGGCCCGCTGGAGCAATCCAAACCCTGGAACACCAACGGCATCACCGGCGTGCACGGTTTCCTCAAACGCTTCTGGCGCCTGTTCGATCCTTCGACAGGCTCAGGATTGAGTAATGAACAGCCCACCGATGCGGAACTGAAAGTGCTCAACCGCTCGCTCAAGAAATTGAAAGAAGACATCGAACGTTATTCCTTCAACACCTGCGTGAGCCAGTTCATGATTGCCACCAACGAGCTGATGGATTTGAAATGCCACAAACGCGCCGTGCTCGAACCGCTCGTCATTGCCTTGTCCCCGTTCGCGCCGCACATCTGCGAGGAACTGTGGGAAATGCTCGGCCACAAAGAAAGCGTGCTCACCGCCACGTTCCCGGCTGTGGATGAAAAATACCTCGTCGACGACACGTTCGATTATCCCGTGCAGGTGAACGGCAAAGTGCGTTTCACGTTCACTGCTTCGCTGCAGATGCCGCCGGCAGACGTGGAGAAGGAAGTGCTTTCTTCCGAAGAAGCGAAAAAATGGCTGGAAGGAAAAACGCCGAAGAAAGTGATCGTGGTGCCGAAGCGCATCGTGAACATCGTGGTGTGACTTCGATACGCTTCGCTACTCAGTCTGACAGCTTTTGATTCGAAAGCTGTCAGACTGAGTAGCCTCGCTTAGCGAGGCGTATCGAAGTCCACCGTCCAGCTGAATTCCTCCTGCATCAACGGCAACTTCCGCAGATCGATCTTTTCCAGCAGCACGCTTAACGTGTCGTTCCCCAACACGCCGGTGACGATCAGGGTGCTGTCGTTGGGCGCGGTGTAGGCGAACGTTACGACTTTCCCGTCACGGTCCCCGATCGAGAATTTTTTTGCGGCCGTGTCGATGCGGATCGGGTAGTCCGTCATTTCCTCGCGCATGTTTTGCGTGATGAAATAACCCTGGCGATGCACGAACACACGTTTCCAGCGGGACGCGTCATCGGCGGAAACGGGCTCACCGTTGCGAACGAACGATCTCGCTTCATACGCGCCGTGCAGGGGCGGGCGGGCGGCGGTGTCGTCGTTGAAATTCCCGCTCTTCATGTACGCGAGCAAAGGAACGCCGAGGATGAACAGCAGCACGGGCAGCTTCGAAGAAACGTACGGCCAGTGATATCTCCCGGAAACGTCCGGCGCCCATTGTTTCAGCTGCGCGGGCTTGCCGGAGAAAAAACGGAAGAGCTGGCGCATATCCGGCGCGAGCAGCACGAGTGAGAGCAACAGCAGGAAAGCCGAAAACAATTTCACCGAAATGTCGAAACCGATGTTCACCATCAATACGTTCACCAGGATTCCCGCAGCCAGCAACGCGCCGAATGTTTTCGTGCGGCGGAACAAGAGCAGCAGCGCCGCGATAATTTCCGCAACGGCCATGAACATGACATACGAACGGCTCGTGCCCATCGCGCTCCAGTAGAGCAGGTCGCGCGGCGTGTCGGCCAGCGTGGTGAAAAGCGTGTTCGGTTCCGGGAGATAGAATTGCCACTTGAACGCTTTGATGTACCCGTAAATGATCAGCTCGAGGGCAAGGTAATAGCGGACGGCGACAAAAAACCAATACGCAACGACCCGGTAATTCGCGCGCCGCCGGTCGAAGAAGGACCACGCTGCAGCTGCAATGAGCGCGATGAAAAAAAGATTGACGACGTGGACGTAAAAACCGGTGGAGTCGGAAATGAATTCCCACGTTGCGTTTTCACGGATCCCGAAAATACGCGTGCCGGTGAAACGGGCGAATGATTCGAACGGGTGCAGGATGCCGCTGCCTGCAAAAAAACGCGCGAGCGCGCTGAAGCAAATGAACAGCAGCACGAACACGAAGCTGAAACGGAAAACCAGTTTCTCTGAAAATGTCCACGCACGCGCCGGTGTTTCCTGCATGCGGCAAAGCTATCGCCGAAATAATTGATAAAAAATACCTTTATGCGTGAACTTCCCGGCGAAACGCGTGTACTGCACGGAAACATCTTAACCCGCCCTCATGAAAAAGACGCTTCTCATCCTCGGCCTTTTCGCATTTGCCGCACACGCCACCGCGCAGACCAAACGCATTTCCCACCGCAGCCACAGCGGCAGCAACCAAACGCTTTCCATGAAAGGCGACGGCAACTTCGGCCTGCCGCAATGGTACCCACCCGTCGTCGACAGCAGCTTACGCCTTCCCGACAGCACCGCCGTCGACAGCCTTCACCGTGCCAGCATTCTCTACCACCAGATCCCGGGAACGGGAATTGCAGGCAGAGCAAGCGCAGGGATATCGAAGATTTCTTTGCACTAGGGAATTTCAGTTGTCGGTTGTCTGAGGTTGTCAAAGGTTGTCGGTTGTCCGGGGTTGTCGGTTCGCGGCTTCGCCGCTTCAGTTGTCAGTTATCGGTCATGATATTCATAATACCGACAACTGACAACCGATTACAGACAACCGACAACTGACAACCCTTGACAACCGACAACCCCTGACAACTGCCAAACCGCCACCTATCCCCCCAATTCCGCCATTTACAAACCTCCTTTTTGGGCAACGGCTGAAAACTAGTATTTTAGGCGTAGGAAATCCACCAGGTTCCCAGCAATACCGGGACTTTGGCACGTCCTTTGGATTATTCCTTCAAACGCTGAACTACTATGAAAAACCTCCTTATAGCCACCGCATTCCTCTCCGCCTGTGGCGGACTCATCCCGGCAGGACTTCTGGCACAGGACTCGCCCGAATACCGCAAGGTGACCAACGGCGCGTTCAAGCGCGGGGAAGAGCTCAAGTACCGCATTCACTATGGCGCTGTAAATGCCGGTGAAGCCGTGCTGACCGTTGACAACTCCAGCAAGCTGATCAAAGGCCGTCCGACCTTGCACGTGGTGGGCGTCGGCAATTCCAAAGGCGCTTTCGATGCGTTCTACAAGGTGCGCGACCGTTACGAATCGTACATGGACGAGGAAGCGCTGATGCCCTGGCTGTTTTTGCGCAGCGTGGATGAAGGCGGCTTCAAGTTCAAGCAGAACCAGTCCTACGACCACGAAAGCGGCAAAGTGGTTTCCAACGGCAAATCGCTGACCGTTCCCAAATACGTGCAGGACATGCTTTCGTCCTTCTACTACGCCCGCACGATGGATTTCAGCAAAGCGAAAAAAGGCGACATCTTCACCGTGCAGTGCTTCCTCGACGACGAGATCTGGGATCTGAAGATCAAATTTCTCGGTAAGGAAGTGGTGAAGTCCGACGTGGGCAGGGTGAACTGCCTCAAGTTCTGCCCGGTCGTGCAGAAAGGCCGCGTCTTCAAAAAAGAGGAAGACCTCACGCTGTGGATCAGCGACGACGCCAACCATGTTCCCGTGCGCGCGCAGGGCGAGATCCTCGTCGGCTCGATCAAGATGGACCTCATCGGCGTCTCCGGCCTGATGAACCCGCTGAACCTGGCGGCGACGAAGAAATGATTTCAAGACCTCGAAGGTCTCCGCAGCACGTGCGCGTGAGACCTTCGAGGTCCTGAAGTTGACACCAGTCATTTCCCCTTTTCCCCATTGCTGACTAACTTGCGGTTCAATCCAACACGATGAACCACAATTTCTCTCCTGAGATCCTTGCAAAGCTGAAAGCGATCGAAGAAAAGCTGGGTGAAAAAAAGCAAGACCTCGGCGTTTACCTCGACACGCTTTTTTACTCCGATTATCTCAACTACTGGGATTACATCAGTCTCGACACGTTGCTGACGCTGCAGAAGCCGATCACGAAATTTCCCGATGAGAAGATCTTCATCATGTACCACCAGATCACGGAGCTGTATTTCAGGCTTTGTCTCCAGGAGTACGAACAGCTTGCGCAGCGCGGGGCGGAAGGCGCGCTGACCAGCGAATTTTTCCGTGCGCGCGTGCTGCGCATCGCCAACTATTTCGACGCGCTCATCACCTCTTTCCGCATCATGCGCGAAGGCATGGAGCGCGAGCAGTTCCTGAAGTTCCGTCTCGCCCTTACGCCCGCCAGCGGTTTCCAGTCGGGCCAGTACCGCATGGTCGAGATCCGCTCAACGGATTTCATTAACCTCGTCGCCACGCACCACCGCGACCAGTTCCGGGGAAAGCCTGTCGACGACGCGGTGCTCATGGAAATGTTCGAAAAGATCTACTGGCGTTCCGGCGCCACGGAAGAAGCGACGCAGCGGAAGACGCTTACGCTCCAGCAGTTCGAGGAAAAATACGGCGATGAATTCATCGCGCTTGCAAAAACGTCACGCACGGGTAATCTTTACGCGCTGTACCGCAATCTCCCCGAAGCCGAAAAAACCGAAGAGCTCCGCCAGGCCCTGCGCTGGCTCGATGCCAACGTGAACGTGAACTGGAAGCTGCAGCATGTGCATTCTGCCTCGCATTACCTCGAGAAAAAACCGGAAGACATCGCCGCGACGGGAGGAACGAACTGGAAAAATTATCTCCCGCCATCCATGCAGCTCAACGTGTTCTTCCCCGAGCTGTGGAGCCGCACCGAGCTCGTCAACTGGGGCAAGTCGCCGATGCAGAAAGGGCAGTTCGGGATACAGGGGTAAACAGGATCTGCACAAACAATAACAGGATCCCGGACGATAGGTTTAATCGCCCGGATTTCTACCTACTTTTGAATTCCTCTTCAGGTCAGCGCCCCAAACTGGCCAGCAAAGTATTTCGAAGGACAAATCCTGAACAACCTCCTGGTACCCCTCCATGAAAAGTTACGTCTTTGCATTTCCTGCTGCCAGGGAATGTTTTTTTGAGAAGGGTCATTATAACAAGGCTTTTTTTGTTGTCTTAACAGAAGTCAGCAATAATTTCGACATGCCTGTTCGAAAGTAATCGATCGACAAAAAATGGTTTTCTAAAATCCCAACTAAAAAAACAATTATGAAATTATTTCTCTCTCTTGCTTTGGTCAGCATCATGACAGGCGTAAGTTTTGGGCAAACGCTTTATCGATATACCGACAGTAATACTAAGCTCGCCGGGTTCAAAGACGCGAAAGACAAAATTGTTATAGCGGCAGCATATGACCAGGTTTATTCGTTCTCCGAAGGTCTTGCATTAGTCGTGAAGAAAGGGAAGTGCGGATATATTGACAGGCAGGGAACTGTTGTAATCCCTATTAAGTACCTGGAAGGACAGCGTTTTTCAGAAGGCATGGCCCAGGTTTCGACCAAAAAGTATAAGTGGGGTTATATTGACAAAACAGGAACTGAAATTGTCAGCTCAAAATACTCCTATACAGAATCTTTTTCAGAAGGTCTTGCGGTGGTATCCATTAAAGGCAAATGGGGATTCATTGATAAAACAGGGAAAGAAGTAATCGGGCTTAAGTACAACGTGGCAAATTCTTTTTCAGAAGGTTTTGCTGCTGTAGAAATGGATTCGAAGTGGGGATTCATCAATAAAAACGGAAAAGAAATTACCGGGTTTATTTATGATGGAACAAGAGCTTTTTCGGAGGGATTTTTAGCCGTCAAAAAAGGCGATAAGTGGGGATTCATTGATACAACAGGAGCGGAATTGATAAAGATCGTGGCCAACGAGGATTATGAATATGATTTTGAATTTGACTCGATATTTATGAAAGATCCAGCGGCGGCAGCAACAAATTTCAGCTATGGCCGGGTCGGAGATTTTCATGAAGGGTTTGCAGCTGTAAGGATAAATGGACGCTATGGATTCATAGATAAAAAGGGGAACGTGGTGATTAAGCCTGTATATAATACCGTTAACAATTTTCACGAAGGAATTGCGCAGGTGTGTCTTGAGTCTTCGAGCTGGACCTATATTGATACGACAGGAAAAAGAATTACTGATCAGTCATACTATTTTTCTGAGGACTTCAGGAATGGATTTGCTATGGTCTCATGCATAGGTGCAAAAAGAGGTTTTATCGATAAGACCGGGAAAGAAGTTGTACCCTGTAAGTATGAAAGAGCACGCAGAATTTCCAATGGATTTGCAGTTGTTTACCTGAACGGGAAGTGGATTGAAATTGACAACAACGGAAACGAAGTTAAATAGACTGTTTCTCCCTGATAGCAATCGATTCCGGTAACTGTACTGCGTGCGGGAATTTTTCCGGGAACCGTGTTGGGAATTGATAAAATGCTGCTTTTTGTACGAAAATGGTTGTCCGGCGCTAACACCTGATATCCGGTTGGTGCTGGCTGCTGCCGGTGCGAAAGCGGCCATTTCCATTTGTTATCTTTGTTACGATCGCGTGTTATACTACAAAGACACCCGCGATAGTTTACGGAGACGCCCCCGATCCATGCCCGGCAGGAAAATTTTCACACTCATGCTGCTGTCCCTGCTCACGCTGCCGCTATCCGGCGCCGTGCTGAGCGGACGCGTAACCGCCACGTCGGGCGAACCGCTGGCGTACGGAGCGATCTACGTCAAAGGAACTTCGAAAGGCACCACGACCAACGACCAGGGCTACTACACGCTCGACCTCGCGCCGGGAACGTACACCGTCATTTTCCAGGTGACCGGCTACGCGAAAAAAACGGTGGAGATCGATCTTACGCATGGAAATAAAACACTGGACGTGGCGCTCGCGCCGACGTCGATCCAGCTGCCGGAAGCGGTGGTGAAGGACGGAGAAGACCCGGCCTACGCGGTGATCCGCAAGGCGATCAAAAAACGGAAGTTTTATCTCCGGCAGGTGGAGGCGTATTCCTGCGACGTCTACATCAAAGGCCTGCAGCGCGTCACGGAGCACCCGGAGAAGATCATGGGACTGGAAGTGGATCCCGACGGCGACATCGATTCCGTGTCGGGGATCATTTACCTCTCCGAATCGGTTTCGAAATTCAATTTCAAACAGCCCGACCGGATCAAGGAAGAGATGGTGTCGTCGAAAGTGAGCGGCGACAACCAGGCGTTCAGCTACAACCGCGCTTCGGACATGCTCTTCAACTTTTACGAGAACGTGATCGAGATCGAAGACCTGAGCGAGCGCGGTTTCGTTTCACCGATCGCGAACGACGCCATGCTGTTCTACCGCTACCGGCTTGCAGGCACGATCATGGAAGGCGACTCGCTGGTGAACAAGATCGAGGTGATCCCGCGCCGCAAGGCCGATCCGTGCTTCCGCGGGTACATCTACATCATGGAAAATTCCTGGCGCATCCACAGCACGGAATTGCTGTTGACGAAAGACGCGCAGATCGACTTCGTGGATACGCTGCTCATCAGCCAGACATTCGTGCCGGTGGAAAAAGACGTGTGGATGCTCTTCACGAACACGTTCACGTTCAACTTCGGCTTCATGGGGCTGAAAGGCAACGGTTTTTTCGTGGGCGTGAACAGCAACTACATCATCGATCCCGATTACCCGAAAAAATTCTTCGACAACGAAGAGATGCACGTGAACGAAGACGCCAACCTCCGCGATTCGCTGTACTGGGCAGGCACGCGTCCTGTGCCGCTCACGCCGGAAGAAGAGCGCGATTACCACAAACGCGACAGCATCATGCGGATCCGGAATTCGCAGCAATACCTCGATTCCCTCGACCGGCTGACCAATAAGCCGCGGGCGATCGGGGTCATTTTCACCGGCTATTCCTTCGAGCGGCGGTTCAACCGCTTCAGCATCGGCGTCTCACCCCTGGTGAAAGCGTTCAGCTATAATACCGTGCAGGGCATACGTCCCGCGGTCGACCTTTCCATTCACAAAAGCTGGGAGAACCGGAAATGGTTCGGCGTGAGCCCCGCATTTTCGTACGGCCTCTCCGACAAAAAATTCTATTCCGACGTGGAGGTGACGTATTCCTACAAACCCGTACGTTATTCCCGCATCACCGTCGCGGCCGGCTCCTCCGCGGCGCAGTTCAACCCGAAAGACCCCGTCGGCATTTTCGTGAACACGAACTACACATTGCTGCAGAAACAGAACTTCCTGAAGCTGTATTCCAAGACGGCGCTCTACGTGAACTGGGCCACGGAAGTGGTGAACGGCATCATGCTGAACTCTGCGATCGAATACGCCGGCCGGAAACCGCTGTACAACACGTCGCGCTATTACTGGATCGAATTTTCCGAACGGAATTTCACGTCCAACAACCCGCTCAACCCGGGCGATGAAAGTTCCGCCGCTTTCGAAGCGCACAACGCATTGGACCTGAACATACAGATGACGTTCCGCATCAGGCAGAAATACTACACGCGCCCGAACCAGAAGATCATTCTCGGCTCCAAATATCCCACGTTCGGGCTCCAGTACCGGCGCGGGATTCCCGGCGTGCTGGGCAGCAAAACGGATTACGATTTCATCAAGGTGAGCGTGCGCGACGAATTCAATTTAAAACTGTTCGGCAAGCTCAGCTGGTATTTCGGCTGCGGAAAATTCCTCAGCGGGAAATATTTACCATTCATGGATTATTACCATTTCATGGGCAACCGCACGCTCTGGTCGACGTTCCCGCAACAAGGTTTCCAGCTGCTCGATTATTATGCGTACAGCACGAACGACTGGTACGTGGAAGGACATCTCGAACATCACTTCGGCGGATTTATCCTGAACAAAATTCCGCTGGTGCGCCGGCTCAAGCTGACCGAAGTTGCGGGCGTGAACTGGCTGATGACGGAAAAGCTGCCGTCGTATTACGAAATTTATTTCGGCGCCGACAAGTTCGGCATCGTGCGCGTCGACTTCGCGATCAGTTACATGCAGAATGCGAAGGTGAGCACGGGGCTGCGCATCGGTGCGAGGTTGTAGAATGAATGTTTGCAGAAGAAACGTAAATTGTTCTACCACGGAGACACGGGGACACGGAGCCCTTCTCCGTGTCCCCGTGCCTCCGTGGTTAACCTTTCTTTGAATGAAAAAGAAAATTTTCCTGCTGCTGCCCCTCTTGCTCTCTGAAGCAGCATTCGCATTTATCTACCCCACGTTCGATCAGACGTTGGTGAACGGCCTGAAAGTGATCGTCTGCGAAAAGCCCGGCAACGGTTTCGCGCAGGTCGAAGTGTGGTACCGCGTCGGCAGCAAAGATGAGAAGCCCGGCATCCGCGGCATGGCGCACATGTTCGAGCACATGATGTTTCGCGGGACGAAGAACGTTCCCGGCGCGCAGCTCATGGAAAAGCTCGACAGCGTGGGCGGCAACTGGAACGCGTACACCACGTACGACCGCACGGTGTACCACGAGTACGTTCCCGTTTCCGCGGTGGAAATGGCGTTCATGCTCGAAGCCGACCGCATGGCGAACCTTGTGGTGACGCAGGAAATTCTCGACACGGAGCGGCAGGTCGTTGGCGAAGAATACCGCAACGGCATGAGCAACTGGTACCAGAAAATGGTGCAGGACCGCTACGCCATGCTGTACCCGGCGGGCCACCCGTACCAGGTGGATGTGATCGGCCACCTCGACGAGATCACGGCGTTCACCGCGCAGCAGTGCATGGAATTTTACGACAGGTATTACAGCCCGAACAACGCCTTCGTCGTGGTGGTGGGCAACGTGAAGCATGAAGAGATTTTTAAGCTTGCCGCAACGTATTTCGGAAAAGTGACGAAGCAGCTTCCTGCCGCTGTTGCCGGCGCTTCGCCCGACCTGATGAGCACGCACGTGAACGGCACCGACCTCGAGCTGAATTTTCCGCTGCAGGATTATTGCTTCAGCTTCCCGCAGCCGCCCGTGGAAAGCAAGGATTTTTTCGCGTTCGACATGCTGCTTTCCATTTTGTTCACCGACGAAAATTCCATCCTGAACGAACGCCTGGTGAAAAAAGAGCACAGCGCATTCGCCATCGTCCGTTCGAACGAAAGCTGGAGCCTGTACCCGTCGCGCACGCAGTTCGACGTGTTCATGGCCCCGCAGCCGGGCAACATCAAGGTGAAAAAAGCCATACGCGAAGAAATGGACCGCGTGATCGCCGACGGCGTGCCGCAGGAAAAGATCGACGACTTTCTGCTCAGCCTGGAGGCGGAACAAACGCTGAGCGCGTATTCTTCCTCCAGCATCGCCGGGCAGCTGGGCATGGCGGAATATTATTTCCGCGATCACAACCGCGCGGGAACGATCGCCGGCGATTATAAAAAAGTAACGCAGGACGACCTGAAGCGCGTTGCGGCGACGTACCTCAGCGTAGACCACGTGGACATGATCAACATCAAACCGGCGCCATAACTCAACAGTTTGTCCGAGTCCTGAGCTTGTCGAAGGACTCGGACAAGCAGGGTAAAATTCTGTTTTATGAAAAGAAGTTTTTTCCAGTTCGCCCTCATCGCCGCGATGTTCCTCTTCGTCTCGGCGACCGTTCAGGACAACAACCCGTTCCCGGAGGTCGAGCGGTACAAGCTGAAGAACGGCCTTGAAGTGATCTTCGCCGACTACGGGCAGCTTCCCGTGACCACGTTCACGTTCTTTGTCAATGTCGGGAAAAAGAGCGAAACGCCCGGGCAGCAGGGACTGGCGGGCCTCACGGCGAGCTCGCTGCTGCTGGGGAACGCGAAATATACGCGCATCGAACAGGACCGCATTTTGTACCGAACGGGCGGATCGATCAGCGCGTCGTCGAATAAGAATTTTACGCAGCTCACCGCGCAGTTCCTGAACAAGGACATCGAACAAGGCATGGAGCTCGCTTCGTACGTGCTGCTGAAGCCGGCGTTCCCGCAGCAGGAGATCGACGAGGTGAAAGGATTTGCCCTTTCGCAGAACAAGCCGTCGAAGATGGACATCGGCGATCTCGCGAACGTGTACGGCGATTATTTCGTGTACGGCACCGCGCACCCGCTCGGGCGGCATTATTATGAAACGCAGTACAAAAAGTTGACCGCTACGCAGGTTTACGAATTTTACAGCTTCAACTACACGCCGGGAAATACGAAGCTCGTCGTGACCGGCAAGCCCGACCGTGAGCAGGTGAAAAAGCTGATCGAAAAATATTTCGGCGGCTGGACGGCAGCCTACGGTGAAGTGAACGGCGCCTCGTACGACATTCCGCCGATCAAAGGGAAAACGTATGCGTTCATCGGGAAAGACGGCGCCACGCAGGCCTGCCTCGAGTGGATGAAAAAAGCGCCCGGCGCGGGAGACAAGGACGTCGTGGCATTCAACATCGCCAACGCCATTTTCACCGACCGGCTCATGAACGAGGTCCGCGAGAAGCGCGGCTACACGTACGGCATTTACAGCACGTTCAGCGAGGCGCAGAACGACGGCATCTTCCGCGCGAAAACGCAGGTGCGCCCCGAAGTGATGCACAGCACGATCACCGCCTTCGATGAGGTGCTCGATAATTTTCACAAAAACGGCGCCACCGAAGCCGAGCTGCGCAAGTTCAAAACCATGCTGAAAGCCGACATCCTCAGCCTCGAAGAGCCCGCGTCTTTCTGTTCGCTCATCAATCCGTGGGTGTACAAGGACTACGCAAAACGCAGGCAGTATCTCGCCGACATCGATGCGATCGACCTGGAGGCGTTGAACAAGACGATCAAAAAATATTTCACGTCGTACAGCTACAAGCTCATCATCGCCGGCGATGCAACTGCGCTGAACGATCAGCTGGGAAAATTGAACGGCCTGCAGAAGCTGGAGCTGAACGTGATCGAGCGGGATGAGTAGCTGCGCGCGGGCTAACGCGCATGATGTGCAAATATGCAGATGTGCAAATGACGTGTAGATAATAAATGGCCGCATGTGAACTTCACATCTGCATATTTGCACATCTGCACATCTGCACATTTTTCACCTCGATTTAACTACCTTTCGCGCATGCTGAAAACGAATCTCGGTCGTTTACGATTGCTTGCTATACTTGAAGGGATCAGCTACCTGCTGCTGCTCGGTGTGTGCATGCCGCTGAAATATGTGTGGAAGATTCCGGAGCCGACGTACCCGGTGGGCATGGCGCATGGCGTGCTGTTCGTGGCGTACTGTGTGTGGGTGATCGTGGTGGCGGTGGAGAGGAAGTGGTCGCTGGTGAAAATATCCTGGGCGTTGCTGGCTTCGCTGCTGCCGTTCGGGACGTTTGTGGCGGATGCGAAGATCTTTAAACCGGAAATGGAAAAGAACAAAGGATAGAAAAAACGGGATGAAAAAGTTGTTGATGATACTGTTGTTGCTTCCCTGTTTTGCGGGTGGAGTTGCTGTGAATGTTGTGGAGGGGAAAAGTGTCGTGGGGAAATATCGCTCGGGGACGAATGTGGACCTGGAGCTGAAAGCGAACGGCAAATTTGTGCAGGCGTTTCATGTGGTGCGGCACACGAAGTTCGGCGGGACGTGGACGTGCGCGGGGGATGAGGTGGAGCTGACGTTTAAGGATAAGACGTATGGCGTGGTGAAGTACACGCGGGTGGGGGAGGATACGCTGCGGGAGGTGAAGGGGAAGATGGTGTTTGTGCGGGTGAAATAAACTCAGAATTTTCCGCCCTGCCGCTTTACGAAAAACAAAGGATGTTTTGCCGGCGTCTGCATCGACACTTTCGGGGCGGACGCGGACCGGTCGACGGAGACCTGGATGCGATACATGCTTTGCAATTTTTCCCTTACCCGCTTGCGCGCTTTTCCCCACCTTGGCTGTATGCAGCCGTGCGTGTAGATCTGCACCCGGTCGTACGCTAACGATTGCACCGGCTGTAACCGCTTGTAGTCGCGGCGGAGTTTTGCAAACGGAAGGTTGAAGTAATCGTCGCCCGATATATCGCTGTTATCGACAAATACGAGATACGGCATAGAATCCGGGCCGGAGAAATACCATTCTTTGATGGAGAGGAATGTATCTTCTTCCGACACGACGATCGTTGCGTCGATAAAAGCGTGGGTGTAGCTGATCGTATCGAGGCGGGTATACAGGCCGCCGGCAACTGCAGCGGAGTAAAGCGCGGAAAACTTTTGTGTGTGGGTGGTGTCGAAGCGCGCGATGCTGACGCAAATGCTCGAATCGAGCGCGCGGGATTGTGCGGGGGCGGGGAGCCAGGTCAGCAGGAGTAAAATGCCGGCGAAAAACGTGCGCATGATTAAAGGTAGGGAAAGTGAAAGACCTGGGCTGCGGGAATGGTACGTTGAAGGAAAGGAGGAGAAGATGGTTTTGTGCGGGTGAGGTGAAAACTCTTTCGGGCAGGGATAGCAGCGGTTACCCCGCAGGACGCAGGACGAGGAGTAATAGCGGATAGCCCGGTCTCGTCGCGTCTTTGACGTGACGAGAGCCCGCCAAAAACAGGCTTTTCTGCAATGTAATATATTGATTGTCAGTAGTAATTGCATTTCCTTCCAATCCCCTGTAACTTCACCCCATGCAAGTCCGTCTTATGCACAGACCTGACCAGAAATGACCGTAGACGAATATAACCGCTGCGTTGACCTGTATGCCGACAGCCTGTACCGGTTTATCCTGAAGAACGTAAAGGATAAGGACAAGGCGAAGGACATCGTGCAGGACACCTACGAAAAAATGTGGGTGAAAGTCTCCGAAACGGAGGCGAAGAACGCGAAATCGTACATGTTTACGACGGCGTACCGCACGATGATCGATTACCTGCGCAAGGACAAGCGCCAGGGCACGATGGAAGAGGCGCCGATGATCGCGGTGTCGCACAACCGGCAGTACAGCGACCTGAAAGAAATTCTGAACGAAGCGCTGAACAAGCTCCCGGAAATTCAGAAGTCGGTGGTGCTGCTGCGGGACTATGAAGGGTATTCGTACGAAGAAATTGGTGAAATAACGGGACTGAGTGAATCGCAGGTGAAAGTTTACATCTTCAGGGCAAGAACGTTTTTGAAAAATTACATTGGAAGTATAGAGAAAGTTGTCTAGCGACCACTTTGGGGCCGGATGGGATCCGGCCCGAATGGAAAAGAAATGAAAATTAACCGCAACAACGCTGAAGCCTGGTTCCTCGATTACTACGAGGGACGCCTTTCGAAAGAAGGGGTGGAGGAGCTGTTTGCGTTTCTGGTGCTGAACCCGGACCTGCGCGAGGTGTTCGACAGCTACGACGCAGTTGCATTTTCGCCGGACAGCAAAGTGACGTTCGGCCTGAAAGACGTGCTGAAGAAACAGGCGCCGGCGGCGGACGGAATTTCGGAAGCGAACTACGAGGAATTTTTGGTGGGCGCGGTGGAAGGGACGCTGAATGCGAACGAGCAGCGGCTGCTGGATGCGTTCCTGGCGCAGCACCCGGACAAACGTAAGGAGCTGGAATTGCTGCGCAGGGCCATTCTCGAGCCGGAAGAGGAGATCGTCTTCGAAGGAAAAGACGCGCTGAAAAAATCGGCGCTGGTGACGGAAGAAAATTTTGCGGAATACGCGGTTGCCGCGATCGACGGGGAACTGAGCGGCGAAATGCTGGCACAGTTCAACGCGTTCCTGGCGGCGCACCCGGAGCTGGAGAAGGAATACGCGCTGTTTACACAGACGAAGCTGCAGCCCGAAACGGACGTAGTGTTCGAAGCGAAAGCTTCGCTGAAGAAAACGCCGCTCGTTGTTACGGAAGAAAATTTCGAAGAAACCGCCATCGCTTCGGTGGAAGGTTTGCTGAACGCGGATGCGGAGAAATCCCTGGCAGCGTTCGTGGCCGCTCACCCGGCACGGCAAAAGGCATACGCATTGTTTGCGAAGACAAAACTCGAAGCGGATGCGACGATCGTGTTCGACGACAAGGAATCGTTGAAGCGCAAAGACCGCGGCGCGTTCTGGTGGCTGCTGGACATCCGCTTCTCCGCCGCTGCGGCCATCGCGCTGCTGATCGGCATTTACTGGTTCTCGACGAACGATACCGTTGTGGATACGAACGGCGGCGGCACGATCGCGGGCGTGGATACGGCGAAAACGAAAAACAATAACAGCAACACGATCGCTCCCATTGCACCGGGCAACCAGCTGGCGGATGTGAACGATGCTGCTGTGAAGGAAAATTCATCTTCCGACGCCGGCAGCACTGCCGTGAAAAAAGAGAACGGCACAACCGTTACTCCCGCGGTGAAAGAAGTCCGCGAGCCGTTCACCGCCATTGCCGCGAACACGAACCTTCCCGCGCTCGCTGCGAATTACGATGGGGCGGTTTCAATGCCCGGCACTTATTCTCCCGCGATCACGAACGATGTTACCGGTCATGCGACCGCGAGCCTCACGCCCGGCCAGTACGCCATGCGCTGGGCGAAAAAGCAGCTCGACCGCCGCCCGGGCGAAGACGAGAACTACACCGCCGCGCAGGACGCGCTTGCCTACCAGGGTGAGAACCACGAAGTGACCGCGTTCGACCTCACCAGCAGCGCCGTCAACCGCGTGGGCCACGCCACCGGCGCAAATCTCCACCTGGGGAAAGAAGTGGAAGGAACGGTGCTGACGGTGGGGAAATACAGGGTTTTCCTGAGCAGGAACAGGTAACGAGGTATTAGGTCTTAGGACTTAGGAAAATAACCTTGCCTAATACCTAAGGCCTAATACCTAAAACCTTTTTTTCTCCTTAACTCGTTTTAACATTCCCGGTCTTTATTCCTCAATCCGCGAACTGCATCGGCGCGTATATTGTGGAAACAAAACCGATGAAGATGCTCTTTCACACGACACTTTTCCTGGCGCTCACCATAAGCTGCTCGGCGCCGGATACGATCCCCGGGAAAGAAATGGCTTCCGGCGATACTTTAACGCACACGAAAATGGACACGAACAAAGTGGTAAAATCCGATGAAGAATGGCGCAGGCAATTGTCGCCCGATCAATATCACATCCTCCGCGAAAAAGGAACGGAACGCGCGTTCACCGGGCAGTACTGGGATAACCACGAGAAGGGCATTTACAAGTGCGCCGGCTGCGGCGCGGTGCTTTTCTCCTCGGGCGAAAAATTCGATTCCGGCTGCGGATGGCCGAGCTTTTCCCTTCCCTGGGATTCCACCGCGGTCGACTATCACCACGACTCCAGCTACGGCATGACCCGCACGGAAGTGACCTGCAAGAAATGCGGCGGCCACCTCGGCCACGTGTTCGACGACGGTCCCCCGCCCACCGGCCAGCGCTACTGCATCAACTCGGGGTCGCTGATTTTTGTACGCGAAGAGAAATAATGTGCGGATGTGCAGATGTGAAAATATGCAGATTGGTTGTGTAATTACATGGAAATGATCTTCCAACCTTACGAGCCAGCCAGCGGCAATGTAAATCTGCACATTTTCACATCTGCACATCTGCACATCCGCACATCAAGTGCGCCTGGCTTTTGCGTGTTAGCAGAAAAAAGAGGCTTACTCAATGAAGAGTAGCCTCTTTTTTGTAAGAAAGCCCCTACTGCCGGTTAAGAGACTTTCCTGTTAGGTTCCGTTCCTTTTTCTGTCCTCGTAACTTCTGCCGGAAATTGTTCCAGGACAGGAAAACGAAACGGAGTTCTTTAAATGTCTTTCGGGAACAAAGAAACATTTCCGGGGCGCGTTCAGGGGGAATTTCTCGACGCTTTGCGGAAAACTGTCGATAGTTTGCGGAAGAGCTACTTCGCCTTTTCCTTCTTCTCTTTTTCAGGAGCAACGTAATGCGGGTTATTCCGGTTTTTGAACCAGCCCTGGCGCTTTCCACGTTCTTCTTTCGGCACGGCCACAAGGCAGCTCCCGGCGAAGAAGAGCACCGGGAGCAAAAAAAGCAGTGTTTTTTTCATCCGTTATTTCTGTTTCCCTTTTCCTTTCCCTTTCTGGTTCGCGTTACCGGGATTGTCGCTGGCAGGGTGATGCGGGTTGTGACGATTCTTATACCAGCCTTTGTGCTTGCCGTTATCATGCTTAACGACGACGCAGCTGCCGCTGCCCATTAAGAGGCCCAGCGGGAGCAAGAGCATCAGGATCTTTTTCATGTGTTTTGGGTTTAAGGGTAATGAGCGGAACGGGAGATTCCATGTAAGTTAACGTAATTAAGACTGCAAGAGTTGCGCCATTCAGACCGAATGCGCGCTTTCATCGACCATTGGTAAAAACCCATGAAGGAAACACGTTGTGTTCCTTCATGGGTTTTGGATATTCCTGCCGTTTGCCGGGGCCAGGAGAGATGTCTGCCGGGAGGCAGAAGGGGGATTAGCGGGTCACCGTCAGCTTTTGCGTGGTGACGGAGCTGCCGCTGTAGACACGGATGAGGTAAACGCCATCCGCAAGTGCCGATGTGTTGAAAACTGTGGTGGTCGACGCGGGGCTTGCCCACTGCACCGTACGGCCCAGCATGTCGCAGATCTCGATGCGGGAAGCGGTTTTGCCGGTTTGCACCGTCACCTGCTCATTCGCCGGGTTCGGGTACGCGGTGAAGCCGGTCTCTGCACCCGGTTCTTCAATGCCCGCAGGCGCCGCGGGGTTGATCACCACCGAATCGTTGACGACATTGATGGCGAGGTAATGCTGCGAAGCGGTAACCGCGGTGACTTCCGTAACGTCGATGTGGCAGATGGCGATGCCGGAAAGATTATCCGTGGTGACGATGGAGAATGTGGCGATCGTTCCGCTTCCGTTCAGGCGGTTCAGGTGGTCGTTGCGTGATTCTGCGACGTCGATGCGCCCGCCGCCGGGGAACGCTTTCCGGAACCCGAACATGTTTCCGCCCATCGTGCCGAGCCAGGTGGTGTTGAGGTTGATCACCGTCAGCGTGGTGTCGATCAGGCCGGCGTCGGCGGTGATGCGGAAAGAGATGCCGTACAGGCTGTCGACCGGGAGCGCTGCGCTGCCGAGCTGCACGTCGATCGTAACAAGCGTTTGCAGCCCGACCGTGTCGTAGTTGGCGATGAGCGTGAGCGTGGGCGCGCTGGCGATGAACTCAGGCTGCCCGAGGCGGAACGGGTGGGTGTTCCCGTAGTTGAGCGAGATCGGCAATGTGTCGTTCACGTTGATCACACCGTCACCGTCCGCATCGGCATGCTTGTAATTGCAGTTTGTAAAGCTCTGCGCCCAGTCCGTCATCGGCTGCGGGTACCAGGACGGCGTCGCATTCGGGCGTGTTGCATCCGTCGCGCCGTAACCGAGACCGATGTGCAGCGCATCCGCCATGTTCGCCACGAGATCGTAGTTGCAGTCGCCCGGCCACACGTCGGACACGTACACGTTGCAGGAGTCGACCACGTAGAAGAGGTTGGTCAGCGTGCCGCAGCCGGGGAAGGAGGCGAACGCCAGGTACTGCCCGGGCTGGTTGACCGAAAGCGTTTGTGTTGTGACGTTGATGGGGAACAGGTTGCCGGCGGTATCCAGGTAATGCTGCCAGTAATAGTTGGATGCGCCCGGGCCGAGATCGAGCGTGACGTAGCTGCTGTCGCAGATGTACACGGTGTCGTTGGAGAAATAATATGCGGAAACGATCACCGTGTCCGTTGCCGTGCAGCCCGTCGCCGTGTCGGTCATCGTTACGACGTACTGCTGGCTGCTCACGCCGCTGATGACATTCGGATTTTGAATGTTCGGGTCATCCAGCCCGTTCGCCGGCGACCAGGAGAACGTATAGCTTCCGGGCGTGAATGGAATCGCGTTGAGTTGTCCCTGCTGCTGGCAGAAGGTTGTGTCGGCTCCTGCGCTCACACCCACGCCTGCAGTGACAGTAATGATCAGTGACGAAACCGCCGTGCAATTGGTGTTGTCGACCGTGGTCAGCGTGACGGTGTACGTGCCTGCGGTGTAATTATGGTACAGCATCGAAAGTGCCGGACCGGAATAGACATTGCCGTCGCCCATGTCCCATGTCCAGCTCACGACACTTCCGCTGCCTGTTCCGATGAAGAGCACAGAGTCGCCGCAGGTATACGGGTTGTGCTGGTAGGTCATGATGTTCCAGCAGTTGCTGCTCGTGGTGCACGAATCGATCGCCTGGATGTTGCTGGTGATGTTTCCGCATCCCGGGAAGTTGGCGTAGCCGACATACATGCCCGGCTCATCGATCCACAAGGTCTGCATGGTTACGTTAAGCGGCACCTGGTTTCCGGCGGTGTCATAATAGAATTGCCAGAGGTAGATGCTTGCGCCCGGGCCGAAATCGAGCAGCACGGAATCGCCGGGACAGATGTATACCGGGTTGGTCAGCACAGGCCAGTAGGAGGAAGCAATTACCGTATCCGTGGCAGTGCAACCCGTAGCTGCATCCGTCATTGTTACGATGAATGGCTGGTTGTTCAAATGATCGCCGTAGAAACCGAACGGTGTCTGCGAAGCGGGATTCTGAAGCAGGTTCGCCGGCGACCACGAATAGGTATAGCTGCCGGACGCCTGTGGCGTTGCCGCCAGCTGTACCGGCTGCCCGCAGTAGACGCTGTCAGGGCCTGCATTCACGTTCACGCCGGCTGTAACGGTAACGACAAGCGACGTAACTGCCGTGCAGTTGGTGTTGTTTATCGTGGTCAGCGTAACGGTGTACGTGCCTGCGGTGTAATTATGGTATAGGGTTGAAAGTGTCGGGCCTGAATAAACATTGCCGTCGCCCATGTCCCACGTCCAGCTGGTGACGCTGCCGCTGCCGGTACCGACGAAGAGCACCGAATCGCCGCAGGTGTACGGGTTATGCTGGTAGGTAAAGAGGTTCCAGCAGTTGCTGCTTGTGGTGCAGGAATCGATCACCTGGATGTTGCTTGTCAGTGTGCCGCACCCCGGGAATGTTGCATAAGCCAGGTAATAGCCCGGCTCATCCGCCCAGAGTGTCTGCGTAGTTGCATTGAGGAATGTCGTTACGTTATTGGTGTCGGTGAACATTTGCCAGTTATAGTTCGTTCCGCCCGGGCCGAGATCGAGCAGCACGGAGTCGCCGGTGCAGAAATATTCCGGGCCGAAGCTGGCGCTGTAGGCGCTGACCACGATCGTATCCGTCGCCGTGCAACTGGTGACTGTGTCGGTCATCGTGACGACGTACTGCTGGTTGCTGACCTGGCTCACAAAAGGCGCCTGCGCGTTCGGATCGCTCAGGCCGGTTGCCGGCGACCAGGAATACACGTAGTCGTTGCCGGGCGTTCCCGGTGTTGCGAAAATTTGTCCTGCGGCCTGGCAGAACGACGTGTCGGGACCGGCGAACACGGCACACGTGGAGCTGAGGAAAGCGCCGTAGACGGAATTGCTGTTCGTCCAGCTGTTCGTGGCGTAGCCGGTTACGGGCGTTGAAAAATGGATCGAGGTAACCAGGCTTGCGGTTGCGATGTCGGGATACACTTCATTCGTCCACGTCACGCCGCCGTCCGTTGTTTTGCGGATCGCCGCGTTGCCCGCCGCCGTTTCTCCACCGATGTATCCTTCCGTTGCGCTGGTGAAGAATACGCACAGCGGTTTGAAATTGGTGAAGAGGGCTTGCTGGCTCCAGGAAATTCCGCCGTTCGTCGTTTTCACCAGCTTGCCGTTGCTCGCGCCCGCAGTCGTGAAGTACATCGAATCGCCGACCGCATAACCGACCTGGGCCACGGGGAAATGAATGTCTACGTAGGCGTAGTCGTTATCGATGAACGTAACGTTCCACGTGTTGCCCCAGTTCGTCGATCGTGCGATGCGCCCGTTGTAGGGGCCGGAAAGTCCCATCGGTTTTCCGCCGGCAACGCTGCCGGTCCCGTTGCTTTCGAAATAAGACGCATGCGCCTGCGTCCCTGTGCCGGTGAAGGCGGTGTTCTGCACCCAGCTATTGCCGCCGTTATAAGTGGTGAACGTAAGCCCGTCGTACGTGTTAACGCCAAGGTTGCGCCAGCCGGAAATAAAGCCGGTGTATTGATCGGAGAAGGTGATGTGGTCGAAATGCGTGGTGTTCCCGTTCGACCAGTTGATCTGGTTCTTCATCGAATACAGGGAAGTCCACGTTTGCCCGCCGTCCGTCGTTTTCAGCAGGGCGCCGTAATAGATGCCCGAGACATTATTCGTCGAATAGCAGATCGTTGCGGCGTACCCGGTGTTCGGCGAGGTGAAATGGATGGATTTGAGCCCCTGGACCGAATCGGTGCCGACGACCAGCGGGACCATGATCGTGCTCCACGTTTGTCCGCCGTCCGTTGTTTTGTACAGCAGCCCGCGCGTTCCCCACGAAACGGCGTCGGCCCGCCAGCCGGCAGCATAGCCCGTGCTGCTGACGAAGAAAATGTCCGAGATGCTGCGGTTGACCGTCGCGTCGTGGTTAAGGGTGTTCCATTGCGCGTGCACGGTTGTGGTGCAGAGCAGGACAGCGAGGAGGCTGATCCGGAGTGTAGAGATGAACGCTTTCATGTGTTGCGTTTTATTGTTGGGTACAGGAGAAACTATCACGGTACAAACGTAGGGCGGGAAGTTGAGGCAAAAAAACACAAAAAATCGCATTTGTCGGAACAATGTTGGCACATTTTGAATGCACCAAATCATTAGGGTCGGATATATCCGACCCTAATTAAAGCAATTTGATGTAGTTTGAAATTCATCTTAAAGAACTAAATTTGTCGGAATAGTACAAAATGAAACCCGCCAAGATCAATGGTTTGATCCGTGCCCTGGAGCCTGCCGAGCTGCCCCTGTTCCGCGCCGGGCTGGAAGCGGGGAAAGGGGAAACCGACAAAAAACTCCTGCGCCTCTTCGACGTGCTGTGCCCCGTGGTGCGCGACACCGGCGCCGATCCCGACAAAACATCGGTGTTCCGGCGTTGTTTCCCCGGCAGGCGGTTCAGCGACCAGCACTACCGCTACCTCGTCAGCGATCTTGTGGCGCGCATCGAGCGGTTCATCGCGCGGAGGGGATTTGAGAATGACGGCGCCTTGTTTTCGCAGGTGCTTTCCCGCGAGCTGGCCGCGCGCAAGGCGGTGAAAGCGTACAACAGCCATCGCCTCGCGTTCGAAGAAGAAAAAGAAACGAGCGTCGTGCGCGACACGGCGTATTACCAGCATTGCTACGAATCGGAGCTGGTGCACCTGGTGAATGCAACGGCGGGCATGAAACGCGATGAAAAAAGCAACATCGGTGAAGTGGTGGAATACCTCGACCGTTTCTACCTCGCGCGGAAGCTGCAGCTCTGCTGCGAAATTTTCAACGTACGGAACATTCTCTCCGTGGATTACAAAGTGTTCCTGCTCGACGAAATCCTTTCGCACCTGCGCAACAAAAGCTACGAAGACACACCCGTGATCCGCGTGTACTTCCGCATCCTCATGACGCTGCTCGAAAGCGAGAACGAAGAGCATTTCACCCAGCTGCGGAAATTATTGATGGAGCACGAAACGAAATTCACGCTCACCGAGCTGCGGGAAATGTACCAGTACGTGCTCAACTATTGCATCAAGAAGATCAACCTCGGCAACATTTCCTGGCAGCAAACGCTTTTCGAAATTTTCAAGATCACGATCGCCAACAAAGTGCTGATGTCGGAAGGACATCTTTCGCACTGGGATTATAAAAACATTGTCACCATCAGCCTGCGCCTGAAAGAATTCGGCTGGTGCAGCGATTTCATCGGGAACTACAAACAAAGCCTCCTGCCCGCCGAACGCGAGAATGCGTACGTATATAACCAGGCGAACCTTTATTTCGCCACCGGTGAATATTCCCGCTCTCTCCAGCTGCTCCGCAAAGTGGAATTCTCCGACGTCTACTACCAGCTCGATTCCAAATCCATCCTGTTGAAAACCTACTTCGAGCTCGATGAGGCCGATTCCTTTTTTTACCACGCCACCGCCTTCCGCACGTTCCTCAAACGCAACAAGCTCGTCTCCGATTACCAGCGCACCATCTACCTCAACCTTATCCGCTACACAACGCAGCTCATGCGCGCTTCCGGCGTACGAAGAAAAGTCGCCGCGATCCGGAAGAAAGTAGAAGAGAACAGGAATGTTGCCGATTTGAACTGGCTGCTGGGGAAAATAGATGTGCAGATGTGAGGATGTGCAGATATGCAGATTCGCACATTCGCCCGCCTTCAAAAGGAAACCCAATCGGCACATCGGCATTTCGACGCATCGGCACATTTTTCATCCGCACATCTGCACATCTACACATCTGCACATTACTTTTGTCTCCATGAACGTACTCTTATTAGGCAGCGGCGGCCGCGAGCATGCTTTCGCCTGGAAATTATCCCAAAGCAAAAAAATGTCGAAACTGTTCATCGCCCCGGGTAATGCGGGAACGGCGCTATGCGGAACGAACGTAAACATGTCCGCCACGGATTTTCCTGCGATCAAAAAGTTCGTGCTGGAAAATGACATAAAGCTCGTTGTGGTCGGGCCGGAAGATCCGCTGGTGAAAGGCGTGCATGATTTTTTTCTTGCGGATGAGCAATTGGCAACCATTCCCGTCATCGGTCCGCCGCAGATGGGCGCGCAGCTCGAAGGCAGCAAGGATTTCTCCAAGCAGTTCATGTTCCGCCACGGCGTTCCCACCGCCGCTTACGCCACGTTCACGAAAGACACGCTCGAAGAAGGTTACGCGTTCCTCGCAGGATTGCAACCGCCGTACGTTTTGAAAGCCGACGGTCTTGCCGCGGGGAAAGGCGTCGTCATCCCGCACACGCTCGGGGAAGCGAAAGCGGAATTAAAAGCCATGCTGGCCGATGCGAAGTTCGGCGACGCGAGCAGCAAAGTGGTCATCGAAGAATTCCTCAAAGGCATCGAGCTTTCCGTGTTCGTGCTCACCGACGGGGTTTCGTACAAGCTGCTTCCCGCGGCGAAAGATTACAAGCGCATCGGCGATGGCGACACCGGCCTCAACACCGGCGGCATGGGTGCGGTCTCTCCCGTTCCGTTTGCCGACGAAGCGTTCCTCGCGAAAGTGGAAGAGCGCATCGTGAAGCCCACGATCGAAGGTTTGAAAACGGACAACATTCCCTACGTCGGTTTCATCTTCATCGGGTTGATGAACGACAACGGCGATCCGAAAGTGATCGAATACAACTGCCGCATGGGCGATCCCGAAACCGAAGTCGTGCTCCCGCGCATAAAAAGCGATCTGCTCGAGCTGTTCATCGCGGTGGGAGAGAAGAAGCTGAACGATTTTCAGTTCGAGCTCGACCCGCGCACGGCCACAACGGTGATGATGGTCGCAGGCGGTTATCCCGGCGATTACGAAAAAGGGAAAGAAATTTCCGGGCTGGAAAATGTGAAGGACGCAGTCGCATTTCACGCCGGCACAAAAAACGCGGATGGAAAGATCGTCACGAACGGCGGGCGCATTCTTGCGTTCACCGCATTCGGGAATTCGATCGAAGAAGCGGTTGCACGTTCTTACGCCGCTGCGGATGCGGTGAAATTCGAAGGTTGTTATTTCCGGAAAGACATCGGGCAGGATTTGATGAAATTCAAAGAGAAAGTTTAGCCTGGTGACAGGAAAAAGAAAAACCCCGGATGATCTGCCCGGGGTTTTTTATGGAAAGTGAATGGTTTATTCCACCACCAGTTTTTTTGTGCTCGCCTGGTCGCCCGAAAGGAACGTCGGGAAATAAACACCCGCCGGAACCCCCGTCGACAGTGTGTGGACGCGTCCGCCTTCGAGCGTTTGCATGAGGACTACGCGGCCGGTGAAAAGCAGCGAGTAATTTTTGTTTCATGAGTGCAGGTTTTGTGAAACAAAAAGTACAAAGATCAAAACCGCAAAAATTCCGTGCGCGCTTTTCCCAAAGGCTTTTGGCGGGTTTTATGAGGTTATTTCACCTCTTCTGCTTCGAACAATCCGCGCAGGAATTTTTTCGAGTCGTAGCTTTCGAATTTGAAAGCGAGAATTGTCATCAGCGCAACGCCGAGGAACATCAGCAAAGGCACGAACAGTTCGATGCTGAGGTCGCTCGTGCCGGAGTGCCGGATAGCCCATACGATGCCGGCAACTCCCATCACGCCGGTGATGGCCAGCCAGATGAGGACAAACACCAGTACAGCTGTGTGCAGCCGCATATCCACGGTGATCTTTGTGCCGTGCGGGTCGGAAAAAATGAAACCGGTGATCATCGGCAGGAACGAGTTCCGGTAGCTGATGTTCCGGCGCATGGAAAACCGGTTTCCCCTCAGCTCGCCGATGTATTCTTTTTTGAAGCGGCCGTCGCTCATATTTTTTCGCAGTCGCGACGCTACCTCTTCCGGCGGAAGCTTGCTCAGGAGCGTAAGCTTTTCGTACGGTAAAATGCTTTTCATACGACGAAAAAATAAAGCCTCGTCCGGTTCCCGGGCGAGGCTTTTTATCTTTTTACGGGAAGCTTATTTATACCCGCCGGTTTCGATCGCTTTCTTGTTGTACTTGTGCTGCCACAGGATCCACCACACCATGCAGATGGCGCCGAGGATGATGAAAATGATGTTCGGGGTCAGATGATCGTATGTCCATTCGAGCGCTTCGAAGAACTTGTAAAATCCGCGGCCGACGCTGTACCAGAAACCTTCTTGTTGCATGATCAGGGTGTTTTTGAATCGGGACAAAGTTAATAATTCATTGAAATCTGCAATGTGGGGGGAAAGGAATTAGGGGAATAGGGAATTAGGGAAATGGGGATTTAGGGTCATATTGAAGTGTACCGGTTTTACACCCTTAATCCCCTAATCCCCCATTCCCCCAATCCCCACTATTGTTTGGAACACGTTGATTTAATTCCCGTACACCCCCAATCCCCTAATCCCCCAATCCCTATTTTTACACCGTGTTCATCCGCACAGCCCGCACGCACCAGCCGCTTTCGCTTGTCCTGATACCGCTCGTGGGCGTGCTGCTCTGGCTGCCCGGGTTCCTGCATCCTTCCCCGCCGGCCCCGCTGGTCCACATGCCTTTTTATGCGGCCATCGACCCGCTGCTGCGCGCCAACCCGCAGGCTGCCGTGATCCTGGGGTTCCTCATTTCCCTGGGCGAGGCGTTCCTGCTGAACTACATCATTTACCAGCATCACATCCTTACCCGCCGCTCCTGGCTGCCCGCGCTGCTGTTCGTGGTGCTCTCGGCCTGCACGCCGGGACTGCTCTGGCTGCATCCCCAACTGATCGCGGGTTTTTTCCTGCTCGGCGCGCTGCATTTCCTGCTCGGCACCTACCGCCAGGATAAAGCGTTCGGCGCGGTGTTCAACGCGGGGATCTTCATCGGCATTGCGGCCCTGTTTTACCTGCCGTCCATCGTGTTCCTGCTGTTCGCCATCGCCGCCATCGTTATCCTCCGGCCGTTCATCTGGCGCGAGTGGGTGATCCTCATCCTCGGCTCGACGGTGGCGCCGATCTACACCGGCGTTTATTTCTTCTGGAACGACCAGCTGCAGGGCATGACCCGCCGCCTGCTCATCGAGCCCATCGTCAGCCGCGATTTTTTCCTGAAGCTGCCCGTCGAATATTACTTCCTGTCGGCCATGACCGGGCTGCTGCTGTTCGTGGCCGGCGGGCGCTTCCTCTCCGGGGCGGGCACGTCGACGCTGAAAACGAAAAAAGGCATTTCGGTAATGGTCTGGTTCGTTGTGTTTTCGCTGGCCGCCATTTTACCGGCACAGAATTTCGCGGTGGCGGGTTTCCTGTTCCTCGTGTACCCGCTGGCCCTGTTCATTTCCAACTACTTCCTCGTGGCCCGGCGGCTCTGGCTGGCGGAGTCGATCTTCCTGCTGCTGCTGCTGAGCATCGGGATTTCCTATTATCTCGGGCTGAGGTCGTGGACATGGTGAGAGTCGTACATTACCTGTGGTTTATATTTTTAAGCAATATTGTTTTTCTTTGAATTTCAAACTAATTGACAATCGCCCTACAGAAATGTAATTTTGTACTTAGAAATAAGAAATAGGATGTCTCCAGTAAGGAAATTCAAAAATGCAAAAGCAACCGAAGAGGCGGTAGAATCATTGCATATCAATAGGAACACAGGGAAGATTGCCTTCCGATTAGTGAACTATAAATACAGGGATAAGGATACAAGACAAATGGTTATATACTTCCCATCGCTTGAATTATCCGGTTATGGCGAATCCGAGGAGAAAGCAGAGGAGATGGCGTTGTTTTCAATTGACGAATATTTCAAGTATCTCATAAAGTTAGCTCCCGGAAAAATGGACAAGGAACTCTCTGTTTTGGGTTGGAAGCATAATAAAATCAAGAACAAAGAGTTTTCAAAAGCTTATGTAGACTTGAAAGGCGATCTCAAAAATTTCAATGCGGTTGGAGATAAAGTCGAAGAGGGGGTGCTAACCGCTTGATTTATGGGAAATTTTCGACCCCTGCCCACGAAATGTTGGGAGAAGTTCTTGATGGAGAATGGATATTCCTATAAAAGGACAGCCGGGTAAAAGAACCATACCTGTATGGGGAAATGAAAAAGAGATTCCCGCAATACATTTGAAAACCAGTTGCAGAACCCTGGGTACAACCCTAGACGCATTGTATAAATGGGCAGAAGTTAACTGCTGAGTCGAGCTGTTTTCCGGCAAATAATCGCTGCCGAATCCGTATCTTTGTACTCACAAAAAATCACCCTTTTCACATGAAATTCGGCGTTGTTGTTTTCCCCGGTTCCAATTGCGACCAGGACATGATCTATGTTCTCGGCAAGATCATGGGGCAGGAAGTGGTTGAGCTCTGGCACAAGGATACGGACCTCAAAGGCGTGGACGTCGTGGTGCTTCCCGGCGGCTTCTCCTACGGCGATTATCTCCGCTCCGGCGCCATCGCGCGTTTTTCACCCATCATGACGAAGGTGATCGAGTTCGCCGGCAAAGGCGGTTACGTGTTCGGCGTCTGCAACGGGTTCCAGATCCTCTGCGAAGCCGGCCTGCTCCCGGGCGCGCTGCTGCACAACACCGAACGGAAGTTCACCTGCAAAAACGTATTCATCAAAGCGCAAACGAAAGACACGCTCCTCACGCAGGCCGTTCCCACCGATAAAGCCCTGAAGATTCCCATCGCGCACGGTGAAGGCCGTTATTACGCCGACCCCGAAACGCTGAAGCAGATGAACGCGAACGGGCAGGTCCTTTTCCGCTACTGCGACGAGAACGGCAACCTTACTCCCGAAGCCAACCCGAACGGCGCGGAAGAAAATATCGCAGGCGTTTGCAACGCGGGGAAAAATGTCTTCGGCATGATGCCGCACCCCGAACGCGCTGCAGATCCCGAACTCGGCAACACCGACGGAAAATTCCTGTTCCAGTCGCTGGTGAGCCTCGTGAACGCTTAATTCCCTTGCTTTTTCATTTTCCTGTTTCCCCGTTCATAAGATTGTGAACGCGTAAGATTATTTTACCATTTTCCTGCTTGCTTATTGGGAAAACCAGCGGATAATATGCAGTTGGAAACAGTCGAAATGAGGCCGATCTTTTAGGAAAGTCTTTCCGGGTAAATCACATTTGTTACGGATTACGAAATGCAGGCTGTGTGGCAATGATCGATTTGCCGCACGAATGCACGGGTTCGTCGAATAGAATTTGAGCCCATCCCCGGAATCCGCAACTTTAAGGAAATCATCCCTACACCAAAAACCGGCCTACATGAAAAAGGTTTTACAACTCACCATCGCGCTCCTCGCATTGCCGTTCCTGGCAATTTCACAGGGCCCCGTTATCGGAACTCCTGCATGGGTGCAGGCGCAGCAAGCTTCCAACGCCCAGCAACGCGCCCAGGGTCCGATCTACACACCGCAAAACGGTAACGATACGTTGACGACGATTTACAACAACACCGCGTGCGGCCTCAACTACACGATGGCGTCGGAACGCCTCGGCCAGCGATTCACGCCCGTGGGTGTGCCGCAGCCGGCCGGGCTTACCGTGAACCTCCCGCCCTGCGCCGTGATCGATAAAGCGTATCTCTACACCGAAGCGCTCGGCGTGGCGCCCGGCATCACCGCCAACCTCACCAACCCCGCGAACGTCAGCACCAGCTACGTGATGACCAACATCGGCAGCTCGGTCGACGTGTGCTGGGGGATGAACGGAACGCACATGTGGCGCGCCGACGTAACTGCGTCTGTCATCAGCGGCGGAACATATACCCTGAGCGGCCTTCCCACAAGCATCACGTCCGGCAACTCCGCGGTCGACGTGGAAGGCGCGACGCTCCTCGTTATTTACACCGATCCTTACGCATCGTACACCGGCACGCTGGTCATCGACGACGGCTGCCACACGGTCACCGGTGGAAACCTTTCGCACACGATGACCGGTTTCACCGCCTGCGCGAACTCCACGGCAGGCAGCGCATTCATGCTGGTCGGCGATATGCAGATGAGCGGCTACACGCTCTCCATGAACGGCAACAACGTCACACAGCCGCAGTGGAACTGGTGGAATGAAATTTCCGCTTCGACGTCCGTCACCAACGGACAAACCTCGTGCTCCTATACGATAGGTTCCTCCGGCGATTGTTATACGCTCGGGGTCGCCGGTCTTTATTTCCAGACGGGTTGTTCCACCTGCACGCCTGCCACATCTTCACTCACGCTCACCATGTCATCGGTTGCTGCGAGCTGCAATGGCAATGGAACTGCGTCGGTCGCCGTCACCGGCGGCACCGGCAACTATACGTACCTCTGGATCCCCGGCGGACAAACCACGTCGACTGCGACCAACCTCGCGCCGGGAACATACAGCGTGCAGGTGAACGACGGCGTAAGCTGCGCATCCGGAACAGTAACGGTCGGCTACACCGGCATGGTGCTCTCAACGACAACCACGCCGGTCACTTGCGCAAGCCAGGGCTCTGCCACGGTGAACGTTTCCGGCGGTGTCGGTCCGTTCAGCTACAGCTGGGCGCCTTCGGGCGGTACAGCCGCAACGGCAACCGGTCTTGCGGCGGGCGTCTATACCGTTACTGTAACCGATAACGGAAGCGGCTGCGTAATGACAGCCGTCGATTCTGTGATCAACAACAGCAACCTCGTTGTCAATCCCACCTCACTTCCCGACAGCTGTCCTTCACCTTCCGGTGCTGTGTATGCGAATGCGTCCGGCGGACAGGCTCCGTATTCATACCTCTGGTCGCCCGGCGGACAAACCACGGCGAGCGTTTCTCCGGTTGCTGCGGGCACGTATTCCGTTACTGTAACGGACGCGGCAGGCTGCGTGGTTTCCAATACCGTCACGGTTGCAACTGCGCCCTTCAGCGGGTATGTGTACACCGGCGGCGGCGGAATGATCGGCTGCGGCGATTCCCTCCAGCTTTATGCATGGACGAATATGACAGGCGCAACCTTCAGCTGGTCGCCCGCAACGTTCCTCGACAACCCGGCCAGCCAGTCGCCGTGGTGTACCGCAACAGCGAATATCACCTACACGGTAACCGTAACATCCGCGTGCGGCACCGCGAGCGATTCATTTGCCGTCTATATCGATTCCACGAACCAGAATGTCGAACAGATCTGCTTCGTAACGGTCGACACGGCGACGAACAAAAACATCGTGGTGTGGGAACGCTGGAATTCGCCTTCATCCGGTTCGTATAACATCTACAAAGAAACCGCGGTGACGGGCGTGTACGCATTGTGCGGAACACAACCGGTGTCGCAGTTCACCACGTTCATCGACATGGCGTCGAACCCGCAGGTGATGGCGAACCGTTACATCATCACCACGGTCGACTCCTGCGGCGGCGAATCCGACACGAGCTACCACCACCGCACCATCCATTTGCAGACGAGCCCGAACGGCAACGGCGGATGGAACCTGCAGTGGACCGCTTACGAAGGATTGCCGATCGTCACGTACAACATTTTCCGCGGACCGTCCATGAGCCAGCTCACGCTCCTCACGCAGGTCGCCGGAAGTGTGTTCACGTACACCGACCTCGCTCCGCCGGCAGGCACGCAGTACTACCTCATCGAAGCGGTTCACCCGTTCGGTGGTTGCTCGCCCTCGCTGCGCCTTGCAGGCCCGTCGCAGAATACGTTCAGCTATTCCTCTTCGATCTCCAACCTGAGCACCGCACAGCCCGACGGTCTCGGCGACCAGGAGCAGCTTGAAAACACGTTGCTGCTCATGCCGAACCCCGGCTCCGGAACGTTCCAGCTCAGCATGTCGCTCGGCAGCGCGCAGCAGGTCAGCATCAGCGTGTACGACAACCTCGGCCGCATCGTGCACACGCAGGCAGAGAACACCACCGCCGGCAGCTACACCACTTCGATGAACCTCGCTTCGCTCAGCGCCGGAGTTTATTCGGTGCAGGTGAATACGGAGAGTGGAAGCGTCACACGGAGGTTGGTCGTCGAATAGATTCAAAGATTCAATCGTGCTCCGCCTGCGGCGGAGACACTATTCAAAGATTCAAAATTGGAAATCCTGCCTTTAACAGCAGGATTTCCCTTTTTTCGAATCTTTGAATTTTGAATAGCGTTTCTCGTCTCGTCATTTTTCATGACGAGACGAGAGAGCGATTGAATCTTTGAATTACTTCTCGTAGAAGTGCATCTCCCTGATATACTGCCACACCGCATCCGGGAAATAAAACCGTACATCTTTTTTCGCCTTGATCGCCGCGCGCAGGAACGTGGAGGAAATTTCCATGAGCGGCGCTTCCGTCATCTGCACCGAGGGATGCGAGGCGAGATCGCCACCGTCGAAACCCGGGCGCGGGTAAACGTACAGTTTGTGATGCTGGAGAATGTATTCGTAATTCTTCCACTTTTTAAACGAAGCGAGGTTGTCCGCGCCCATGATCAGGGAAAAATGATACGCCGGATGCTTGTCCACGAGATGCGCCAGCGTATTCACCGTATAAGAGGGCTGCGGCAATTTGAATTCGATGTTGCTCGCTTTCATCTTCGTGTGTTCGCCGATGGCGGTGCGCACGAGCTGCAGGCGGTGATGGTCGGCCAGCAGGGATTTTTTTTCCTTCAGCGGGTTGTGCGGGGAAATGACGAACCAGATGCGCTCCAGGTCGGTGAACTCCAGCATGTAATTCGCCAGCACGAGGTGGCCGACGTGGATGGGGTTGAACGAGCCGAAGAACAATCCGATTTTCATCTTATTAGGGTCGGATAGATCCGGCCCTGATAATGAAGGCCGGACTCGTCCATGAAATTCAACAAGAGGGAATTCCCAAAAATTTTTTGACCATTTCTTCCGCTTCGGCGACTGCCTTCACCAGGTCGTCGTTGACGATGGAGCGGTCGAAATGCGGCTCGAACGCAAGCTCTTTCGACGACTTTTCGAGGCGTATGCGGATCTTTTCTTCCGGTTCCGTGGCACGGTGGCGGAGACGATGTTCGAGCGCTTCCATCGACGGGGGGCGGACGAAAACCGCCAGCGCGTCGTCGCCGAATTTTTTCTTGAGGTTGAGTCCGCCCTGCACATCCACGTCGAAGATCACGTGGTGGCCTTTGCGCCAGATGCGGTCCACCTCGTCGCGCAGCGTGCCGTAGAGCTGGCCCGGGTACACTTCTTCCCATTCCACGAATTCACCGGCTTCGATGCGCGTGCGGAATTCCGGCTCGGGAAAAAAATAATAATCCACGCCATGCTGCTCGTCGCCTCTGACGGCGCGGCTGGTGGCGGAAACCGAAAATTCAAGGGAGGGAATGGATTGCAGGAGGCGATGAACGATCGTGGTTTTTCCGGCCCCTGAAGGAGCAGAGAAGATCACGAGCTTTCCGGGAGTGGTCATACTCAGAGCACGTTCAGCAGTTGTTCTTTGATCTTTTCCAGCTCGTCCTTCATCTGCACCACCAGCTTCTGGATGGCCGCATCGTTGGCCTTCGATCCGATCGTGTTGATCTCGCGGCCGATCTCCTGCGCGATGAAACCGAGCTTCCGCCCGCTCGACGCTTCCGCCATGGTCTGCGTGAAATAATCGAGGTGCGTTTGCAGGCGCAATTTTTCTTCCGTGATGTCGAGCTTCTCGAGGTAATAGATGAGCTCCTGCTCGAAACGGTTCTTGTCGACGTTTTCCGCCGCGGCCGCTTCGGCGAGATTTTTCTCCAGCCGCTCCCGCACCGCCTTCGCGCGCTGGGGATCGAGCTCCGTCACTTCTTCCAGCCGCGCCGCAATGATGTCGATGCGCTGCTGCAGCTCTGCCGCCAGCACTTTCCCTTCGTCGTCACGGAACTTGTTGAACGATTCGATCGCGCCCTTCACCGATGCAGCCACCGACTTCCATTCGCTCTCGTCGAGCTCCTGCTTGTCCTGCCGCATCACTTCCGGCATGCGGATGATCAGGGAAAGATATTCCTTGCGCTCCTCGCCGAATTCCTCCGCCAGCTTTTTCAGCTCCTTCTGGTACGCCGAAGCCAGCGTGTGGTTGATCGTCGCCAGCCCGGCTTCACCCGTAGCTTCGATGAAAATGGAAAAATCCACTTTGCCCCGTTCAACGGTCTTCGAAATTTCCGAACGCACCTCCGATTCCTTGTCACGGTAAAGCGAAGGAATGCGGATGTTCAGGTCGAGCTGTCGGCTGTTCAGCGAGCGGATCTCCACCGTCACTTTTTTCTGCGGCAGCTCGCTTACAGCTTTGCCGAAACCGGTCATGGATTTCATAGAGTGCAAAGGTATTGAAAACGAAGGATTCAAAGATTCAACCGTCCCGAATACTCGGGACTATTCAAAGATTCAAAATTCAATGATCATGTATCCGAAACTTCCCGCCGATTCCCCCTCCCCAATTTTTGAATTTTGAATCTTTGAATTTATCCTTGAAAAAGAAAACGCTCCATCACGCGGAATTTTCCTTCAAAGAAGATTTCTTCTCCCGGCTGGCCAATATCACCCCGCCGAAGATCAGCAGCGCCGACACGACTTTCATCCAGTCGAAATGCCCGTCCACGTAGAGCGAATCCTTTCCCAGGTAAAGCGCGATCCCCGCGGCCATCAGCGGCTGCAGGTAAATGTATGCGCTCACCACCGCCGGGCTCAGCGCCTTCAGCCCGTAAACGTTCAGCAGGTACGCAACGTACGTTACGCCCACCACCACGAACAAAACGCTGAACACCGTGTAGCCGTCCATCGTTTCCCATTTCGCGTCCGTCATCCCGTTAAAGCCGAGCGGGATGAGGATCACGCAGCCGAACAGGAACACCCATTTCAGCACCGTGATCGTATGGTACTTCTGCATCAGCGGTTTCACCAGCACCAGGAATGCGCCCCACGAAAGCGCGTTGAGAAAAATGTAAACGTCGCCCAGCAGGTTGTCCGCCTTCTCACTTTTATTGTCCCCGGAAAGGATCAGCAGCGCCGCGCCGCCAAGACCGATAAGAATGCCCGACACACGCTGCCACGTGAAACGTTCCTTCAGCACAAGATTTCCCATCACCAGCACAAGAAGAGGAGACGTGATCATGATGATCGCCCCGCTGATCGGCGAGGTCAGGCTCAATCCTTTTATGAACAGCGATTGATTGATCGAAACGCCCGCCAGCGAAAGCAACGCGAACTTCCAGATGTCTTTTTTTTCGACCCGCTCTTTGATGAACATCCCGCTCAGCCAGAGCAACGGCGTCGCCCCCAGCACACGCAGGGCCACGAAACCCGCCGGGGAAATGTAATCCGGCGTCACCACTTTGATCAGCGAAAACCCCGCCGCGTAGATCACCATCGAGATGAAAAGGGAAAGGTGGGCGGGAAACGTTTTATTCACGGGGCAAAGGTAATACAGTTGCCGGTTGTCCGGGGTTGCCGGTTGCCCGGGGTTGTCGGTTGTCAGTCTTCGGTTGTCAGTCTG